>JAZJZJ010000170.1:0-4163 GCA_040389925.1 Pseudomonadota bacterium
GGCCGGCGCGGCGACGACGACCGAGCGGCGCATGCCTTCCTCGCCGAGGATGTCTTCGATGAACTCTTTCACTTCGCGGCCGCGCTCGCCGATCAGCCCGACCACGATCACGTCGGCCGCGGTGTAGCGCGCCATCATGCCGAGCAGCACCGACTTGCCCACGCCGGTGCCGGCGAACAGGCCGATGCGCTGGCCGCGGCCGACCGTGAGCATTGCGTTGATCGCGCGCACGCCGGTGTCGAGCGGGGTGCGCACCGGATCGCGGTCCATCGCGTTGATCGGGCGGCGCGTCAGCGGCTCCTTGTGCGCGTGCTCGATCGGGCCCTTGCGGTCCATCGGGTGGCCGTGCGAGTCGACGACGCGGCCGAGCAGGCCGTCGCCGACCGGCAAGTGCAGCGTGCGGTCCTCAAAGCGCCGCCACGGGTGCCTTGCCGCGCCGAGCTTCATCGGCACGACCGGCGAGGGTCGTGGCACGACGCGCGCGCCGCTCGCCAGACCGGCCACGTCGCCGGTCGGCATCAGGTAGGCGCGGTCGCCCGAGAAGCCGACGACCTCGGCGATCACCGGCGACTGGCCGTCCATGCGGATCTCGCAAACCGAGCCGACCGGCACGCGCAGGCCGGCGGCTTCGAGCACCAAGCCGTTCACGCGCACCAGCAGGCCCTGGGTTTCGAGGCGCACCGTGTCACCCGAGAAGCTGCGCATGTCGGCGAGGTAGCGCTGCCACTTCTGCGCGCGCGTCGGTGCCGGCGCCGCTTGCTGCGCCGCGCTCATCGGGCAACCTCCGTGCTTCGCACTGCGGTGAATTCGCCCTTGGGGCGGCCCGGCGGGCTCATGCGGCGGCGTCCGGTTCGGCGGGCGCGCTCGCGTCCCAGTTCGCGTCGCAGCCCAGCGAAGCGGCCGCGCGGCGCCAGCGTGCTTCGAGGCTCGCATCGATCACGCCGATGTCGGACTCGACCAGCACGCCGCCGCGCGACATCGCGGCATCGGCGAGCAGCCGCGCGCCGCGTGCCGCCAGCACGTCGGCCGCGCCCTGCGCGACGAACGGGTGGTCGTCGGGATGCACGCGCAGCGTGATGTGTCTCGCGCTGAGCAGCAGCGTGTCGACCGCTTCCTGCGCCACCGCCGCGACCAGCGCCGGATTCGCCGCGAGCTCGCTGCGCACGATCTGCCGCGCCAGTTGGGTGGCCGCGATCGCGAGCGTGCGCGCCATGTCCTGTTGCAGCCCGTCGAGTTCGGCGCCGAGCGACTGCAGCAGCATGCCGATCTGCGCGGTGGTCTGGGCGGCGAAGCCCTGCTTGAAGCCGTCGAGCGCGACCAGGCCGTCGCGGTAGCCGTCCTGGTAGCCCGCCTGGCGGGCCGCGCGCAACTGGGCGGCGAGCTCGGCGGCCACATCGACCTTCGGTGCCTCGTCGGGCGCGCGCTGAACGTTGGCCTGCGGCGCCGGGCCGCCGGCCAGGTCGCCGGGCTGCCAGGCCTTGACGTCGTTCAGTTCCTCGCGCGGAATGAAGCGCGCATAAGCGCGGGCCGCATCGTTCGGCGAGGGAATGTTCTTTGCGCGGAACACGTCGCGCAGGTCGCGCGGGTCAGACGAAGTCATCGTCGCCTCCGCCGCTCAGCACGATCTGACCTTCGTCGGCCAGCCGGCGCACGACTTTCAGCATTTCCTTCTGTTCGGCCTCGACCTCCGAGACACGCACCGGGCCGCGCGATTCGAGGTCCTCGCGCAGCGTTTCGGCGGCGCGAGTCGACATGTTCTTGAACACCTTCTCGCGCATCTCCGGCGTCGCCCCCTTCAGCGCGATCACCAGCGATTCGGACTGGATTTCCTTCAGCAGCGCCTGGATGCCCTTGTCGTCGATCCTTTCCAGATCGTCGAACGTGAACATGTTGTCCATGATCTTCTGCGCCAGATCGTTGTCGGCTTCGCGGATGTAGTCGAGCACCGCGGTTTCCACGCTCGTGCCCATCAGGTTGATCATCTCGGCCGCGGCTTTCACACCGCCCAGCGTGGTCTTGCGGCTGCGCTCGCCGCCGGCGAGCACGCGGCCCATCACTTCGTTCAGGTCTTTCAGCGCCGAGGGCTGGATGCCGTCGAGCGTGGCCACGCGCACCAGCACTTCGTTGCGCTGGCGCTCCGAGAAGGTCTTCAGCACCTCGGCCGCGTGGTCGAAATCGAGGTGCACCAGGATCGCCGCGACGATCTGCGGATGCTCGGCGCGCAGCAGTTCGCCGACCGAGGTCGGGTCCATCCACTTCAGGCTCTCGATCCCGGCGGTATCGCCGCCCTGCACGATGCGGTCGATCAGCAGGTTCGCCTTGTCGTCGCCGAGCGCCTTGCGCAGCACCGACTTGACGTACTCGTCGGTGTCGGCGACCAGCATGCTCTGCTCGGCGGCGGTGCTGTTGAACAGCGCCAGCACGCCGTCGACCCGCTCGCGCGAGATCGACTTCATTTTCTGGATCGTCTCGCCCAGGCCCTGCACCTCTTTCGGCGTCAGATGCTTGAAGACGCCGGCGGCTTCTTCCTCGCCGAGCGACATCAGCAGGATCGCTGCGTTCTCGAGACCGGTGTCGTCCACGTCGAGCTCCTTGGTGTTCTTCTTGGGTTCTTGTGGTCTGGGGGCGATCAGGCCTTGGCGCCGACGGCTTCGCCGCTGACCCAGCCGCGCACGATGCCGGCCACGGCCGCCGGGTTCTCCTTCGCGAGCGTCTTGGCCTGCGCGAGGTGCACGGCGCTCTTCGGCGCCGGCAGGGCGGGCAGCACCTGTTCGTCGTCGACGACGGCGGTCAGCGTCGCGCCCGGCGCGGGTGCCGGTGGCGGTGCGAGCGCGGCCTTCAGGGCCGGGCGCACGAGACCGAAGAACACCAGCATCGCGACCAGCGCCAGCCCGGCCGGCACGGCCAGGCCGCGCACCGTGTCGATCACGTCGGGGTTCTTCCACAGAGGGATGTCGACGGTGTTCACCGGCTCGACTTTGAACGGCGCGTTGATCACCTTGACCGAGTCGCCGCGGTCCTTGTTGAAGCCGATGCTCTCGCGCACCAGCGCGGTCAGCTTCTCGATCTCCTCAACCGAAAGCGGCACCTGGCTCGTCTTGCCCTTCGCGTCGGTCACCGAACGGTTGTTGACGACCACCGCCGCGTTCAGCCGCTTGACGTTGCCGCTGGCGTTGCGCGTGACGCGCACGGTCTTGTCGACTTCGTAGTTGGTCGTTGCATCGCGGCGCCCGCTGGCACCCGATGTGCCCGAACCGCCTTGCGCGGTCTGCAGCGGCTGCGATGCACCGGTCAGCGGCGCGGTCGCGGCCACCGGCGGCTGGTTCGAGGCTGCGCCCGGCACGCCGCTGGGCTGTGCGCCGGCACCGCCGGGCTGCTCCGAGACCTGCTGGCTGCGGATCGAGATCTTCGCTTCGCTGCCCTGGTTCGGCCTGAATTCTTCCGAGGTCGCTTCGGTTTGCGAAAAGTCGATGTCGGCCGCCACGGTCGCGCGCAGGTTGTCGCGGCCGACGATCGGCTCCAGCAGTTCGAGGATGCGCTTCGAGTAGCCGGTCTCGATCTGGTTCACATACTGAAGTTGCTGCGCGTCGAGGCCGGCGGCCGGCTTGCCGTCGCCGCTGCTGGTCAGCAGCGCGCCGGTCTGGTCGAGCACGCTGACCGACTTCGGGTCGAGTTCGGGCACGCTGCTCGAGACGAGGTGGACGATGCCGGCGACTTGGGCGCGGTCGAGCGCGCGGCCCGGGTGCAGGGTCAGCAGTACCGAAGCGCTGGGTTTTTGCTGTTCGCGGAAGAAGCCGTTCTGATTCGGCAGCGCCAGGTGCACGCGGGCGTTGCTGACCGCGGCCATCGAAGTGATCGAGCGCGTGAGTTCGCCCTCGAGCCCGCGCTGCGCGGTCAGGCGTTCCTGGAACTGGGTCTGGCCGAAGCGTGCGCTGTCCATCAGTTCGTAGCCCGAGACCGAGCCTTTCGGCAGGCCGGCCGTCGCGAGCTTCAGGCGCAGGTCGTGCACCTGCAGAGCAGGCACCAGAATCGCCGCGCCGCCTTCGCTCATGCGGTAGGGCACGTTCATCTGCGAGAGTTGGGCGATCACGGCGCCACCATCTTTATCAGACAGGTTCGCGTACAGCACCTTGAAGTCGCCCTTGCTGCTCCACAGCGTCATC
>JAZJZJ010000171.1:0-9410 GCA_040389925.1 Pseudomonadota bacterium
GGCGGTGCGCGAGGCCTGCCTGCTGCGCTTCCGCCCGATCCTGATGACGACGCTGGCCGCCGCGCTCGGTGCGCTGCCGCTCGCGATCGGCTTCGGCGAAGGCGCCGAGCTGCGCCAGCCGCTCGGCGTCGCGATCATCGGAGGGCTGATCGCGAGCCAGTTGCTGACCTTGCTGACCACGCCGGTCGTCTACATGCTGCTCGACAAGCTGCGCCGCCGCGGCACCGACGAGCGCCACCTCAGCCGCGGCAGCGATGCGCCGCTGGCGCCAGCGGAAGCCACATGAAGAACAACAAGAACCTCCCCGTGATCGCCGCCGTGGCCGCCTTGCTGTCGGCCTGCGCGATCGGCCCCGCGTACGAACGGCCCACATCCGCGTCGCCGGCGAGCTTCAAGGAAGCGCCGCAAGGCGATGCCGGTTGGTTCCCCGCTGCGCCGGCCGACACGCTCGACCGCGGGCCGTGGTGGGAGCTGTTCGGCGATGCCGAGCTGAACCGGCTCGTGTCGCAGGTCGAAGTCTCGAACCAGAACGTCGCCGCCGCAGTCGCCGCCTACGCGCAGGCGCGCGCCTTGGTTGCGCAGCAGCGCGCGTCGCTGTTCCCGCAAATCAGCGCCGACGGCAGTGCCCGGCGCAGCGGCGGCAACGGCGCGGGCGCTACGTCGAGCGCGTTCCAGGCCAGCCTCGGCGCGAGCTGGGAGCCCGACGTCTGGGGCGCGCTGCGGCAAGGCGTCACGAGCGCGCAGGCGAGCGAGGCCGACCTCGCGGGCGCGCGCCTGTCGGCGCAGGGCGAGCTCGCGACCAACTACTTCTCGCTGCGCGACGCCGACCTGGAGCTCGGCCTGCTGCGTCGCACCGTCGACGGCTACGAGCGCGCCGCAACGATCACGCAGAACCGCTACAACGCCGGCATCGCGCCGCGCACCGATGTGCTGCAGGCGCAGACCCAGCTCGCGAACGCGCGCGCCGATCTGGCGTCGCTGACGAACACGCGCGCACAACTCGAACACGCGATCGCGGTGCTGATCGGCAAGGCGCCGGCCGAGTTCGCGCTCGCACCGGCCGACTGGAACATGGCCGTGCCTTTGGTCCCGCTGGTCGTGCCATCGGAGCTGTTGCAGCGCCGGCCCGACATCGCATCCGCTGAGCGTGCGGTTGCGGCCGCGAACGCGAACATCGGCATCCAGCGCTCGGCGTACTTCCCGAGCATCGGCCTGACCGCCTCGCTCGGCAACTCGGCGAGCCGGGTCGGTGATCTGTTCAACGCATCGACGACGCTGTGGTCGCTCGGCCTCTCGGTCGCGCAAACGGTGTTCGATGCCGGCGCGACGCGGGCCCGCGTCGCAGGCGCCGAGGCCGCGCGCGACGCCGCGGTCGCGCGCTATCGCCAGACCGTGCTGACGGCGTTCCAGGCGGTCGAAGACAACCTCTCGTCGACCCGCGCATTGGCCGAGCAGGCTGGCCTGCGGCGCGCGGCTTCGGAAGCCGCCGACCTCACCGAGCAGCAGCTGCTGAACCGCTATCAGGCGGGGCAGGTGAGCTACACCGAAGTGGTGACCGCGCAAGCCTCGGCCCTGAGCGCGCGCCGCACGCTCGCACAGCTCGCGGCGAGCCGGCAGGCGGTGGCGATCGCGTTGATCCAGGCGCTGGGCGGCGGCTGGCACCAACCCGCCGCAGCGCGCTAGAGGCCGAGCGCGGCCTTCAGCGCGCGCGCATCCATCGCCACCGGCTGCTGCGGCCACGTCGTCACCAGCTCGACCATGCGCGCGTTGAGCGGCGCGCGCCGGCCTTGCGCAGCGGCGAGTCGCACGACCTCGCCGCACAGTGCGTCGATCTCGGTCACGCGGCCGGCCGCCAAATCGTCGGCCATGCTGGAACGCGCTTTCGGGTCGATGCGCAGCAGGCGCGCGGCGATCAGCTTGAACAGCGGGGTCGGCAGACGCAGCAGCCTCGGGACGCGATGCGCGGGCAACGCGCCGACCTGCGCCGGCGCGATGCCCGCGCCTTTGAGCAACCCGAGCGCCTCGGTTTGCAGCGCCACCAGGCACTGGCGGTAACCGCGCTCCATCAATTGCGCGCGCAGCGGCCGGCCCGAGAGCGCATTGACCGGGTTGTTCAGGTTCAGCAGCAGCTTGCCCCACTGCAGGGCGCGCAGATCGGCATGCAACTGCAGCGACAGCCCCGCGCGCTCAAACGCGGCGGCGAGCGCGCGCAGCGCGGGATCGTCCTGCGCCGCGAGCTGGCCGGTCGTGCCGCGGTGGTAGTGACCCGGCCCGAGCTCGGCGACGTTGTACGGCACCATGCCGGCGAGCCAGCGCAGGCCGGGCGCGGCAGCGCGGCCCGTGTCGGCGTTCGACAAACCGTTCTGCATCGAGACGACCGGCGTTCCCGCCGGCAGCGCGGCGGCCAGCAGCGCCGCCGCGTCGGCGGTCGCGCCGCTCTTCACTGCGAGGATCACGAGCGCGGGCGCGAGGCCCGCGGGCACGGCCTCGTGCACGCTCAGTGTGTCGGCCGGCAGATGCCGGTGGCGGCCGTCGAGGTCGGTCAGCGTCAAGCCGTGTGAGCGCAGCCCGGCCAGCACGCGCGGTCGGCCGACGAAGACGACCGGCGCGTCGGCCGCCTGCAGGCAGCCGCCGAGCCAGCAGCCGATCGCGCCGGCACCCATCACGAGGACCGGGCCGGCGGGGTATGCGTTGTTCATGGCCGCATGCTATCCAGCGGCCGCCCCGGGGCAATACCCTGGGCCGGCAGCCGCGCCGCTCGGTCAGAATTCTCCGCAGTTTCTCGGAGTCATCGATGGAAAAAATCTGGTTGAAGCAATACCCGGCTGGCGTGCCGGCCAACATCAACGTCGAGCAGTACGCCTCGCTGGTGGCCTTGCTGGACGAGAGCTTCAAGAAGTACGCCGACCGGATGGCGTACAAGTTCATGGGCAAGACGATCACGTTCGCGCAGGTCGACGACGCCTCGCGCGCCCTCGCCGCGTACTTGCAGGCGCAGGGGCTCGAGAAGGGCGACCGCGTCGCGATCATGATGCCCAACGTGCCGCAATACCCGGTCGCGTGCGCGGCGGTGCTGCGCGCCGGCTATGTGGTCGTCAACGTCAACCCGCTGTACACGCCGCGCGAGCTCGAACACCAGCTGAAGGATTCGGGCGCCAAGCTGATCATCATGGTCGAGAACTTCGCGACCACCTTGCAGCAGGTGCTGGCCGCGGTGCCGACCAAGAAGGTCATCGTCACGGCACTCGGCGACATGCTCGGCTTCCCGAAGGCGGCGATGGTCAACTACGTCGTGCGCAAGGTGAAGAAGATGGTGCCGGCTTTCGATCTGCCGGGCGCCGTCAGGTTCAACGATGCGCTGCGCCAGGGCCGCAGCAAGCCGTTCAAACCGGCGACGGTCGGCCCCAACGACATCGCGGTGCTGCAGTACACCGGCGGCACCACCGGCGTCAGCAAGGGCGCGGTGCTGCTGCATCGCAACCTCGTCGCGAACATTCTGCAGAGCGAAGCCTGGTATCAGCCGGCGCTGAAGAAGATCCCGGCCGGCCAGCAGATCGTGACGATCTGCGCGCTGCCGATCTATCACATCTTCGGCTTCAACACGAACATGATGCTGGCGATGCGCATGGGCGGCGCCAACATCCTGATCGCGAACCCGCGCGACCTGCCGAGCATGTTCAAGGAGCTGAAGGGCGCGACCTTCCACAGCTTCCCGGCCGTCAACACGCTGTTCCAGGCGATGGCGCACCACGCCGACTTCAACACCGTCGACTGGAGCGGCCTGGTGATCTCGGTCGGCGGCGGCATGGCGGTGCAGAGCGCGACCGCGAAGCTCTGGCTCGAAAGAACCGGCTGCCCGATCGTCGAAGGCTACGGCCTGAGCGAGACCAGTCCGTCTGCCACCTGCAACCCGGTCGACAGCAGCTCGTACAGCGGCAACATCGGCTTGCCGATGCCGAACACCGAACTCAAGCTGCTCGACGACGACGGCAACGAGGTGCCGATGGGCACGCCGGGCGAGATCTGCATCAAGGGCCCGCAGGTGATGGCCGGCTACTGGCAGCGGCCCGACGAAACCGAGAAGGTCATGACGACCGACGGCTTCTTCCGCAGCGGCGACATCGGCATCGTCGACGAGCGCGGTTACTTCAAGATCGTCGATCGCAAGAAAGACATGATCCTGGTCAGCGGCTTCAACGTCTACCCGAACGAGGTCGAGGACGTGGTCACGCAGATGCCGGGCATCCTCGAATGCGCGGCGGTCGGCATCCCCGACGCGAAGGCCGGCGAGGCCGTCAAGCTCGTGATCGTGCGCAGCAACCCCGGCGTGACCGAGGCCGACGTGCGCGCCTACTGCGAGGCCAACCTGACCGGCTACAAGCGGCCGAAGAAGATCGAGTTCCGCACCGAGTTGCCGAAGACCAATGTCGGCAAGATTTTGCGGCGCGAGCTCAGGGACAAAGCCTGAGCGTTGCGACGAGGGTCGTTCACCGTTCGGGCGTGACTTGCGGCACGCCCGCGCGGCACCCCTGCTGATACATTTCGCGCTGTACCGCCCGGCCCGACGCAGGCCGGGCGTGAACCGTCAATGGGAAGCTGATCGGTGATTTGGGCCAAGACAGACGCGGGGCGAACCGAGATGCAGGCGCGTGCGCTGGTAAAGGAACGCGCGCAACGCAATCTGCTGCTGGTGATCGATGGCATCAAGACCGACGAGATGCTGCTGGCGAACCTCGCGGGCATCACGCTCGATGACTTTGCCGCGCTGCAGTCGCTCGGCCTGATCGCGCCGGTGGCGCCGACTTCGGTGTCGCGTTCGGGCGGCTCGCCGTCGACGCGCGTGCCGGCGGCCCCTGCGGCACAACCGGCGCCGCTCGACTACGCTCAGTTCACTCAGGCGCTGACCCAATTGATCTCGAAAGAACTCGGCCTGCGCGGCTTCGTGCTGACCCTTGCAGTCGAGAAGGCCGGCACGAGCGAGGAACTGCAGGCGGTGGCCCAACGCGCGCTGACGCAGATCGCCGAGCGCAAGGGCGAGGCGGTCGCCGCCGCCGCAAGACGCTTGTTGTACGGCGGCTGACGCACGGCGCTTGCCGCACCCCGGGGCAACCCGTCGCCATGTCGCGCTTCCCGGTCGCCATCGTCAGCGCGATGCACCACGAGATGCGTGCGCTGCTGCCGCTGCTGCACGACCCGCTGCCGCTGCGTCTGGCCGGCCGCGACTTTCATCAGGGCACGATCCACGGCCAGCCGGTCGTGCTGGTGCTGTCGGGCATCGGCAAGGTCGCCGCCGCCACGACCGCGGTGTTGCTGATGCACGAGTTCAACGTGCGCCAGCTCGTCTTCACCGGCGTGGCCGGCGGGCTGCGACGCGGCGTGAAGGTCGGCGACGTGGTGGTCGCGCGGCAACTGCTGCAGCACGACATGGATGCCTCGCCGTTGTTCCCGCGCTTCGAGGTCCCGCTCACCGGCCGCGCACGTTTCGAGGTCGATGCGAGCCTCGCCGACGCGCTCGCCGCGGCCGCGCAGCGCTGTCTCGACCGCGCCGATGCGCTGATCGGCACGCAACACCTGTGCGACTTCGGCATCGACGCCGCGCTCGTGCACCAGGGCCTGATCGTCAGCGGCGACCGCTTCGTCGCGAGCCAGGCGCAGAGCAGCGAGCTGCGCGCGTGGCTGCCCGATGCGCTGGCGGTCGAGATGGAAGGCGCGGCGGTGGCGCAGGTGTGCGCGGACTTCGACCGTCCGTTCGCGGTGCTGCGCACGATCTCGGACCGTGCCGACGCCACCGCGCACGTCGACTTCACCCGCTTCATCGACGAGATCGCCAGCGTCTACACGCGCGTGATCGTTGAAGACTGGCTGCAGCACGGCATGCTCGGATGACCGTTCTCCGCCGGCTCCTGGGCGTGGCATGGCGCGTCTTGCGCGCGTTGCTGCTGGCGCTCGCCGCGCTCTGGTTCTTTCTCGAAGAGTTCGGCTGGCATCCGCTCGCGGCCTGGCTCGGCAGCTTCACGCGCTGGCCACCCTGGGCGCGCCTCGAAGCGCGCATCGCGCGGGTGCCGGCACGGCCGGCGCTGCTGCTGTTTCTGCTGCCGGCGGCGGTGCTGCTGCCGGTCAAGCTGCTCGCGGTGCAACTGATCCAGGACGGTCATGCGGTCGCCGGGCTGATCGTGATCGTCGCGGCCAAGCTGCTCGGCACCGCGATCGGCGGGCGCTTGTTCATGCTGATGCGCCCGCAACTGATGACGCTGCGCCGCTTCGCGCGGGCGATGGCCTGGTGGCGGCAGACGCGCCGGCGCGTGCGGCGCGCGCTCGAAGCCTCGGCCGGCTGGCGCGCGATGCGCGCGGGTGTGAGGCGCTGGCGGTTGCGGCTGAAGGCGATGTTCCGCTGAGGCACACTTGCCGCATGCCTCCACGCTTCTTCGTCGACCGACCGCTGCAGCCCGGTGAACCGTTCAGCCTGCCGGCCGGCGCCGCGCGCCATGTGCAGGTGCTGCGGCTGCAGCCCGGTGCCGCGATCACGCTGTTCGACGGCGCCGGCGGCGAGTGGGCGGCGAGCGTGGTGGCGATGGGCCGCAGCGAGGTCAGCGTGCAGCTCGGCGCGCGTGCCGATGTCGACCGCGAACTGGTGCTGTCGATCACGCTCGCACTCGGCATGCCGGCCAACGAGCGCATGGACACGGTGATCGAGAAAGCCACCGAGCTCGGCGCCGTCGCGATCCAGCCGCTGCTGTGCGAACGCTCGGTGCTGCGTTTGAGCGGCGAGCGCGCACAGAAGAAGGTCGCGCACTGGCAGGCCGTCGCGCTCGCCGCGAGCGAGCAGAGCGGGCGCACGCGCGTGCTGCAGGTGGCGCCGGTGCGGTCACTGACCGAGTGGCTGCGCGAGTTACCGACCGACACGCGGGCGCGCTGGGTACTGAGCTTCGACAACGCGACACCGCTCGCGTCGCTCGCGCCGCCGCGCGCCGGCGTGGTCTCGCTGAGCGGGCCGGAAGGCGGCCTGTCGCCCTCGGAAGAAGCGCTCGCGCGCGCCGCCGGCTTCGCGCCGGTGTCGCTCGGCGCGCGCGTGCTGCGCGCCGACACCGCGCCGCTCGCGCTGCTCGCGCATTTGTCGATCGGTGCTGCATGAACCTGCGCTTGCTGCTGCTCACGCTGTGCCAAGGCCTGTTTCTCACCAACAACGTCACCTTCATTGCGATCAACGGCCTGGTCGGCCTGAGCCTGGCGCCGACCGCGTGGATGGCGACGCTGCCGATCACCGGCTACGTCGCCGGCGGCGCGCTGTGTGCCGGGCTGGTCGCGAAGCACCAGCGCGCATGGGGCCGCAAGCGCGCGTTCCAGACGGGGTTGTGCGTCGCGATGGCGTCGAGCGCGCTGTGCGCGTACGCGGCGGTGTCGCACAACTTCTGGCTGCTCGTCGCCGCGACCGTGCTCGCCGGCTACTACAACGCGAACGCCGGGCTGTATCGTTTCGCGGCGACCGAAATCGTCGCGCCGGCGTTCAAGGAGCGCGCGATCTCATGGGTGCTGGCCGGCGGCATTCTCGGTGCGGTCGCCGGGCCGAATCTCGCGAGCGCGACGCGCGATGCGCTGCCGGTCGCGTTCGCCGGCGCGTACGCCGCGCTGGTGGGCGTTGCGTTGCTGGCCTTGCTGACGATCTCGTTCATCGAGTTCCCGCCGCTGCCGAAGCCGACCGCCGCCGCGCCCGGCCGCCCGTTGCGCGCGATCGTGCGCCAGCCGGTGTTCATCGTCGCGGTCGCGGGCTGCGCGCTCGGCTACGGCGTGATGAACCTGCTGATGGCCGCGACGCCGATCGCGATGGCGCAGTGCGCGCACCCGTTCGCGAACACCGCGCTGGTGCTCGAATGGCACGTGCTCGGCATGTTCGTGCCGAGCTTCTTCACCGGCTCGCTGATCAGGCGCTTCGGCTGCCTGCCGGTGATGGCGGTCGGCGTGCTGCTCAACGCGATCTGCATTGCGGTGGCGCTGTCGGGGGTCGAGCTGATGCACTTCGTCGTGGCGTTGCTGACGCTCGGCGTCGGCTGGAACTTCCTGTTCATCGGTGGCACGACGCTGTTCACGCAAGCGTATCGGCCCGAAGAGAAGACGACAGCGCAGGCCGCGATGGACACGGTCATCTTCACGACCATGACCCTCACGTCGTTCAGCTCCGGCGCGCTCGTGACGACCAGCGGCTGGACGCTGCTGAACCTCGGCTCGATCGTGCCGGTGTTGCTCGCCGGCGTTGCCATCGGGTGGCTTGCGCTGCAGCGCCGCGCTGCCCAAAATCGAATTCCAACCTGAGGAGTATTGAGATGAGCCTGCTTGATTCGGTGATCGGTGCCTTGGCCAACGCTCAGCCCGGCGCGCAGCCTCCCGCGGCCGGGGCGACCCAGGGCGAGCCCGGCTCGGTGTTGTTGAGTTCGGTGATCGCGATGCTGGCGAACGGCCAACATGCGCAAGGTGCGGGCGTCGGTGGCCTCGGTGACCTGATCGGCCGCTTCACGCAAGGCGGCCTGGGTGACGTGATCGGCTCGTGGATCGGCAACGGCCAGAACGCGCCGATTTCGGGTGATCAGCTTTCGAATGTGCTCGGCTCGGACGCGATCGGCAAGATCGCCGCGCAACTCGGTCTGTCGCATGGCGATGCGGCCGGCCAACTCTCGCAGATGCTGCCCGAGGTCATCAGTCGCCTCACGCCCCAGGGCGAAGCGCCGAGCGCTGGTTTCGGCGGCGACATGGGCGCGCTGCTCGGTCAGTTGATGCCGAAGCGTTAGACCTTGTTGCGGGCCGAGCCGGCGACCAGGTCGAACTTGAACAGCCGGCACTCGATCGGCCCGTTCCACATCGGCACGCGGCGCGATTCTTTCAGGCGCATCGCGCTCGGCAGCTTCATGTCGGGGCTCAGCACCCAGGCGGTCCAACCGGCCGCGTGCTGCGTGTACGCGCGCTTCCAGTGGGCCGACAGGCGCGGGAAGAAGTCGCTCGGCGTGTCACGATCCTCCGCCGATTCGCGCGCCGCCTTGCCGCCGACCTCGATGCGTTCGCCGTACGGCGGGTTGATCATCAAGGTGCCCGGCAGATCGGCTGGCAGCTCGGGCGCCGGGCGTTCCAGCGCATCGCCGCCGTTGAACGTGATCGCGGCTTCGACACCCGCGCGCTGCGCGTTGCGGCGCGCGAAATCGACCATGCGGAACGACACGTCGCTCGCATGGATCGGCACCGCGCTCGCGTGGATGCGCGCTTGCGCGTGGCTGCGCAGCCGCTGCAGTTCGGCGCGCTGCGCGTCGCCGACGAACGGCAGCAGCCGCTCGAACGCGAAGCGGCGCTTCAGCCCCGGCGCGATGTCGCAAGCGATCTGCGCGGCCTCGATCGCGATCGTGCCGGAGCCGCAGCACGGGTCGTGC
>JAZJZJ010000172.1:0-2307 GCA_040389925.1 Pseudomonadota bacterium
GCGCGAACTCGCCGAGGCCGGCCACTACCCGGCGATCGACATCGAGAAGTCGGTCTCGCGCGTGATGACCAGCGTCGCGAGCCGCGAGCACATCGAGGCGGCGCGGCGTTTTCGCCAATTGCATGCACGCCACAACAAGGCGCGCGACCTGATCCAGCTCGGCGCCTATTCGCCGGGCCACGACACCGAACTCGACACCGCGGTGCGCCTGCACGACCCGATGGTCGCGCTGTTGCAGCAAAGCATGCACGAGAGCGCCGCGATGGGCAGCAGCGTCGAACACCTGCGCGCCGTGATCGGTGGCTGATTTTCCTGAAGAACGCACATGACTGATGTTCAGACCCTGACGATTCTGCTCGGCCAGAACGAGCGCCAGCGCGACGCGGCGCTCGCCGAGCACCAGCGCGCGCAAGCCGCCGCCGAGGCCGCGCGTGCGCAGGCCGAGCAGTTGCGTGGCTACCGCCGCGACTACGAGCAGCGCTGGAGCGCGCAATTCTGCCGCGAAGGCAAGATCGAGCTCGTCCGCTGCTACCAGAGCTTCATGGAGCGGCTGACCCTCGCGGTCGAACAGCAGGCGCGCATCGCGGACCACGCGGCGCAGCAGGTCGAGCGCATGCTGACCGCCTTGCGCGAGGCCGAACTGCGTTGCGCTTCGGTGCGCAAGCTGATCGAGCGGCGCGTGGCCGAACAGCGCCTGGCGACCGAGCGCCGCGACCAGAAACAGACCGACGAGGCCGCCACGCGCGCGGCCTGGAACCGCCTGGGCTCGACCCGCCCGGCGCCGCTGATGTGATCCGGGAGACACCGACATGCTGACGATCCACCCTGCTTCGCTGCGCGCCGCGCCGGGCGATGCCGGTGCCAATGCCACCGCCAATGCGCTCTCGATGCCGGGTGCCGACCCGGCCGGCTTCGCCTCGTTGCTGCGCCAGTCGCAGACGGTTCGCGCTGCAGCACCGGCACCAGCGCCGGCCTCTGCGCCCCTCGCCGCCGCGGCGCCCGACGCGAAGCCGGCGACGCCCGCCGCAGCGGCCACCGACGACGGCCCGAACGAGGCCGCCGCGCCCACCGAGTCGAACGACCCGGCCAGCCGCAACCGCGCCCTGGCACGCAGCAAGCTGCGCGCCGCCGACGCGGCGCCGCCGAACCGCGACGCCAACCCTGGCTCGGCCGTCGCAGACGCCGCGCAGGCCGGCGAAGCCGCCGAGCGCCGCCTCGAAGACGAACCCGGCAACGCCTGCGACGCGGCGCAGACGCAGACGCAGCTCGTCGCAGACGCGACCCCGGTCGACCCGAGCGTGATGCACTGGCTCGCCGGGCTGCAGCGGGCGGTCTCGGGCCGTTCGGACGATGCGCCGATCGACACCGACGGCAGGGCGACCGCCGACGACAGCGCCGATCGTGCCGCAGTCGACGCGCGCAGCCACGCCAAAGGCCGGCGCCCCGCCGACCTGGACGCTGCCGCCGACCTGAAGGACAAGGCCGCACAGGGCCAGAGCCGGCTCGCCGACGCGGCCAGCGCGAGCCAGTTCGCCGGCGTGCTGGCCGAGCAGCGCCGGGGCGACACGCCGGCGCAGCCTCTGGTCAGCGCGGTCGATCGAAGCCGCGAGAGCGCGGCGGCGAGCGCGGCCGCGTTCGCGCCGATCCCGACGGCCGGCACCGACAGCAGCGCGCCGCTCGCGGTCGCGCTCGCCACACCCGTGAGCGCGCCCGATTTCGCGCAGGAGCTGGGCCTGCGCCTGGCCGTGCTCGCGAAGGACGGCGTGCAGACCGCCGAACTGCACCTGAACCCGGCCGACATGGGGCCGGTCTCGGTGCAGATCGTGATGGACGGCACCCAGGCCCGCGTCGACTTCGGCGCCGACATGGCCGCAACCCGCCAGGCGATCGAGGCCGGCCTGCCCGCGCTCGCGAGCGCGCTGGCCGACGCCGGCTTCACGCTCGCCGGCGGCGGCGTCTCGCAGCACGCGGGCGGGCGCAACGGTGGTCACGAATCGGGTTCGTCCCAAGGCGACGACGCGCGCCGCAGCGTCGGCGACGACCAGCTGAACCGCGTAGCGACGGCGGCGCGCTCCATCACCCGGCAGGGCGGCGTCGACGTCTTCGCGTAGCTGCGGCCACCGCGCCAGCGGGCTACTGGGCGCTGAATCCCCCGCTTATCCCCGCTTAAGTATCGGGCGTCGATTCCACAATTTCCCTCATGCCATCACGCGCCCTGCGGCGACCGATGGCCCCAAGGAAACGAAGGAGTGACGATGTCCGCTGCCGCTGCTGCCCCCGCCAATGCCGGTGCCGCCGTGCCCGTCA
>JAZJZJ010000173.1:0-70463 GCA_040389925.1 Pseudomonadota bacterium
ACTTCATGTCGACCTGCATCAGGAAGTAGACGCCGCCGCGCAGGTCGAGGCCGAGGAACATCGGCAGCGCGTGCAGCTTGGTCAGCCAGGCCGGCGAGCGCGACAGAAGGTTCAGCGCGACGATGTAGCTCGGGTTCGCCGGGTCGGGGTTGAGTGCGGCGTTGATCGCGTCCTTCGCCTTGCGCTGGGCGTCGAGGTCGTCGAAACGCGCCTTGACCGAGTTGCCCTCGAACTGCACGAAGTCGGGCTTCAGCGCGGCCTTGGTCAGGATCTCCTGGACCCGCGGCGCCATCGAGGCGTCGAGCTTGAGCGTGGCCTTGCCACTGCTGACCTGCACGGCCGGCGCTTCGCCGAACACATTGGGCAGCGTGTAGACCAGGCCGACCAACAGCGCGAACACGAGCAGCGCGTATTTCCAGGCGGGGTAGCGATTCATCGAGAAGTTCCTTCAGCGGCGCGTGGGCCGAAACGGCGAGCGGCTCGACACGCCAACCTGGCGCGCGAGCCGCGAACACGCGAACGCAATTACTTGGCTGCGACCGTGCCCTTCGGCAGCACCTGCACGACCGCGCCGCGCTGCACCTGGATCTCGACGCCATTGGCGATCTCGACCGTCAGGTAGCTCTCGCCGATTTTCGCGATCTTGCCCAGCATGCCGCCGCTGGTGACGACCTCGTCGCCCTTGGCGAGCGCCTCGATCATCGCCTTGGCTTCTTTCTGGCGCTTCATCTGCGGGCGGATCATCACGAAGTACAGCACCACGAACATCAGCACCAGCGGCAGCATGCTGCCAAGGCTGCCGAATGGCGAATCGGTGGCGGCGGGCGCGGCTTGCGCGAAGGCTTCGGAAATGAACACTTGAGAATCCTCTTTTGGAGCCCGGCAAAACGCCGGTAGCGAAACCCGTCGATTGTAAGACGCGGCTTCAACGGGTGAACGAATGCCCTGACAACCGCCGCAGGCGGCTCAGGCCGCGGCCGGCACCAGCCGCACGCGGGTGATTTCGGACGGCGCGCCGAAACGCTTCGGTGGCCCCCAGTAGCCGGTGCCGCGGCTGGTGTAGCCCCACAGCTGGCGCAGCCGGTGCAGCCCGGCCGTGAACGGCTGCTGGAAGCGCACGAACAGGTTCCACGGCAGAAACTGCCCGCCGTGGGTGTGGCCACTGAGCTGCAGTTGGAAGCCGGCCGACTCGGCCGCCTCGGCACTGCGCGGCTGGTGCGCGAGCAGCACGCGCGTGGTCGTGGCGGCCGGCGCGCCCGCGAGTGCGGCGTGCGGGTCGCTGCGCTGGGCCGGGTCGAAGTGGTGCGCGCTGAAGTCGGTCACGCCGGCGATCAGCAGCGAGCCTCCGGCGTGGTGCAGTACGACATGCTCGTTCATCAGCACGTTCAGGCCGAGCCGCCGCAACTCGGCGACCCAAGCCGGCGCGCCCGAGTAGTACTCGTGGTTGCCGGTGACGAAGAAGGTGCCGTGCGTGGAGTTCAAATGCGCGAGCGGCGCCACGTGAGCGCCGAGCTCGCGCACCGAGCCGTCGACGAGGTCGCCGGTGATGGCCACCACGTCGGGCCGCAGTTGGTTCACCGCCTCGACGATGCGGTGCAGGTAAGCGCGCTTGATCGTCGGGCCGACGTGGATGTCGCTGATCTGCGCGATCGTGAAGCCGTGCAAGGCGGCTGGCAGGTCGGCGATCGGCACATCGACCGAGACCACCGCGGCGGTACGGCGCGCGTTGACGAAGCCCCACAGCGTGATCGCAGCGCCGAGGAGCGGCACGGCCAGCGCGCTGGCGCCGGTCGCGTCGGGAAGCGCCCCGGGCACTGCGAGGGCAACGATCGCCAGCATGAGCAGCGATGCATCGCGCAGCAACGTCAGCACGAACAGCGAGGAGAACAGCCCCATCGCGAGCGCGCCGGCCCACGCCAGCCGGTCGGACCAGGGCTGCACGCGCAGCCGCCGCGCGATCAGCCCCATCGGCATCAGGAATGCCGAGGCCACCAGCAGCGCGACGAAGCAGTCGGCCGCAGCCGGCAACGCCGGCACGACACGCCAGCCAACATACAAGTGCAGCAGCGACGAGATCAGGAACAGCGGAGCGAGCGACATGGGACGAACCACCGGCGGGAGTGAGTCGAGCGCATGTGGTTCCGATCCGCCCGGGCGCAAGGCCCCGGGTCGCCCCGCGCGTTGCGGCAGACGCCCGCCTCTCGCGCGGCACTGGCCATCACCATGTCGACCCGCATTCGGGGTGTGACTCCCCCCCGGAACGCGGGTGTGCGGACGACACACAAGCGTTACTCGGCTACCTAGAATGGTTCGTCGGCGGAATCTTCTCCGGCGCAGCGTGATGGTCCGAATGTGGGTCGCATCGCGCTGAGCTCGTCAACAATCGGAATCAACACCATGTTTGCAAAACGCGTACGAGCCGTCTCCATCGGCGCAGCGATCTCTGTTCTCGGCGCTTTCGCCGGAGTCGGCTCGGCGCAGGCTGCGGTCTATAACGGCAGCTGGGATCCCGCTTACGGCGGCATCTTCCCGGATCTGGGCTGGAAAGCCTCGGCGGTCTTTGACGTTCCCGCGTCCTGCCTCGGCCAACTCGACGGCTCGTACGAAGCCACCGGCTTGTGCGCGGGTTTCTCTGTGCTGAGTGCGCAACTTTCGTTCTACAACATCGCAGCGCCAGGGACGATCCTCGAATCGTTCAACCTGAACACCACCAATCTCTTCGTCAACGGTCTCGACATCGCTGGCGGCCAACTCGTCGGCATCGACACTGGCTACTTCGGTGCGGTGGTGCCGACCGGTGCTTCGGCCTCGATCGCCGGCGGCGGCGCCTACGCGTTCAGCCTGATCCTGTACGACAGCACGTTCGCGCAGCTCCTCTACACGACTTCCACGACCACTGCGCCGCTGTGCCGTCAGCCCGCTGACGGCGTGTGCGGGTACTCGGCCAATGACGCGGTCGGCACGATCACGCCAGCCGTGCCGGAACCCGAAACCTGGGCGCTGATGCTCGCCGGACTCGGCGCCCTCGGCTGGGTCGCACGTCGGCGCAACCGGCAGGCCGCAACGCTCTGAGCCGGTTCATCCGGCGGCCGCAGTGGCCGCCGGCTCGGTGATCGGTGGGGCTTGGGCGGCGTGGATCGCTCGGTCGATCTGCCAGTCGGCGCCTTCGCGCCACGCGGCATCGAACGCATCCGGGCTCAACGCCTGTCGCATCATCTGCACCTCGGCCTGCCAGCGTGACTCGCTCGGCGGCGAGCGGCGCAGGTCGAGGCGATCCCGCCATGTCGCTGCGACTGCCGCCAGGTTGACCGCCAACTCGGCCCGGTGTTCGGCGACCGCCAGCACCGCGTGGTCTTCGAGGCAGCCGATCATTTCCTCCCGCATCTCGAACGCGCGGAACGCCACCACCGCCTCGCCGAGCCGGTGGCGCGCCGATGCGAGCTCGCGCTGCTTGACGTCGACCTTGCCGAGCCACCACTGCGCGTTCGCTTCACCCCGCTTGTCGCCGGCCTCGCGGCAGACCGTCAGCGAGCGCTTGAAACGCATCGCTGCCTGCGCCAGGTCGCCGGTCTGCAGCGCCGACTCGCCAAGCACGAGCTCGCACTCGCCTTCGAGTTCTTGGTGCTTGATCGCGCGCGCGATCGCAAGACATGCCTCGAGCGGCGCTCGGGCCTCGGCGTCCGCGCCGAGGAAGACACCGATCTGACCCAGATGCAGCAGCCCGATCGCCTCGCCGACGCGGTCGCCGAGCCGGCGGAAGATTTCGAGCGCCTCGCGTTCGCCAGCCTCGGCGCCGTCGGCATCGCCGGCGTACAGGCGCGCCAGGGCCAGTGTGGAGAGGGTTGCAGCGATGTCGACCTCGCTCGCCAGTTCGCGGCGCAACTCCAGGCAGGTTTCGAGCATCTGCCGCGCTTCAGCGTAGTCGCTCTGACTCTCGGCGAGCGCGGCACCGACGTACAACGCCCACGCTTGCGCCACCGACGATTCCCGAATCGCCGGTAGCGCGAGGGCGGCGCGCACGACATTGCGGCCTTCGGTCGAATAGCCGCGCAGGATCCAGAAACCCTGCATCGCGACCCCGAACTTGACCGCGATGAACGGATCGATTCCGCCGGAGAGCGACAGCGCCGTGGCCGTACGGATGTTGTCGAGTTCGGCCTCGACGCGCCAGATCCAGTCGGCCTGCTCGGGGCCGGAGAGCCCGCGGTTCGCCGCCTTCGCCATCGCGAAGTAATGCGCGCAGTGTCGCCCCGAGGTGTCGGCGAGGTCGTCGCCGGCTTGCTCGAGCTTCTCGTGCGCGTACTCGCGAATCGTCTCGAGCATGCGATAGCGCGCGCCTTCGTCGCGCTCCTCGAGCATCACGAGCGATTTTTCGACCAGCGAACCGAGCAGGTCGAGCACGTCGTCGGGCTCGAGCGGCGGGGCGCTGCAGATGGCCTCGGCCGCGGCCAGATCGAAGCCACCGATGAAGACGCCGAGACGGTTCAATACCGTGCGTTCGTTCGGCTCGAGCAGCTCGTAGGACCAGTCGACCAGCGCACGCAGCGTCTGCTGCCGCTCCTGGAGCACGCGTGCGCCGCCGGTCAGCAGCTTGTAGCGGTCTTTCAGTCGCGCATTGATGTCGGCGACGGAAAGCGAGCGCAGTCGCGCCGCCGCGAGCTCGAGCGCGAGCGGGATGCCTTCGAGCCGCGCGACCAGCTCGGCGATCATCGGCGCGTCACGTTCGTTCAGCGTGAAGCTGGGTTTGTGCAGCTGTGCCCGATCGATGAAAAGCCGCACCGCGGTCGAGCGCGACAGCACCTCGATCGCGTCACCGCGCGACGGCACCGGCAGCGGCAAGACGGGATAGGCCTGCTCTCCCGGCGTGCGCAGCGATTCGCGGCTGGACGCCAGGATGCGCACATGGGGCGCTGCCTTCAGCACGGCGTTGGCCAGCTGAGCCGACACCGCGACAACATGCTCGCAGTTGTCGAGGATCAGCAACGCGCGCTGCGGCTTCAGATGCGCACAGAGTGTCTGCAGCAGCGTCCTGCCGGCGTCCTCGCGCACACCGAGCACCTGCGCGGTCTCGGCGACGACGAGTTCGGCATCGCGGATCGGCGCGAGGTCGAGAAACCAGACACCGTCGGGGAACAGATGAAGCAACTCGGCGGCCACTTGCAGCGACAGCCGCGTCTTGCCCAAGCCACCCATGCCGAGCAGCGTGACCAGCTTCGCGCTGCCCATCAGCGCCTTCACTTCGCCCAGTTCGCGCTCGCGGCCGATGAACGATGTGGGCTGGTGCGGCAAATTGTTCGGAATGTCGCGAACCGGCAGCCACCAGTCGCCGGTGCGCACCACCCGGAAGCACTTCTCGCTGTCCGGCGGCCGTGCAAACGGCACGCCGTCGTCACCGACCTCGAACACCTCGATCGGCTCGGCGACACCCTTGATCATCCAGTGACCGTGCGAAACCACCTTCAGCGCGGTCTTGCCCAGATCCTCGCGCGCCTCGGCCGTCAGCAACGTTTGACCGGGGAGTGCGAGCGACATCACGCGTGCCGCAGTCGGCTTGGCCAAGCCATCGACTTCGAGCGGCTTCGCACCGCGGGCGATGTCCTCGGCGCTGTTGTTGCGCAGGATCACCGGCCCGACGTGCAGCCCCGCGCGTGCGGTCAGCGGCACCGGCAACTCGGCGAGCGCACGGTGGTAGTCGTGCGCATAGCGGACGGCGTCGGCTGCGGCATTGAACAGCAGGAGCATGCCGTCGGTCTTGTCGATCTCCAGGCCGTGACGCGCAGCCAGCAGCGAACGCGCGACGCGATCGTGCGCCGCCCACACCTCGGCCATCGCCGCGTCGCCAAGTTCCTGCGAAAGCTGAGTGCTGTCGACGACGTCGGTCAACAGCAGCGCCCGTGACTCGCTCATGGCGACATCCCGCCGGCGCAGGAGTGCGAAACGCGCCAGCCATCGACGGGCCCCTGCTCCGGCAATGCCCCGACAGAATCGATCATGCGGGAAGTTTAACTGTCCTGTGCGCGACGGGCTCCCCCCAAGCCACTCCAGTTGGGTCGACCGATGTCTTGCGGCGCGCCGCGCATCGCTCGTGGCGCCATGGCCGGATTGGGAATGCCCTCGATCTCGGCTTGACAGCGGATGCCGCCTGGCGCTCGGTCCGCGCAGCATGGCTCATCAAGGCATCCAGTCCCACAATGCCAGCCGCAGCCAGTCGGTGAAGCTGTGAGTCCAGACCCAGATCAGGCGCTCCTCGCCGACCGACACCTTGCCCACGCCTTCCATGCCCGGGCGCAGCCGCGGTGCACCGCCTTCGAGCCGGGCTTCGACGCGGAAGAAGTTGCGACCGTCCTGTGCGGTCGACACCGGTGTGATCTGGTGCACCACGATCGGCAGTGCCTGCCCCGGCAGGCCCGACAACACCAGCTCACCGCGTTGGCCGAGGGCCAAGCGGCTGATGTCGCGCTCGTCGACCTGCAGGATCACGCGGTGGCCGGCGACCGGAGCGACCTCGAACAAGACCCGGCCCTGCTCCACCGGCGAGCCGATCTGCTGGCTCAGGTCGCCCGACACGACGATGCCGTCGAAGGGCGCGATCAGGGTGGCGCGTGCCAACCGTTCCTGAACCAGCGCCAACTGCGCCTCGGACTGACCGACCTGGGCCGTGATGACGCCCATCGCACCGCGGTCCTGCGCCGCCTGCGCCACCTGGAAGCGGCGCAGCAGCTGCTCGCGCTCGGCACTCCAGCGCGCGCTCTCGAGCTTGAGGTCACGATCGTCCAGGCGCGCCAGCGGCTGGCCGTGGCGCACGCCGTCGCCCGCCCGGGCGAAGGCCTGGGCGACAAAGCCATCAAAAGGGGCTACCGCGGCAATCTGCTGTGAGCCTTCGACCACCGTGCGCGCCGAGACGCGGTAGTCGATGTGCCAGAAGCTCAGCACCGCCAACACCAGCACGGCCGTGACCGCGAGCAGTTTTGCCCCGGGGTGTTGCGGACCGACGAGCGCCTGAGCGAACGAGCGCAACGATTCGCGCAAGCGCTGCCACCACGGCAGCTCGCGCTCGCGCAACAGCGCCCACACCGGACCGAGCAACTCGCCGGCGGCGCGCGCCAGCATCTCGGTGCGGTCATCGAAAGGCGGGCCGGCGTTGCGCTCGAAAACCAGCGCGCCCAGCGTCTGGCCTTCGAGCAGCAAGGGCACGCTGCAGATCGCCTCGACCTTCAGTTCACGGGCGACTTCGGCGTGCGCGATGGCGCCGAGATCGTCCGAGGCGTTCGGCGGATAGCGCACCGGCACGCCGAGGTCGAGCACCTCGTCCATCGCGTCGCCAAGCCAGCGCACGAGGTCGGAGCGGGCGTCGAAGGTCGCGGTGTGCGACAGCACCAGTGGCGTCACGTGCCCCTTGCGTTCGAGCCCCATGCTGACGCGATCGCATTGCAGGCGCTGCGCCAGCTGGTTGACGACGGCCAGCGCCGATGGTTCGAGCCGCCCATGTTGCAGCGCCGTGGCCATCAGGTTGTTGAGCAGGTCGACGCGTGCGAGCGTGGCTTCGCGCTCGGCCAGCACGCGCTGGCGGAAATGATCGACCAGCCACGCGATGCCCCAGTGGATGCCGCGCAGCGCGCGCTGCAACTCGGCCTCGCTGCTTTGACCGAGCTCGAGCACCACCGCGCCCCACAGGCGTCCGGCCACCTCGACCGGGTAGGCTGCCTGCGAGAGCACTTCGCCACCGACCGCCCCACCGGGAGCGGCGATGACGACGCCCGCGCGCTCGGTCAGCGCGCGCTGGCCGGCCGGGCCGAGGTGCAGCAGATCCTTGCGCCGGTCGGGCCACACGGCGCTGACGCGATACGGGCCCTGCTCCTCGTCGGCCACGAGCAGCAAGGCGGCACGGCAGCGCTCGATCCGCGCGCACAACAGCGCCAGCCAGCTCGCGCAGAACTCGTCGGCATCGGCCGGTGCCGTGAAACGGCTCCACGCCGCCGCCTCGGCCCTCGCATGGGCTTCGTCGGTGATCGAATAGACCGGGGCCGCTCCTTGCATGGTGTCGGGGCGCTACCGTGCCGTCGGCCGCGGCGTCAGCACCCGCCCCCCCTCACTGCAGCACGGGCGCCGCAGCCGCCTCGTCAGCTTCGGCAGCAAGGCTGCCGATCAGGCGGTCCTTCATCTCGGCGAAGTTGCGCAGCGAATAGAGGTGAAGGTGCAGCAGTTCGAGCTCGTCAGACTTCGCCATCGCCAGCAGCTTGTCGTCGGGCACTGATCTCAGCTTCTTGCGGTTGACCACCAGAAACCCACCCAACGACATCTTTTCGCCGCCGACGGCCGTCACTTGCACGCCGGTGGGCTCGAGCAGACCGAGCTCCTTCAGCCGCTGGCAGAACAGCCGCGTGCGCTGGAAATGCGCCTGGAAGTCCTGCAGGAACTTCAAGACGCGTTGGGTGTAGGCGGCCGGCTTGCGTTCCTCATCGAACAGGCGCTCGCCCTTGCCCTCGCGGTTGAGCCCCGTGTACGACTCGTCGATGCACAGCGTGAGCGTCTTGCGATCGGCACTGGTCGAGAAGACGAAGGGGTAGCGGCGGATGAATGCCGGCACGTATTTGGCGTCCCACTTGGCATTCTGGTCGAGGTACAGGTTCTGATCGGTGCGCAGCCCCAGAACCACCGCCGGGAAGATCTCGTCGCCGATCGGTGCGAAGACGATCGCGTATTCCGAGGCGGCTGCGATGAACTCCAGCGCCATGATCGGCACCGCGCTCGCATGCGACGCAAAGGCGTAGCCGGCGCCGGTTTCGATCGACAAGTCAGCGTGCCGCGCGGCCGACACCGGCACGGCATTCTCATAGAACAACAATTGCTTGGCCATCTGGACAACCGCTCCCTTCCTGCTGTTTAAGAACGCCGAAACCGACGCATCATCACCCGGTTTACAAGCCTGTCAATCTGGGCTTTACCGCGACCGTTGCCGACCCCGAGGCCGGCACCAGCACGCGCAATGCCGCGTTCGGGTTGGCGGCTTCCGGCGACCGGCCCATGTCATTGACAAAGCGCTGACGCCAGTCCTTCACCGGCGTTGCGGGCAGCGTTGCAGATGGAAGGTACTCGGAGCCGCCACGCGCTGTCGCACCGTAGGACATGGCGCCCCAGTCAATGACCGCAGGCGTCACAGGCGCCGCGAACCGCAGCCCCGCGCCGGCTCGCGCTGCATCGCTACGGCCCTCCTCCAGCATCGCCCGCGTGCCGGGCCGCAGCAGCTCATCCATCACGCCGCCGTCGGCATGGCCGAGGCCGAGCGCATGCCCCATCTCGTGCGCAAGCACCGACAGCAAGTCCATGCGTCCGGCCGCCGCACTGTCTGGCGCAGCGAACCGAACGCCGCCCGAGCCGCCGAACTCGTGATCGTCCTGCGGTGTCAAGTCGACGAACCAGCCGTTGCCGGCAGCGTCGATGTCGAGCGTGATGACACCGTTGGTGTACTCGGCCAGTTGGGCACCGGCGAGGTCGGCCACCTGCACCTCGATGCCGGCGAGCCGGTTCGTGAACGACGAGTCCTCCACCAGCGACCAGCGCCGGGCCGCCTCGACTGCCAGGGTCTTGGCCTGCGCGTCGGTCAGTGCCGGGGCGGTGAGGTCCGCGCCCGCAGCAGCGGCCAGCTGCGTTGCCGGCACGGCCGGGTCGTTGGTCTTCACGGTGACCGAGTCGAAAGACGCGCCGGCCGCGCGCGTGAACAGGCCGAAGCGCCCGTCGACGCCGACCGCATTGAAGACGAAGCCCAGCGCCGCCTGGCCGTTCAGCGTGACGCTGACCGACGAGCCGCGCACCACCACCCCGAGCGTGAACTCGGCCGCCGCGCTCAGCGCGTTGTTGGCGACCACCGCATCGACGAACCAGCCGCCGCTGGTCCGGTGGCCGATCAACACCTGCTTGGTCGCGGTATCGATCGCCACCCATTTGAAATCGGTGTCGCTGTAGCGGTCGAAGACGATGCCGGCGCGGCCCGCGGTCTGCAGCTTGGCGCTGATGTCGAGCAGCGACGAGGTCTTCAGCTGCGTGATGCCGCCGAGGTTGATCAGATCGATGGCCGCATCGGCGCCCGCGCTCGGCGCGCCGTTCAGGCGTCCGGAAGCAGCGCTCCACGCCCCGCGGCTCGAGTCGTCGAACATCGGCCCGGTGCCGGCGCTGAAGTCGTCGCTCTTCGTCACGGTGGCGCTCGGCGGCACCACCTGCACCGCGATGTTGTCCATCGCGCCGCGCGACTTGTTCGAGCCGAAGCCGACCAGGCCCCAGTTCAGCCCGTAGCTGTAACCATCGACCACCGTCGGCTTGAAGGCGTAGCTCAGGTACGTGGCGTTGTTGACGGCCAGCGTGGCAGTCAGGCCGTTGACGTGCAGCTTGATGCCGTACCAGGTATCGCTCTTCACGCTGCCCGGCAGCACCGCCTGCGCCAGCACCTGCCAGCCGGTCGCGGTCCGCTGGCCCATCACCAGCTTGTTGGTCTTGACGTCGAGGCCGGCGAACTTGAAGTTGATCTGGTCCTGGTAGTCGAAGACCACGAAACTGTTCGCCTCCCAGGTCCCTGTCGGCTTGATGACCTTGATCGTCGCGACGACCTCGTAGTAGCTCGGCAAGGCGTCTCCGACTTGGTAGACCGCCACCGCGTCGGCCTTGGCCGAGGTGGCCGCGACCTGCAACGCGCCGCCAGACACCTGCCAGGTGCCGCTATCAGGCGCCAGGGCTTGCATCTGCCCGTTGTTGAAATCCGCCGCGCGCAGCACGTCGCGCGGCCCCCCCGGGATGTTGCCGGCCTGCGGATCGGCCGGCGCCCCGGTCTGGTCCTGCCAGACCGAATCCTGCTGACGCACCAAGCCCAGTTCGGCAAAGGGCTCGCCGTTGCGCAGGTCGCTGTCGTTGCCGAGGGTCTGATCGGCGCCGTCGCTCTCGCTCAGCGCGTACAGGAACTCGGCCAGCTGCGGCTGCAGCGTGCGGCTCACGGTCGCGTTGCCGAACGGCGCGAACGGCACCAGGTAGCTGTTGAACTCGCCGACCCAGTCGATCAGCCGGTCCCCGCCGGTGTTGCCGATCAGCACGTCGCGGCCGGCGCCACCGAAGGCGCGGTCCTCGTAGCTGGTGTGGGTGTCGGGGGTCTGGTTCAGATTGCCGTCTTCGTGCTGGTCGTCGTCGAGGTTCAGCAGGTCATCGCCCCAGCCGCCGTAGGCCGTGTCGCGGCCGGTGCCGCCGACCAGCCAGTCGTTGCCGTGGTCGCCGAAGATCCTGTCCTCGCCGTCGCTGCGAATCGTCGCACTGCCGGCGACGGTGGGGCCTTCAAGGTCGAAGTTGAGCACGAAGCCGGCGATCCGGATCATCGGCTGGTACTCGTCGTAGCCAGCGAACTCGCCGGTTTGCGCCGAGTAGGCCAGTGTGTTGCCGGCGTTCACCGGCACGGCATAAGAGCCCGGCAAGGCCTCGGCGCCCGAGATCCCGTCGTCACCCCAGCCGCCGTGCAGCGCGTCGTTGCCGAGGCCGCCGTAGATCAGGTCGTCGGCGAGAGCCGGGTCGAACAGCGGATCGCCGACTTGGCCGAACGGCGTCAGATCGACAGCCTTCTTCAACTGACCCGCGACATTGATCGTCGCGCTCTGCACGCTGCCCGGAGTGGTGATCAACAGGTTGGTTGCCACCGCGGTGTTCACGCCGTTGAGCACCTCAGTCAGCCCGTTGCGGCTGGTCAGAATGCGCCCGTCGTCGCCGAGCACACCATCGTCGCCGGTGCCGCCGGAAATCCAGTCGTGGCCCCAGCCGCCGATCAGGTCGTCGTCCTGACCTTCGCCGAAGATCAGGTCGCTGCCGGTCATGCCGTAGATGAAGTCGTCGCCCGACTCGCCATGCAGCTCGTCGCCGGCACCGATGTCGGTGCTCGATGCGTTCTGCTCGCCCGGGGTGTAGTCGCTCGCGATCAGCTCGGCCGCGCGCACCGCGATCTTCAGCGTGCCGTAGTTGTCGTAGCCGAAGCTGCGGTCGACCGAAGCCACGTCGGCACCAGCGCTGCTGACGACGCGGAAGATGTTGCCGTTGTCGCCGAGGATCATGTCGGCGTCACGCGCATGCCGGTTGCTCGCCGCGGTGCCGTCGGTCGGCGCGCCTTCGTTGTTGCGCGCCAGTTCGGTGCCCGCGCCTCCGAAGACCAGGTCGGCGCCGTCGGGCCGGCGATCGCGGCTGTTCAGGCTGAACAGGTTCGAGCTGCCACCGATCAGGTCGTCCTGGCCGAGGTTGCCGAAGATCGTGTCGGCGCCGCCGTTGCCTTCGATGTAGTCGTCACCGTCGGTCGCGCCCTCGAACGACGCGTTGAGCAGCAGTGGATTCGCGCCGCTGCGGCTCGCGCCAACGCGCGTGCCGATCGCCGCGTAGTTGCCGTTGCTCGCGAAGTCGATCGAGCCGTCGCCCTGGATCGTGTCGGCACCGAGCTGGCCGAAGATCTGGTCATCGTGGCCGCCGCCGGCGATGTAGTCGTCGCCGAAGACGTCGCCGGTGCTGGCGCCGTCGTGCTCGAGCAGGTTGACTTCCCAGTTGCCCCAAGCCGGGGTGCCGAGCAGCGCCGGGAATTCCTGCGCGTCGGCGCCGACCGCCGGGTTGCCGTTCAGGTCGTACAGCGCCGTCGCGACGGTCCTGAAGCGCGGGTTGGTGAAGTCACCGAGGAAGGCGCCTGCGCGGTTCAGCGTGACGTTGTCGCCAAAGATCAGGTCGTCGTGAGCTCCGCCGTCGATGCGGTCGCCGAACGCACCGCCGGCCAGCACGTCTTCGCCGTCGTCACCGTACAGAGTGTCGGCGCCGCCCAGCGACAGCTCGTCCGGCGTTGCATCGAGCGCGTACTCCTCGAACGTGCCGGCGCCGAGCCGTGCCACGCTGACGCTGCCCAGACGCACACTGGCGAAGTCGCCGAACACGAGGTCGGCGCCCCCGTTGCCATGGACCGTGTCGCCGGCCGCGCCACCGAGCACGATGTCGTCTCCGCCGTTGCCGTTGATCGTGTCGCTGCCGCCGAGGCCGACGTCCTGGGTGCGGATGCGGTCGAGCGTCAGCGGGTCGGCGTCGAAGCCGGTGCCGAGGTTGAACTCGAAGCGTCCCTGGTCGCCGACGATCTTGTCGTGGCCGTCGTAGAGCCCGGCTGCCAACGCGTCGCCGTGGATCGTGTCACCGGCGACGCCGCCGAGGATGTAGTCGCCGCCGGCATGGCCGCTGATCGTGTCGACGCCACCGGTCGCCTCGGCGCCATCGGCGCTGACGACCACGCTGACCAAGCCATTGACGTACTCCAGGCGGCCGTTGTCGCCGAGCAGGATGTCGCTGCCGTCGAGCGCTCCGGCGCTCGCCGCGGCGTCGTCGCCATGCAGCGTGTCGCCGGCGGCGCCGCCGAGCACGGTGTCTTGGCCGGCGTTGCCCGACAGGATGTCGATGCCGCCGACGCCGAGCGCAGAAGACTGCAGCAGCGTGAGCTGGGTCGGGCCGTCGAGGCCGCTGACCGGGCTGTAGTCCAGGCGCGCCGAATCGCCGACGACGATGTCGTCGCCGCTGCCACCGCGGGCCGTGTCGGCGCCTGCGCCGCCGATGATCAGGTCGGCGCCGCCATGGCCGTCGATCGTGTCGCCGGAGCCGACGGCCTCGTCGATCGACACCACCACGCGCGGGCCGCGGAAGACACCGTCGGTCTGGTCGTCAGGCCGGGCCGAGTAGCGGTAGTAGTAGTTGTTGGGCCGCAGCGGATCCGGCGAAGTGTTGATCGTCGGGATCGAATCCCATGGCCGGTCGATCGTGATCGTGTGGGCATCGTTGGCGACGATGGTGCGGAACTGCACATGGCCGCGCGGCGAGATCGCCTGCACGCTCAGGCCCACCAGGCCACCGTTGTCGGTCGGCAGCACGGTGTTGGCGTCGCTCACCGTCATCAGCGTCGCACCCGTCACGGCCGGGTTGACCGGATTGGCGAAGACGGTGTGGCCGAGGCGGGTGATGATCTGGTCGATCAGCACCTTCGGCGTCGCAGCGATCTTGTCGTGGTCTGTCTCGACCGTCGTCACGTAGTCGACCCGGCCGCGGTCGCCGAACAGGATATCGGCGCCACCGCCGCCCTGAATCGCGTCGACGCCGTCCCAGCCGAAGATCACCAGCGCAGCGCTCGACGCGCTGCCATCGGCGCTGTCATCGCCGGTGTTCAGGTTGGCCGAGAAGGCGCCATCGTCGCCGTCCTGCAGGTTGATCGTCAGCGTGTCGTTGCCGGCTCCGGTGTCGAGCGTCGTCAGCGTGTAGAAGTCGGCCGAGCGCTTGGTGGTGTGGTCGCCGGAATGCGTGGCGTAGTCCACCGTGACGATGTCGTTGCCGCGGCCCAGCGTCACGTCGACGACTTCGATATCGCCGTAGCTGATGCCGCCGGGCTGCGGCCGGCCGTTGAACAGCACGTTCGGACCCATCCCGAAACCGGTGATCCGGCCGTGCGTGTCACCGTGCTCGATGCGGAATTCGCTCCGGATGTCGGGATCGGGCAGCAGCGCGCCGACGCGCGTCAGCGAGAGCGTGCTGAACGAGGTGCCGGCGATCGGCGTGATCGATTCGATGATCCAGGCGCGGCCGATGCCGTCACCGGCGATCGCGCCGTCGTCGACCGTGATCTCGATCCGGCGGCCGATGAGATTGACACTCGCGGGGTTGGCTTCGAGCTTGCGCACGGCGTCCAGCGCCGCCGTTTCGACCACCATGCTGTCAGGCGCACCGCCGACGCCGGCGGTGAAGGACTGAACCGCGCCATCGGACGAGGTCAGGCGCCCCTTCTCGTTGGCGACGCTGTCGGTGTCGTAGACGAACAGGTAGTCCACCTGTTCACGTTCGTCGGCGAAGAAGTTCTCGCTCAGGTTCGTGATCGCGAAGGTGGTGCTGCTGTCGGGGGCGGTGACGTTGGCCTGGCCCGGATCGACGACGCTCGGGTTCTGCAGCGTCAACTTCACGAGCCCGCCCGCAACCAGCTCGACCTTGTTGATCAGCCAGAAGCGGTCGAACTTGTCCTGCGCGCGCGCCGGATCGAGGACCACGCCCGTGCCCGGGCCTTGGCTCAGTTCGAGCGTGCGGCCGACGAGGTCGGCGAGCGCATCGATGGTCGAGTCTTCGAGGATGAGGCGCGCGATCACCCCGTCGAGATCGGTCTTCAGCACCGTCATCGTCTCGACGGCGCCGGCACCGGTGGCGGCCGTGAAGGCCTGCACGAAGCCGTCGGGCGGCAGGATGTTCAGCTCCCACGGCATCATCAGCGGACGCGGCAGGCTCAACGAGCCGGCGCCGGCGGCGCCTTCGATGATCAGCGGGCCGCGGATCTTGTTCACGGTCTGCAGATCGGGCGCGAAGACCTGGGTGTCGTTGCCGTCCTTGAAGGTGTCGTCGATCGCCGCGACGGTGATGTACTGCGGTGTCGCCCAGTTCAGGTCGGTGAACATCAGCGTGGTCTTGGTGGAATCACCGTCGGCGTCGCCCCCGGACTTGGCCACGTTCACCTGCGTCACGAAGCGTGCGGTGCGGCCATAGGTGGTGCGCGTGTCGACGCTGTCGACGACGACGCTCACCGGCTGGCCGGCGGTCGGGGCGCGCGACAAACTGATCCGGTACTGGTCGGTGTTGCCGCCCTCGATCACGTTGACCGAGCCATCGTCGGCCAGGCCGGCGTCGATGGTTTCGACGATCACCATCGGCGTGTCCTCGTCGTACAGGTCGACCGCGCTGTCCTTGACGAACAGACCGTCGTAGCCGGGGTCGAGGTAGAAGTAGCTGACCCGCACTGGGCCGGTGATCGGCTCCTGGGTTCCGTCGGCGGTCAGGAAGGTCAGCGTGTTGCCGCTGATCGAAAAACGCGACGCCGCCAGCAGCGTGTTGTTGACTTCGACGACGACCGCTTTCGTGGTGTCGGGCTTGTGCGGGAGCAAGACGAAAGACGTCGGCTTGTCGCCCGGAATCGTCGCCTGCAGGCCCGGCAGGTCGAAGTCGCCATCGACCGGCGCGAGCGCGCGGAAGCGGGTCGTCGTGAGATCGGCCGCGCTGCCGTCGGCACTGCTGACCACATAGCGGATGAAGTCGGTATGGAAGCCTTCGACCACGCTGTCAGTCTTGCCCGTGATCGTGATGGTCTGCTCGACGTTCCAGTTCGCGGCGGTAAAGGTCAAGGACCCGCCGACCAGGGTCGCGCCCGAGAGCAGGACCTGGTTGTTCGCGGTGCTCAGCGCGATCTGCACATCGGCGTTGGGCTGCTGCGTCAGGCGCACCGTGAAGGTATCGGTGAAGCCGTCCTCGAGCACGGTGTTGCCGCGCCCGCTCGGCGTGATGATCACGCCATCGCGGTCGTCGTCCTCGATCAGCACCTTGACGCTGAGCATCTCGGCGCTGCGGTAATCGGCGTCGGTGCTGTTCTGCAGCGTGTGGTTGATGAAGACGAAGCGCTTGCCCTCGCTCGCGATGTCGGCGGCGGCGGCAAACTTGACGTACTGCAGGGTCTGCCAGTTGCTGCTGTCGAACACCAGCGTCGGCCCGATCGCCGCGCCGCTCAGCGAGAAGCCGAGCGAGGTCGTCAAGCTGCCCACTGCCGTGTAGTGGGTGGTCAACTCGTCCGGATTGGCCACGCCGTCATAGAAGAACTCCAGATCCTTGAAGTTCTTCGCGTCGTCCTCCGGGCTGCTGCCGGCCGGCACCACGGTGATGACCACTTTTTGGCCAACGCCAGGCGCGCGGGTCAGGCGAATGCCGTAGTAGTCGTAGGCCCAGCTTTCGCCGCCGGTGGTCGCACCTTCGACGACACGCGAGCTGCCGCTGCTTTCGCGCACGACGACGAAGTCCTCGTCGTTGTCGCCGACGTTGGCCGACAGGCCCTCGACCTGCAAGCCGGCCCAGGCCAAGTCGCCGCTTTCGACGCTGTGCAGGATGACCGCGCTGTGGCCCTTGAAGTCGTTGCTGACCACCGCGACCGGCGCGCGCGACGGGTTGCCGCCGACGAAGAAGCTGTCGCTGCCCAGGCCGCCGTCGATCTCGGTCACGACCTCCAGCCCGGTGGACTGGATGAAGAAGCGATCGTCGCCCTCGGCGCCATCGGCGACGAGCTTCTCGATGTTGACGTACGAGACGTTCAGCCCGGCCCCGAAAATGCCGGCGTCGGTGACCACGAAGTCGTCGGCGAACTCGGTGCCGACGATGCGCACGGTGTCGAAGCCGTCGCCGCCGTCGATGCCGACCGGTGCGTTCATCACGTACAGGATCGTGTCGGCGCCGCCATCGCCCTTCATGTCGGTGCGCGCACGCTCGCTGTCGGTCGAGCCTTTCAGCGCGAACGCACGCACGGTGAACAGGTCGTCGCCATCGCCGCCATTGAGGTTCAGCACCGCGATGTTGTGGAACACCGTGAACTCGTCGTTGCCGTCGCCGCCGTTGACGGTGGTGGCCTTGCTGACGCCGTTGGAGAGCCAGCCGCGGGTGATCTCGAGCGTGGTGAAGACATCCTGGGCGGTGATGCCGGTGATGAGTTCGGCGCCCGCGTCCTTGACGCGCTCGGAGCGGAAGACCTGCCCGATCTGGACCTCGTCGTTGCCGAGGCCGAGGTTGATCGTCGTGGTCGCGATCACATCGTCGGAGACGACCAGGTCGTCGCCGTCCAGCGTGTTGACGACGAGGCCCTCGAGGTTGCGGTAGTTGAAACGCTCGATGTCGCTGCCGCCGTTGTTGATCAACGCAACGAAGCCGGTGTCGGTGCTGCTGCCGAGAACCTGCGTCTCGGTCTTGTACTTGGCCGCGATGGCGGATTCGATCTGGCCCGGCAACGCGCCGGAGTAGGCGTCCCACTCGCCGGCCAGCGCATCGAACAGGGTCGCCGGGATGGTGTTGTCGCCGTAGGCCTTGGTGATCGCCTTCTCGATCTCGTCGAGCTTGCTGCGGGTGTCGGAACTGAAGATGCCGTTGACCAGCGCTTGCAGCGCGGCGAGCGTCGGCACCGTCGAGCCGGGGGTCGGATCGGCGACGTACTGCGTGGCCAACTTGGCCAGCACCTTGTCGTCGACATCGGCGACGTACTTGTCGATCAGCTCGGCCACCAGACCGGCCGGGATGTCGTGCGGGCCGTACGAGTCCTCGAGGGCTTGCAGGATCGCGCGCAGCTTGTCGGGCTCACCCGAGGCGAAGATCTTGTCGGTCAGCCCGTCGTCGGGGCCTGCGCCGATCAGCTTTTTGAGAGTCGGGAAATAGTAGTCGGCCATCGCGCGCAGCAGCACGGTGTCCTTCTGCGAGGTGCCGACCAGCACCAAGGTGTCGGTGTCGCCGACGCCGCTGTCGTAGGCCGTGCTGAGCTCGGTCGTGATGCCGCCGCGCGCAGTGATGCGGTAGGTGTCGCTGTCGGCCTCGCCGTCCAGCGTGTCGGAACCGTAACCGGCAATCAGCAGGTCCAGCCCGGCACCGCCCTTGACGTTGTCGTTGCCGTGGCCGCCTTCGAGGTAATCGTTGCCGGCGTCGCCGAACAACTTGTCGGGATCGGAATTGCCGAAGATGTGATCGTCTTCGCCGCCGCCGTGCAGGTCGTCGCTGCCGACGCCGCCCCAGATCCAGTCGGCACCGGCACCGCCATCGACGAAGTCTGCGCCGCCGCCGGCAGCGATCCTGTCTGCGCCCGCGTCGCCATACAACTGGTCGGCATCGCCGCCCACCGTCGCCACCGGCGTGAGCACGTTGTCGATGGTCTTGAAGATGCCGAAGTCGCCGAAGATGAAGTCGTCGTCCTCGCCACCGTGGATGGTGTCGATACCGGAGTCGCCGTACAGCGTATCGTTGCCGCCGTTGCCGTCGATCTGGTCGGCGCCCTTGCCGCCGTAGATCACGTCGTTGCCGGCGCCGCCGGAGAGGATGTCGCCGAAGCCGGCCGTGCCGAGGTCGGTTTCGCTCGGCACGGCCGGGCTGTTGAAGCTGAGCAGACCGCCATCGCCGATCAGCAGGTCGTTGTTGTCGCCGCCATCGATGGTGTCGATGGCGCCGGAGCCGACCAGGATGTCGTCGCCGGCGTCGCCGTACAGCTTGTCGGCGCCATCGGTCAGCGTGACCACGCCGCGCACATAGCCGTGCCGGTTCACCAGGTCGAAGCCGGCGCTGATCTCGCCGTTGTCGCCGAGCAGGATGTCGTCTTGCGCGCCGCCGTGGAGGGTGTCGCCGCCCTCATTGCCCAGCAGCAGGTCGCGCCCGCCGCCGCCGAAGAGGGTGTCGTCGCCGGCCCCGCCGCGGATGACGCCGCCGCCCGCGCCGCCCGTCAGCAGATCGGCTCCGACGCCGCCGTCGAGCTCGAACGCGATCGGCGCCAGGACACCCGACAGGTCGATCGTGTCGTCGCCGTCGCCGCCAATCGCGATGATGCGGCCGGTGACGTTGTAGATCTGCTTCGCATCCGAGCCGGCGTCTTCCATGTTGTCGGACCAGATCGCCACCTTGCCGGCACCGGCGTCCTCGATGAAGATGTGTTCGCCGAAGTCGCTCAGGTCCCCGAGTTTGCGCTGGGCCGAGAAGTCGCCGATGTTGATGATCAGGTCGCCGTTGTCGAGTTCGCTGGCGAGGATCGGTGGACGGAAGAAGTCGACATCGAAGTCGGCCAGCACGATCGGGTCGGTGATCTCGAAGCGCTTGTCGAGCTCGAAGAAGCCGAAGTCGATCTTCAGGAAGGCGAACAGCTCGGCCGTGACCTGGCCGGTGACATCGAACACTGCCAGCGGCGCCAGGAAGCGCTCGGCGGTGTTCGGTGCCTTGAGTTGGTTGAGGAAGTTGCCGACCAGTTCGTCGAGCCGCACGCGGCCGTCGCCGTCGTTGTCGAAGAGGTTGAAATCGACACCGATAAAGATGCCGCCGCCGACACCACCGCGGGCGATGCCGAGGTTCAGTTCGGCCGCGGCCCACAGGCCGCCGTCGAAAGTGAGTTCGGGCGCATCCGGGCCGTCGGCCATCGCGGCAGGCGTGTCGCCGGGCGTCGGGTCATCGTTGATGAACAGGCCGTTGGCCAGCAGCAGCGGATTCTTGAAATCGCTGGCGGCGAAGTCCTCGAAGCCCTTGGTGTCGTAGCCGAAGGCGAAGTCGATATTGAGCGCCGCCTCGAGGTTGATCGACACGCCGAGCGGCCCGAAGATCGAGAAGAAGGCCGAGAACTCGGCGTCGAGGCCGAACTTGGGCATGTCGTACTGCACCAGGATCGCCGGCGTGCCCATCAGCATGCCGAAGACCTCCGACGGATTCTCGAGGATCGGGAACGTGAACGGCTTGGCCTCGGCACCGGCGCCGGCACCTTCGGCCAGTCCGGTCATGATCTCGCCGGCGACGCCGCCCACTGCGCCCAAGACGTCTTGCAGGCCCTCCGGCAGGCCGGAGATCAAACTGCCGAACGGCCCGTTCGGGTCGAGCAGGTTGTCGATCAGGTCCTGGCTGAACTCGAAGTCGGCCGAGCCGAGGTCGAAGCCGCCAAACGCGGCGTTGCTGCGCTCGTAGACCGTGAAGCTGCCGAACGGCACCAGCAGCGAGCCGTCTTCCGGAATCTCGAGCGTGTTGATGATCGTGATGACCTCGGCGATCGTCTCGATCGCATCGATCAGACCGGGGCTGACCGCGCCGGTGGCCTTGGCGATGTCGAGCAGTGTGATCTCGAGCCCCAAGTCAGACAGCACCGGCAGCGGCGTCGTGACGATGTCGATGATTGGCTGGATCGGCTCGGTGACCTCCTGGATCTTGCGGGCCAGCGGGCCGACCACATCGGTGATGTAGGCGCCGACGTCCAGGCTGACGTCGCGGAACTCGACGCGCTGCAGCCCATCCGTGATCGCACTGCCGAGGTTGAAGCCGTCCGCAGGGTCGAGCAGGTTGATCATCTGCACGCCGGCCTGGTTCGGATCGCCGTCGACGCGCCAGTCGAGCAGGAAATCGGCGTGGATCTGCGGAAAGCCGCCGTCGTCACCGGCGATGCCCAGGGTCATGCCGAGTTCGGCCGAGGCTTCGGCACCGAACAGCACGTCGAACGACATGCGGCCGAGCTCGGACAGGCCGAGGCGCTCGTCGGAGGCGTCGGCGCTGTTGCCGATGTCGATCGCGAAGTCGGCGCGCAAGTGGGTCTTGTCGCCATCGCCGTCGACATCCTTGTTGACCGCGGTGAATTCGAGGAAGCCGAGCGTGCCGGTCAGGCTCGCGTCGGGCAGCGTGACTTCGGCGCTGAGCTGAAGCTCGGGCCCGCTCGGGTCCATCGGTTTGTCGTCGATGAACAGGAAGAAGCCGTCCTTGCCGCTCAGGCCGAAGCCCAGGTTGAGCTCCCACGAGACGTTGAGCCTGATCTCGCCGCTGGTCTCGAGCCCGAGGCCGGGAATGCCGAGGTCCAGGCCGATGTCGGTGCCGGTATCGAGCAGATTTTTGCCGATCTTGACCTTCCACCAGATCTCGGCGTCGGCGACGTCGCTGACGTAGCCCAGGTTGTTGAACGAGGTGATGTCGGCCAGACCGCCATCGACGAAATCGCCGCCGGACTTGACCGCGGCGCCGGCCAGATCGACCACCGAGTAGGCAGCGCCCGGCCCGGGCACACCGGCCCAGTCTTCGGCGACGGTCAGGCTCGTCGCGGTGTTCGAGACGACGGTCCGGCTCTGTCCGCCGACCGACACGACCGTGCCCTTCAAGGCATCGACAGCGCCGAAGTTCTTGCTGTTGTCGGTCAGCGTGTTGGCCGTTGCCAAGCTCGCGGTTCCGGTGAACAACGTGACGTCGGTGGTCGCGATCAGGATGTCCAGGCCGCTCGGGCCGAGCAGCCTGAACAGGATGTCCTTGATGCCGTTCTGGCTCGGGTCAGCGAGCTTCTCGACCTCGTCGCGGAAGTCGCTGAGGAAGCCGGTGCGGAAATCGCCGATCACGGCGGCGCTCTCGGAGAACTTGTCGCCGATCAGCGGCAACGTGAAGCCCAGGATGTCGCCGTCGAGCGTGTCCTGAACGCCGCCGAGCACGACATCGACACCGTCGACGATGAACAGGATCTGATCGAGCAGGCTCAGGTTGGCGAGGCCGTCGGTCAGGCCGGCCATCACATCGGAGACGTTGAGGACGATGCTGTCGTCGGTGGTCGCAAGATTGGTGTTCTGCGTCGGCCCGCCGGAAGTGACGATCTCGTAGGTGCTGTCAACGCCCGGGTTGATGTTCCAGTCGGCATTCACCGCCACTTCGGTGGCGGTGGCCGAGACGATCGCACGCACCTGCCCTTCGCCGGTGCCGCTGGTGATGCGGATCACCTTGCCCGCCGCGACGCCGTCGGCGACGAAGGTCGCGCCGGTATCGGTCAGCGTGTTGTCGGTCGACGCGGTCGCGGTGCCGCCGCTGAGCAGCGTGTCGATGTCGGTCTGCAGGACGAAGGGCGTGGTGTGGCCGAGGCTGAACAAGTCGCCGGCCAGCGTGATGTCGCCGACGTGGTGCGATTCGGTCGGGAAGTAGATCGGCAAGGTGGCGCTGATCGGCGCCGCGAGCGTCACTTCGATGCCCGCCAGCGTATCGCCGATGTTGGCGATCGTGACCTGGCGCCGCTTGACGGCGACGAGGGTGTCGGTCGCATCGGTGTACTGGCCCGGCGTGAACAGCGCGTCATCCAGGGCCACGTCGATCGTGCCGCCGATGCTCGCGCGGCCGTCGATGATCGACAGGTTCAAGGGGCCGAACCCGGCCTTGAAGGCCATGTCGGTGCCGGTGAGCGAGAGGTCGCCGCTGAGCTTGCTGCTGTCGTACAGGTACAGGCGCGGCGTGCCCGACAGCGCGACACCGATGTCGAGCTCGAAGGTCGCACTGCCGTGGGCGCCGAGCGTGGCGTTGCCGCTGAAATCGACGAGGCCGCCGAGCGCGCCGAGATCGAGGTTGGGGATCGCGACGGTGAGCGACCTGTCGAACGCCGCGCCGAGGTTCAGCTCGAGCTTGAGGAGGTCGTCGCTGCGGTCGTCCGGGGTGCCGAAATCATCGAGCGAGAACACCAGCAGGTCGTCGGCCGGGTTCAGCGGTTCCGGGTCGACGCCGAACGCCTCGCTGATCTTCTGGTCGAGGAACTGCAGCGAACCCGCCGGGTCGTTTTGCACCTGCACCAGCGCATCGGAGAACTTGTCGGCGAAGTCGAGCAAGTCGTTGATGCTGACGTTGACCAGCGGGATCGGCTGGTTCATGACACCAGCCGCGGCGTCGAAGGTGTTGAGCAGGTTGCCGATGGCCACCAGCGCGTCGATGATCGCGGCGAAACTGAAGTCGATGTTGTTGAACGACAGCAGATCGTCGAGGTCGCTGCTGCGGAAGTCGAAGATCGGCGAGTCCGGCGTGCCGATCGAAAGGCCGGTCAGCAGCGCCGGCAGCACCACCGGCGTCAACGGGTTGTCGAGCAAGGTGACGGTCGTGACGCCGCCAGCGAAGCTGAGGCCGGCAACGAAGGCTTCAAAGGTGCCGCCGGCCACCGGCACGGTCACGCGCGCGCCCGGGCGCAGATCGTCCCTGAAGTCACCCGTCAGCGTGATCGTCGTGTTGCTGGCTCGCACCGGGTTGGCGCCGGCGAGGTCGACGGTATTGGCCCAGCGGTTGAACAGGTCACCGAGGTTGGCGTCCAGCCCGATGCCGGCGCTGGCCGGGATCGTGATGAACGAATCGAGGCCGTCGACGTCGATGCCCAGGTCGAGCTGGCCCAGGCCGGTGAGGCTGGGCTTGTCGATCAGATCGCCGAAGTGCGACAGGCCATCGATGAATTCGGTGAGCGAGATCTGGCCATCGGCGCCAAGTCCGGTGAGGGTCGGGTCTTTCAGGCCGACGCTGAACTCGGCGTTCAGGCTCGCGCTGCCCTGGAGGTGCACGCTGACAAAGCCGAAGTTCGCGGTCGCACTGATGCCGTCGTTGGTGCTGCCGTCGCCATCGGTGTCGAACACGGCGCCGGCGGCATTGAGTTGCGGCGTCGAGAGTTGCAGCGTCGCGCCCAGGGACACGTTCTTCATGAAGAAGCGGTCGGTGAGCTTCACGCCGATCAGCTGGCCGCCGTCGATGCGGCCGTCCAGGCTGGTGACCGAGAGGGAGTCCACGCCGGCGAGCCCCAAGCTCACCGCGGCGGCCGAGCCGTTCACGGCGGTCACGCTGAAGCTGCGTGCATTCGGGTTGGTGATCAGCTTGCCGCTGCTGTCGAGCACGACCGGAGCAAACGTCTTGTCGATCAGGGTCAGGCCGGTCTTCGCGGCATTGATCCGGACCTCGACGGTGCCGCCCATCGCCGACTCGATCGCGGCGATGACGTCGGCGATCGTGGTCACATTGCCGAGCGTCACCCGGACCACCTCGTCGGGCTGGGTCGGATTGCTGACCCGGATCTCGAAGTCGACGTTGTCGGCGCTCGTCGATCCCTGCTTGAAGCCCAGCGCTGCCGCCGCGGCGGGGTTGGCGGTCACCGTGAACGCCGTGATGCCGCCACCTGCGACGGCCGACAGCACGAGCTTGTTGCCGGCCGAATCGGCGATCAGCTTGCCGGCGAATTTCGTTGCAGTGGTGCTGGGCGCCAAGCCCAGCACGTTGCCCGGCGCGGCCGTGATCTCGAGACTGCCGACAGCGGCGGCGGCCTCGAACTTGACCCGTGCCTGGCCGAGCTGCGAGCTCGTGCCGGACGACTTCGCGTCGACGAGGTCGCTCAGGCCCGCGGTGGCGAGGGCCGCATTGATGTCTTCGACCAGGTCCGACAGCGTGGTGTTGTCGGCCATCTCGGCGACGCTGACCGTCACCGCCTGCGTCGCACCGCCATCGATGCCCACCGAGAACGACAACTCGACGCCCGCGGCAAAGCCACCGAGCACGCCCGACTTGATGGTCGGCACGCTCAGTGCCTGGTTCAGGTCATTGACCAGGCTCAGGATGGTGTTGTTGCCGGCGGTGTCGTCGGCGTAGACCGTGACGGTGCCCGAGGGGCCACCGGTCGTGGTGATGGTGAGGGTCGCGTCGACAGGCAGGAACTTGACGTAGGTGTCCACGTCATTGGCCGCGCGGAGCTGCGCCGGCGTGACCGTCGCTTCGTCCGGCAAGCCGAGTTCAAGCACGGTCGGGCTGTTGGTCGCGGCCGAAAAGCCCGCGGAGTCGAGATTCGCGTCGACGATGTGCAGCACGAGCCGGAAGCCGTCATTGCCGAACGCGACCTTGCCGAGCAGGCTCACGACCGAGTTGTCGCTCGCCTTCGTCGCGACCGCGAGCGCGGCATTGAAGTCGGCGACCAAGTCGGGCATCGACGTGTTGCCGGCGGTGGCAGCCTGCGTCACCACCACGTCGTGCACCTCGCCGCCGATCGAGATCTGGAACAGCGCGTCGCCCCCAACCAGCGCGAAGGACGCCAGCGCGCTGCCGACCAGCGCACCGCTCGCGGCGGTCGCGGTGGCATTGAACCCCAGGCCTTCGGAGGCCAGATCGCCCTGGCCGGTCCCGACGGTGAAACCCGCCAGCGTATTCGGATCCTGCGCCTCGAAACTCAGCCGGTTGCCGTCGGCCACGGCAACGATCTTGCCGGAGAGCGTCGACATCGCCGCGATGGCCGTGTTGATGTCGGCCACCAGCGCCGCCATCGTGCCGGGCTGGCTCAGCGCTACGACAAGGCTCTGGGCATGCGGCACCGTCTGGTACGGACGTGCCTGCCAAGTCGCCTGCAGCAGGCTGCCCCCGGGGCCGCCGGGCACTTGGGGCAGTTGCGTGGTGACCAGCGTCGTCGCGTTGAGGACCTGCACCACCGTGAAGGAGCCCAGGTCCGTGACGAGGGTGTCGCCCTGGAACACGCTGCCGATGAAGTTCTTCGACGCGTCGGTGAGCAGAACGTCGGTTCCGCCGGTGGCCACGCCGGAGGTCGGCAGGCCCAGCGCGATCGAGAACGTGGCATTGCCCGACAGCGGCGCGACGACGATGGCGGAGGCCGTGGGAAAGCGCCCAACCACCTGCGCGACATCCTTCGCGGCTTTGATGCCCGGCTTGGTCAAGGTGGCCTCTGCGGGCAGCCCGAGCTCGAGCACCGCCGGGTCGTCGATCGCGGCCGAGAAGCCGACCGCCGCGAGCACCGGATCATTGATGCGCAGGACCAGCGCGTTACCGGAACCATCGGCAACGATCTTGCCGTCGAGTTCCGCCGGCAGCGCAGCGAGCAACGCCGCGTTCAGGTCGCCGACGAGGGTGGTCGGCGTGCCGAGAATGTCATTGACGGCGGTGTTGTTCGCGGTGGCGGCCATCGACAGCGTCACCAGATAGTCGTTGTTGCCGACCTTCAGCGTGAAGTGGGCATCGCCGCCGACCAGCTTGAACGTCGTCAGGTCGTCACCGACCACCGGCCCGGTGGCGACCTTGTAGGCGGTGAATCCGAGGTCCTTGACCGCCGGATCCGCCGCATCCGCTCTGACGCTGAAGCCCTCCCAGCCGTCCCAGAGCACGAACCCGTTGGACCCGGCAGCCACCAGCCGCACGCGATTGCCATCGGCGACGGCTTCGAAGCCGTCGAGGGCCGGCAGCAGGTCGATGGCGGTGTTGATCCTGCTCAGCAGGTCGGCCATCGTGGTGACGTTGACATCGGTTCCCTTGGGCACCGTCACCACATGCGCGACGCGGTACGTGTCGCCCACGTCCCAGTCGTTCTCCGCGCCTCCGCTCAAGGCCGTGGTCTTGATCATGTCCGCGAAGATCTGCACCGGCTGCGGCGAGACCTCCTTCTGGCCAACGGAGATCACCGTCGCCGAGGAGCCGTCTGTGACATTGAAAACCGTGTCGCCGGGGCGAACGAAGGCGAAGTGGCCATCGAGGTCCAGGAGTTCGGTGCCGTCCGCGGATGCGTGCGTCACGCCTCCGGCAGCGTCATTGAACATGCTGATCTCGAAGGTCGCATCGCCGGACAATTGGCGGATCGCGCTGACGACCGGCTGCGCCGCGGTGATCGCGACCTCGGTCTTGATGTCCACGCCATCGCCGTCGTTCAGGACCGCAAGCGCGGTCGCCGGGTCGGTGCCGGTGCCGTCGTGCAGGTTGGACGCGGCGCCGGGCACGACATCGCCCAGGTAGACGCCGATCACCATCGACGGGTTGAAGCCGGCGTCGGCGTGCAGCCTGACGATCGAGTTGCTCTCGAGCGCGAGCAGCGGCCCGAGTTCGAAGTCGAACGCGAGCGGGAAGTCCTTGGTGACCGAGGCGCTCGGGATCAGCTCGCCGATGTCGACCGTCAGCGCATTCGTGGTGCCGTCGTAGTGGACGACGTCGGAGATGCCGAGCAGTTGCCCAAGGCGGAAGGCCAGACCCTGGACGGTGTCGAAGGTGGCCGAGTTGTCGGCGCGCAGCAGCTTGACGGTGTCGTCGCCGACACCTTCGTTGTTCTGCGTGGTGCTGCCGTTGAGCGTGACCTGCACGACCTCGTAGGTCTCGCTGCCGGTTTCGCCACGCCGCAGCGTGATCTTCAGCCCGGCGTTCTTCGGAACGGTGAGGCGGCCGTTGGCCGGCGGCGTGATGCTCTGCGCCATCACGAACGCGGGCACACCGACGAAGCCGAGCTCGACGAAACCGCCGCTGTCGCCGCTGCCGGACTCGATCTTGAAGCCGGTGACGGTGCTGTCGAGCACCTCGAACGCGATGTTCGTGCCGTTGCCCTGGGCCACCAGCACCGGCGTCAGCCCGGCACTGGCCAGCGCGGCATTGAGGTCGGTGAGCAGGCGGTCGGCGCCGTCCTTCTTGTTGTCCAGGCCATCGTCGAAAAGCAGGCCGTCGGACAGCGATTCGGCGAAATCGAGCACCGTGCTTGCCGCGCCCTCGATGAGGGGCAGATCGATGTTCTTGAACAGATCGGTGTCGCCGAGATCCTGCAGCTGGTCGGCCAGCACGCCGATCAGGCTGACGAAACCCGCCGCGCTCATGTTCTTGAAGTCGAGCAGGTTCTGCAGATCGTCGGCGATGGTGTCGACGACGAGGGTCGAGGGATCGTCGATGTCGGACCAGGTGATGCCCAGGGTCGTCGCGGCCGACGCGTTGATCGTCAAGCCGCCGATCTTGGCCGCCAGCGGCAGCGATGCGCTCAGGCTGCCCGACAGTGTCGGCGTGCCGATGAGCTTGGCGGGGTTGGCGAGGTTGGCGACCAGCTCGGCCACCGTGATGCGGTCGTCGAACACGCTCCCCGGGTCGGTCAAAGGCAGAGTCAGGTCGATGGCATTGATGTGGAACTCGCCATTGACGACGTTGACTTCCAGGAAGCCCAGGCGCGCCTTCGCGTTGATGCCGACGGCATCGACGTCGCCCGTCACATGGATTGCGGCGTTCTTGAAGAAGAAGGCATCGACCAGGTCGGCTCCCCCGAAGAGGTCGTCCAGGTCGACACCCACATCGAAGTCGAAGCCCGCGGTCGCCGTCAAGGCGACATCGGCTGAGGCAGCGATCTGCGCGACGCCGGCAATGTCGAAGTCGAGATCGAGCCTGGGCGTGGCAGCGAACGTGTGATCGAAATCCAGGTGCCAGGTCAGCTCGCCGTTGTCCTTGTCGTAGGCCAGATTGAACTGGCTGGGGTCGATGCCGGCCTTCTCGGCCAGCAGCACCACCAGTTGCTGCGCCGAGATGTCGATCGATCCGCCTTCGGCGACATTCAACAGCGGGTCGACGATGTTGTCGTTGAAGCTGTCGAGGGTGTTGATCAGGTCGTCGAGCACGCTCGGGGCAAACGCGATCTCCACGCCCAAGTTCGCATCGCCGGACAAGGTCAGGCTGTGAACGTTGTCGCGCAAGGCCTTGAGCTGCGCCAGCACGTCGTCGGAGCTGACTTGGAGGAAGCGCAGGAACTCCAGCACATCGGCGCCCGCATTGGCGCCGGCGGCAATGTCGAAGTCGGCCGGGTTGGTGATGTCGTCCCAACTGAGCTTGACGCCGGCAGTTGCCAGGACGATGCCGCTGGCCATGCCGGGCAGCAGGGCCGAGACTTCGAGCTGGGTGTCGAGCACGACATCGGCGTTCGCATCACCGTCGCTGAGGGCCTCGAAGGCCACCAATGCATCGGGGTTGGCGGGGTCCAGCAGCTCGTCGGCGCGGATCAGACCGTCGGCCACCGCGCCCGGGTCGCCGAAGCTGAACTGCAGCGTCACGCCCGGGTCCATCGACAGTGTCGCGGACGTCATGTCCACACCCAGGAATCCGAGCAGGCCGTTGGCCACGGCCTCGCCGGTGATGGAAAGGTTGGTAATGGTGATGGTCGGCAGCACGTCGCCCGTGGTGCGGACGAAAAAGCCGATCGAATCCATGCCAAAGGCCAGGCTCAGGTCGAGCGTCATCGACACATCGGCCTGCCCCACCAGATCGACCAAGCCGAAGGCGCTGAGGTCGATCACCCCATTGAGCACCAAGCCCACGGCCTCGACTTCGTACAGATAGTCGACGAGGGCGTCGCTGTCGTAGCCCGCACCGGCGATGTCGGCTTCGGTCAGGGTCACATTGCCGGCCACATCGTCGAGCGCTTCCAGCGCCAACTCGAGCTCCTCTGGGTCGGTGATCGCACCAGCGGTCAGTGCCCCGGTGTCCAGACCACCAGCCCGCAGCAAGCGCAACAGCACCGAGGTGGCGTCGTCGATCTGGATCTGATCGCTGCCCGGCACCCGGCTCGACGCGACGAAGGCCTCTTCCTTGCGGCGCAGGTTGTCGACGATGACGCCGTTCAAGGCGCCGGGGATCGACTGCGCACCCACGCCCGACACGGCATGGTCGTCCATGCCATTGCGCATCGGCCCCGGCAGCGCATTGGCGAGGACCTCCAAGCCGTTGCCGATGCCTTCGACCGACGGCGTGGCCACAAGCACGCCATTCACGACATCGATGTCCGACCACCTGAGGGATTGCCCCTGCTGGTTGCCAAAGGCATCGACCAGCACGCTGCCTTGCGTCGTGATCGCGCCGTTGACTGTCGGCGCGCCGGCAAAGATCACGTTGTTCGGGTCTTGCGGCTGCAGGGTGATCAAGCTGTCGGCACCGCCCCCGCCGCCGACGATCGTCACCTTCGCACCAGCGGCGGCGACCAGGCTGCCGAAGGCGTTGTCGATGGTGACGGTGTCGCTGCCGTTACCGCTGATGTCGATCACGATGCCGGTGAGGGTGGCATGGGGCACGCTGAAGCTGGGTGTCGCGGGTTCCGAGCTGCCGGTCGCGAACTGATAGACATCCAACAGCCAAGGCTGTGAATCATTGCGCCGCAGCGTGATGGCGTCGTCGCCCGACGTGCCCTTGATACTGAGCACCGTGGGCGTGGCCAGACCCTGGCTGGCGTAGTCCAGGCTCCAGGCGCCGCGGCCGAAGGCGCCGGCCAGCAGCAAGGTGTCGGTGCCACGCGCCGCCTCGAGCACCGAGGTCAGCGTATTGGGCAGGCCGACGCCGTACTCGTGCCACGGGCCATCGTTGGCGGGCACATTCACATCGATGATCTTGCGGTAGACACCCCCCATGCCGGCCACCAGCACGACGTCGAAAGCCGGCGCCGTGGTGTCGACCACGATCTGCTGGAAGGCTGCCACCCCTGGCAGGCCGCGCAGGCCGGAAGAAATGTCTTTCCAGGCCTTGGTTGCGCCCGACGCGACCACGTTGCCGCTGTCGTCGAAGACCTTGGTCTGGCCGGCGTTGGGCGAAAACCAGATCTGGCCAGCGGCATCGAGCACGAACACGCGCCGCCAGTCCGAGGGGTCGGTTGCAATGTCGACCACCGCCGTGGCCGGCACTTCGTCGCTGAAGGTCTGCACATGGGTCAGCGCGCCGCCGACCGCGCCTGCCGAGTTGCGCAACCACAGTGCATGGGGCGCCGCACCCGGGTTGGTGCCGGCCCAGATGACGGTGGGCTTGCTGACGCCGCTCTCCATGCCACCATAGACCATGCTGCGCACTTCGCCGATGTCCTTGGACACCAACCCGTTGTCGAGCAGGGCCAGCGTGCGTGCCACATCGGTGGACTCGTAAACCGCGTGGGTACCGATGAGCAGCGCGTTCTGATTGATCTGGTTGACGACGAACGGCGTGGTGAAGCGTTCGTTGGCGACGCGGCTAGCCACTGTCGGGTTCGGACTGTTGGTGATGATGTCGCCAACCAGGAATGGGCTGCCGAAGTTCGTATTGGCAAACGAAACCTTCAGTGAACCGTCGGGCACACCGTCCACCGCCATCGTCGTGGCATTGCTGACGCCGGTGACCGTCACCGTGCCTTTGGCTGTCCCCAGCGTGTCGCCAATCTGGAAGTTGGTGCCGGCTGGCAGATAGACGTGGTTGGTGATGGCAGCGGACGCCTTCAGCAGGCCCGCGCGCGCGGTGATGAAACTGCCCAGATCGGGGTTGCTGAAGATCGGGTTGCCGTTGCTGAAGCCGACATAGGCGCCGTCGCCGCCGGCGACCGTGTTCCAGGTGATCGAATCCGTCGCCGACTGCAGCGCATCGCCTGCGTCCTGCGTGCCGCCGAGAATGATGTCCTTCACCGGGTCGTAGGCGATCGAATAGAACTCGGTCAGCGCCAGGTCGTCGTTCAACGAGCGCCAGAGGCGCGTCGCGTCATTCGCGCCAGGATTGCGCAACTCGAAGACGCCGGCATCGTCGACGTCGATCAGGTGGATGCCGCGGAAGACGCCGTTGCGGGAATCCGCATGCGGCGCGGTGCTGTTGGCACCGTTGTCGGTGATCGCGCTCCAAGCCGTGCCGTCGTAGCGGAACAGACGGCCGGTGAAGTCGGTGGCACCGATGACGTTGTTGGCGGGAACGGTGATCGGCTGCCGATCACCGCCGACATAGATGACGTCGGGGTTCACCGGGTCGACTTCGATCGAGTAGTGGTTGGTGCCCTGCGCGCCGGGATGGATGCCATGAAAACCACCCACGGGATCGGTGGTGCCGGGTTGCGGCAGCAGGGTGAAACTCGCACCCAGGTCATCGCTACGGAAGATGCCGGACAGGCGCATCCCCGAGGCCTGCAGGACGCGCACATTCGAGCTGGTGTTCCAACTGAATCGCGTGCCCGCCGTACCGGCTTCGCCGGCCTCGTCGATCAGGGTATCGCCGTCGTTGTCGAAGCCGTCGGCGCCGACCGCGGCGAACGTGATCGTGCGCTGCCCGTTCACGACCGGGCCGACCGTCAGCACCCGCAGCGTATCGGTCATCGCCGTGGCGCCGACGGCCGCCTCGTCGGCATCCGCCGCGTCGATCAGGGTATCGCCGTCGTTGTCGAAGCCGTCGGTGGCGGCGCCGAAGAAGCGCACGCGGTCATCGCCACTGGCACCGACGCCGTAGGAGCCATCGAACACCGTGCTGGCCGAGACCTGCATCGACATCGCGCCGACCGCCACCGGCGCGAGCAGCGGCTCGGTGTCGCCGATCAACGTCACATACAGCGGGTGGTTCGCACCGTCGGCCAGCGGGCTGGTCTCGAGCACGATGCGCCTCGCATTCGCGACATTCGCCAAGCCCAAGCCGGTGGTCGCCGCCCAAGTCAGGCCCGAGTCGTTGCTAACGAAGATGCCTTGCCGGGGAACCGCGGCATACACCCGCGTCGGGTTGCCAGGGTCTTGCGCCAGATCGCTCACCGGGGCAATGAAGATCGTCTCGTCGGCCTCGTCGATCTCGGCGTCGGCGTCGTTGGTGATGCCGTCCTTGCGTGCTTCTGCAATGTCGGTGAAGGTTTCGCCACCGTCGCTGCTGTGGAACAGGCCATGGCCGCTGAAGGCATTGGTCGAGACCACCAAGTCCCCGTTGGCCATCGGCTGGATCGAGGTGACGTTGCTGCCCGCCAGCATCTGACTGAGCACCTTCCAGGTGGCCCCGCCGTCGGTGGACTTCAACACGCCGATCATCGCGCTCGTGCCCACGCTGCTGAACAGACCGCCGGCGCTCGAGACATTGCCGGTACCGGCATAGATGACCAGCCGATTGGTCGGCGTCGCTGCGGTGATCGGCGCGCCCAGCGCGTCGAGCGGGCTGATGGCCAAGGTACTGATCGAGAGCGAAGGGAACTGGTCGGTCAGCGGTACCCAGTGGTTGACGATCAGCTCGACCCGTTGGTTGTTCGCGCGGCCTGCGGCCGTGGTGCTGGCATCCACGGGTTCGCTCGAGCCTTTGCTCGTCGCCACCAGCCGCGCCGCCGCGATCCCTTCGTCCAGCAGGAACTGCCTGGTCGCGTCGGCGCGCTGTTGCGACAAAGTCGCGACGCCACCGGTGTCGCCCGTCACGTCGGTGTGTCCGACGATCGCGACGTTCAGGCTCGGGTTGGCCTTCAGAAAGTTTGCAAACTCCACCAAGCGCGCCTGCGCGGCGCCATCCAGCGCATTGGCCGTGGGCGCAAACAGCACCGAAATGTCGCTGTTCCTCCAGACGCCCCCACCGACGGTGCCGATGTACAGGCTGGACAGGTCGAAGGCCTGCACCGCAATGTCTTGCACCGCGCCGGCGACCAGATTGTCCGGTGGCAGGCGCACTTGGCCGTCTTGCAACGCGGCAGGGCCCTGGCTGGTCCATGTGGGCAGGCCCGTGGTGAGCAGGGTCTGGCCGCTGAATCCGACCGAAGTCAAACTGGGCGCAGTGAAGACACCATTGTCGAAACCGGCGATGTCGAAGCTGCGGGGAAACCCGGCGTCGACCTTCGCGTCGGTCAGATCGATCGCGCCGGAAGACCCCATCACCAGCGTGTCGAAGCCACCGGAACCGGCATCGATGGTGCCGGCGAGCAGCCCCGTCTCGCCCAGCATGAAGGTGTCGCGATTGTCCGCCGCGCCTGTGAGGTTCTCGATGCCGGTGAATGTGATGCCGCCGGCTGCGGTCACCTTGCCTGCATCGAGCGACGCCAGCGTCCAGGTGACGGCAGCCTGGCCCAACACCGACAGTTCGTCCGCGTCATTGAAGGTGACATCGTTGAAGAAGAAAGCCGAATCCGGAAACTGCGTCAGATCGACAGTCACATGGTCCGCACCGTTGCGCCCGGTGATGCGAACCGAGGCCGTGTCGAGGGCGGCTCGCTGGTCCAGGACGGTGTTGTAGTTGGCGCTGTCGACAATGCGGATCTCGGAGCTCGCCGTGTCGAAGAGCACCGTGACGTTGGGGTTCGCCGCCGTCATCTGGTACGCGAGGTCGGCACTCAGCAGCAAGCGCGGTTCCAGCGCCTCGAACATCACCGCGCTCCGCCGCGCTCGCGTCGCCGGCGGCTCGCCGCGCAGGGTCCGATACGCCTGCTGCAAGCGTCCGAACAGGACGGACGAACGGAACGATCCGGCAACGGACGCGCGATGCTGCATGGCAATCTCCCCCTGCCGGCCGTGCCGCACAGTGTTGGGCCCGGCCTCCACAGCTCGGCTGCCCTTGCGCGCACCCAAAGCCATAGATCGCAGGCCATCCGTGCGACTTCTGCAGCAGTTCCCGGAAAGTAGACTTTCGTAACCTAGGCGTATCTAGGTACTCGTCCCTTGACTTAGGGGTGCCGCGCCACAGCCGGCCTTCAGTCCGCCAGCAGCCCGCGCGCACGCGCGATGACGACGGCCTCGGCGCGGTTCGCCGCGGTGAGCTTGTGCATGACCGCGGCAACGTGGTGTTCCGCGGTGCGCAGCGCGATGCCGAGCCGGGCGGCGATTTCCGCGTTGTTAAGACGGCGTGCCAAGTGGCCCAGGACCTCACGCTCGCGCCCCGACAGTGCATGCGCTGGGCCGCGCTGGCGCACCGCACCGGTCCGACGACGCGGCACTTCGGCCGCCAGCTCCCAAGCCTTCGCCAGCGCCCGCATCCGACCGACCGCCAGCAGCGAGCCGGCTCGCTGCGCGATCTCGAGCGCCTGCAGCAGCGGCTTCGCGGCAGCGTCGCGCGGCCCCGAACACGCCGCATGGAGCATCGCCAGTGCCGCTTCGTTCGGCGCGCCGAGTTCGAGCCAGGCCTGTGCGGCCGCCAGCGGATCGCCTTCGAGCTCCAGACGCCACGGCCGCGCCGCGTTCGCCGGCAGTGGGTGCGTCGACTGCCCCGCGCGCCGGTGCCAGACCGCAATTTCGCCAGCTTCCCACGCGTTGACGCCGACGCCGGGCTGGCGTTCGAGATGGGCCAACGCCTCCAGGCAGGCCTCTCGATCGCCACGCAGCCAGGCCGCTTCGGCCATTGCGGTGACCACCGGCGCGATGCGCTGGACTTCGCCGGTCGGCAACGCAATCGCCAGCGCTTCGTCGAGCAGCCTGGACGCGTCGGCTTCGCCGCGCCGCATGTGGGCACGCGCCAGAACGGTCATCGCCGGCAACCGCATCACGGCCGTCAGCCGCGGCGTGGCCAGCACCTCGCGGGCAAGGGCTTCGGCCTCGTCGACGCGGCCCTGTTCGAGTCGCAACTGCGCCAGCCAGCCGACCAGGTAGTGGGTCCAGGCATCGAGATCGTGCTGGCGGTCGAAGGCGATGCCCTCGACCAACCAATGCTCGGCGCGAGCATAGTCCTTGAATACCACCGCATGCTCGCTGACGTTGGTATAGACCCGTGCGGCCTGCTCGTGGAACCCACCCGCCAGCGCGAGCTCCAAGCTGCGTTCCAACTTGCCCTGACCGCCCGGACGCCCGGCGAACAGCTCGGCCGTACCGACGTTGTTGAGGGCATGGCAGAGGATCTCGGCCTCGCCCAGTTGCTCGGCGAGCGCGAGCGCGCGTTCCCCCCACTCCACCGCGAGATCGGTTCGGTCCTGCAACATGTAGAACTGCGACCGCACACTGAAGGCCCAAGCCAGCTCGGGGCCGGGCCCGAGCGGCTCGAGCGTCGTGACGGCCTCGGTGGCGAAGCTCTCGGCCCGGACGCTGTCGCCTTGGTACCAGTGCAGCCGCGACAACCAGCGCAGATTGAGGCCGACCTTGTCGGTGCGGCCCACCTGCCGCCACAACGCAATCGCCCGGTGGCGCGCGTCGATCACCTTGGCGTCGATGGCCAGCGACAAGCCGGCCTCGTAGGACCAGCTTTCGTACAGCTGGGCACGCAGCGCGTGCGGCGCGCTGTCGGCAAAGCGAAGCGCAGCAGTCAGGTGGAGCGCGGCCTCCCGGTGCGCGCCAACCGCCGCCGCTTCGCGCGCCGCTCTGGGCGCCAATTCGAGCACGCGCGCGGCATCGCCGGCCTCGGCGGCATGGTGCACCAAGCGCGACAGGGACGGCGGCAAGACGCCGGCCGGCACAGCCGAGAGCACATCAAGCATTCGCGCATGCCTGGCACGGCGTTGCGCCAGCGGCAACGCGTCGAGCAAAGCGCGACGCGCGAGCTCATGCCGAAAGGCGATCGCGTCGTCGTGCTGCACGAGCACGCCACGCCCCACGCATCCGGAAACGGCTGGCATGCCGTGCGGCAGCAGGGCACGCACGAGCCCAAGTTCGACCCGCCCTGGCACGACGCACAGCGCTTCCAAGGCCTCGCGTTGTTCCCGGCCAAGGCGTGCCAAGCGGGCGTGCACCGCGTCGCGCACGGTGCTGGGTACGCCCTGCTGAACATCGACCATGCCGCTGGCGAGGACCTCGGTCACATAGAAGGGATTGCCACCGGTGGCGGCGTGCAGCCCGGCGTCGGACCGACCGGCTTGCGCGGCCAGATCGGCCACCGCCTTGGCCGACAGCGGCTGCAGCGCGATTCGCACCACCGACCATGGCGGCAAATCGTTGAGCATGTGCCGAAGCACATGGTCGGGGCCGAGTTCGTCGTCGCGAAAACTCAGCAGCAGGACCACGGGTCGGCTGCCGACGCGCCGCGCGAGGTACTTGATCAGGTCAAGCGTGGCTTCGTCGGCCCAATGCACATCCTCGAAAACCACCACGGTGCCGTTCTGGCCGCTGCAGATCAGCTCGAGAAAGGTCGAGAACACGGCATCGGCCGACGCCGCGTCGCGCATCACCTGAGACAGTGGCAACGCATGGACCTGAGCGATGTCATTGAGGGGCCCCAGCGGCGTCGGCGGGAACAGATCCTCGCACGCGCCGCGGAGCACGCGTTGACCATGGTCGAGGCTCGCAATGAGTTGCTTGATCAGTGTCGACTTGCCGATTCCGGCCTCTCCCGATACCAGCAAAGTGGCGCCGCGCCCCCGATGCGCCCGTTCGATCGCCTTCAAGGCAAGCTGCAGTGATCCCTCTCGCTCCAGCAGTCCCATTCCATGGCCCTCCCCGGTGCCGTGGACCGTTTGATCAAACCCGTCAGTTACGGCGCACTGCGCATCCCTCGTGGTGCCGCAGTCGGATTGGGAACGCCCTCGATCTCGGCTTGACAGCGAATGCCGCCCGCCAGACCGAGCGTCGGGTTGGGCAGTTCCAGCCGAGCAACGAAGGTCGCACTGGCTGCGTCGACCACACGGTCGACCATCTTGACCGTTGCCGGGCGAGCGCCCGAAGCGCCCATCGGCGTGACCGCCACCTTCAGCCCGGGCTTGACGCGACCGATCAGTGACGCCGGCAAGACGATGTCGACCCGCAACGGGTCGACCTGCGCAATCCTGAGCACCGGTTTGCGCCCGCTGCCCGCGTCGGCGAGGTCACCCGGGTTGAGCATGCGGTCGAGGACCACGCCATTGAAGGGGCTGGCGACACTGCGCAGCGCCAGCGCATCAAGCGCACGGCGGTGCTCGATCTTCGCCAATTCGCGGTTCTCGAGTGCCGCCTGCAGCTCGCTTTCGGCGACCCGCCGTTCGGCATCGGCCTCGTCGCGCGCCTGCGCCGAAACGTAGTTCTGCTGTGCCAAGTCGGTGGCGCGAGCCAGCTTCTTGGTGGCGTAGTCGACCCGATTGCGGGCCGATGAAATCTGGCCCCCCATTTGCGCCCGGTAGCGTGCCGAATCGGCGGTCGAACGCTCGACGCTGGACAGCAGCTCGACCAGCGGTTGGCCGCGCCGGATGATGTCGCCGCGCTGCACATGGACCTTGTCGATCAGGCCGTCGGCTGGCGTGCGTACCTCGATCACCTGTGAAGGCTCGATCAGGCAGTCGAACGCGGTGCCGGCAGCATGCCCGGCACTTGCTATGGCAGCCAGCGAGATCGCCGTCATGGCGCGGACAGTGGATTTCATTCGCCTCTCCCGGAAAACGCCAACATCTTCGCCAGTTGGCGATCCTGCGCCAAGTTTTGCATCCGCACGTCGCGGTTGTGCCGTTCGGCACGCTGTTGCGCGAGCCGGCGCAGCACCTCAACCAACACCCGCAGCACGCCGCGCCGGTGCAGCGCGGGCCGCGCCGCCAAGGTCTGGGCCAGGCGCGGCACCTGGGTCGCAAACAGTTCGTCGTCGAGCGCGACGATGACCTCGACGCTGCCTGGATCGCCCTGGCGCGCACAACGGCCGAGCAACTGACGATCGATGCGCCGCGATTCGTTGTACTCGGTCAGGATCACATGCAGGCCACCGCGCTCGGCCACCCCCGGCCCGAGTGCGATGTCGGTGCCACGGCCCGCCATGTTGGTGGCCACCGTGACGTGCCCGGCGTGGCCGGCCCGGGCCACGATCTGCGCTTCGCTCTGGTCCTGCTTGGCGTTGAGCACCACATGCTCGATGCCGCGCGCCGCGAGCACGGCCGACAACTGCTCGGAAGCCTGCACGCTGCGCGTGCCGATCAGCACCGGTCGTCGGGCGTCGACCGCCTGCGCCTGCGCCTGGTCGGCGACCGCCTGCCACTTCGTGGCGGCGTCGAGCACGCAGCGCACCCCGAGCATCTCGCGCCGCAAGGGCCGGTGCAGCGGCACGCGCACGACGTCCAGACCGTAGGTGCGGTGAATCTCCGGAGACACCTCCATCGCCGTGCCGGTCATGCCGGCCAGCCGCACGTAGCGGCGGAACAGGCGCTGGTAGGTGATGCGCGCCAGCGTCTCGCGCTGCCCGGTCAGCTCGACCCCCTCCTTGGTCTCGATCAACTGGTGCAGCCCGCGCTCCCAAGCGCGGTCGGGCATCACGCGGCCGGTCGACTCGTCGACGATCTGCACCTTGCCCTCGGCGATCACGTAGTGGCGGTCGAGCAGGTAGAAGGCGCGCGCGGCCAAGGCCTGCTGGAGCAGTTCCTCGCGCCGCCGCGGCGACTGCCAGACCGGATCGTCGCCGTCGACGTCGAACTCGGCCGCGACGACTCCGTCGAGCCAGGCATAGGCGGCGGGCAACAGGCGCACCCGGCGTGTGCGCTCGTCGAGCGTGTAGTGCAGCGTGGGGTCCATGCGTGCGGCCAAGGCCAGCGCGCGCTCGAAATCCTCGCGTCCGGTCGCCGCCTGGTTCTGCGCCGACAGGATCAGCGGGGTGCGCGCCTCGTCGATGAAAACGCTGTCGGCTTCGTCGACGATGCAAAAAGCCAATCCGCGCATCACCACCGCTTGCTCGCGCCCGGCCATGCCCGGCCCACCGCCGCCCACTCGGTCCAGCGCCAGATGCAATCGGCTGGCGTGATCGCCCAGCGCGGTGCGGTCGCGCAGGTAGTCGAACGCCAGTTCCTTGTTGGTGCAGTAGGTCACCGGCATGGCGTAGGCCACTTGGCGCTGGGGGCGCGGCAGGCCCTGCACCACGACCCCGACCTCGAGGCCGAAGAATCGGTACAGCGGCCCCATCTCCGCCGCGTCGCGTGCAGCCAGGTAGTCGTTGACGGTGACGACATGCACCGCCGTCTGCGACAACGCCACGGCACAGGCCGGCAACGTGGCAGCAAAGGTCTTGCCTTCGCCGGTCGCCATCTCGACCAGGCTGCCATGCAGCAGGGACCAGGCCGCCAGGTACTGCGTGTCGTACGGCCGCTTGCCGAGCACGCGGTGCGCGGCCTCGCCGATCAGTGCGAACAGGCGAGCAGTCGGCTCGGCAGCGAAACCTTCGCGGTGGAACTGGCGGCCGAGGCTCCTGGCCTGGCGGCGCAATTCGTCGTCGTCCAGGCGCGCCGCGTGTTCCGCGGCGCGGTGCACCCACGGCAGGTAGCTGCGGCCGGGCCGGGCCTGGCCCGCTGCCAACGTGCGCAAGGCCACCGGCAAACGCGACCACAAGCCGATCGCCAAGCGGTCGTGCCAAGGCAACTCGCGCTCGCCGCGTTCGACATAGGGGCGGCCCGGCGCGAGGTCGGCCGCGGTCATGCCGAGCGAAGCGACGTCAGACATCGAAATGCGTCAGCAACAGGCGGCGCAGGCTGCGATACCACTGCAGCCCCAACGGTAGCGGCGGATGGTCGAAGCGGACGTGCACACGCTGGCCGAACAACGGCGTCAGCGCTGCGGCATCCAAGGGCTCCACATCGATCTGGAACAGGCGCTCGAGCGCGCGCACACCTTGCGAATCGCGCGGGTCGATCGCGATCCGGCCGCCGCCGCTGACCGCCAGCACGCGACTGGGCAACTCGTTCTTGCCGGCAGGTTGCTGGCGCAGGATGCGGCCTTCGATCACACGCTCGGGCTCATGCGCCAAGCGCATTTGCACCTGGCCGCCGGGCAAGCCGATGGTGTCGATGTCGGCTTGCGTGACCACCACCTTGACCAGCGCGCGCTCGTCGCCTTCGATCACGAAGCCGAGCACTTCGCCCTGGCGATGGAAACGGCCGGCCTGGTCTTCCGGCCGCACGACGACGAAACGCCCCGCGCCCTGGCTGGTGACCAGCAGCGCCGCCGCACGCTCGCGGGCACGCGCCAGCGCCTGCGACTCGGCTGCCAGCTGGTCGCGCACCATCTCGGCACGCGCGCGGTCGGACACGAACTCGAGCGCGTAATTGGCTTCGAGTTCGGCCACGCGCGCTTCGAGGACCGCGACTTGGGCTTCGAGGGCCGGGTCGCGATTGGCAATCAGCGGCTGACCGGCCGCCACGATCGAGCCCGGCTTCGCGATGTGACTGGCGACGAAGCCGCTCGCGCCGGCGCGCAGGGTGGCTTGTTCGGGCAGCCAGACAACGCCCTCGGCCTGGCTGCGAAACGGCAGCGGCACGATCGACAGCAGCAGCGCCAGGACCGCCAGCGCGCCGCCGCCAATGGCCCAGGCGCGGCCCCGCAACTCGCGCAACTGCGCGCGACTGTTCATCGCCGACAGCACCTTGAACAGCGGCACCACCGCCATCATCGCCACCGCCCACAGCGCCAGCACGACGCCAACAAAGAAGAAGCGGGTCGCGATGAACAGGGCAATCGCCACCGTGACCAGCATGCGGTAGACGGTCGACGCCGCGCCATACACCGTCAGCCAAACCGCCTCCGAGGGCGACTGGGCCACCGGTGTCGCGCTGTCGGCACGCAACACGAAGCGCTGCGCCAGGTGGCCCCAGTGGCGTGCCGCCTGCTGCGCCAGGTTGGGCATCTCGATCAGGTCGGCCAGGATGTAGTACGCGTCGTAGCGCAGCAGCGGATTGCCGTTGAAAACCAGGGTCGACACCCCGGCCACCAGCATCACATTGAAGGCCAGCGAGCGCACGAAGCCGGGCTCGACCGCGAGCCAGACGTAAAACGCCAGAGCCGCGAGGAACAGCTCGACCGCCATGCCGGCCGCGCCGACCAGCGCGCGCCGCCACTTCGAACGAAAAACGGTCGACGAGCTGGCGTCGACGTAGGGCACCGGCATCATCACCAGCAGCATCAGCCCCATGTCGTGCACCTCGCCGCCGCCCGCCCGGGTCGCGCTGGCATGGCCCATCTCGTGCATGAACTTGATGAACGGGAACACCAGCCACAGCAGCAGCAGGTTGTCGACCTGGAGCACGCGGTCGGACAGGTTGCCGGTGAGATCCGGCCAGTGCGCCGGCAGCAGGACCAGCGCCGGCAGCACCACCGCCACCCACACGGCCAAGCCGTGCCAGCCCCACAACCGCGGCCAGACAGCCGCGAAGCGGTCGAGCACACGCCCCGGATCCCACAGCGGGATGCGCACCGCCATCGGGTTGGCCCAGCTGCGCCGACGCTTCTGCGCGGCCTGCTTCGTACCGCGGTCGAAAGCCTCGAGCGCGTCGGGCGAGACGTCGGTTTGCAGCAGGTCGGCGGCATGCAACTGGCCGAGCAGGTGGATCACTTCGTCCTGCGTCGGCGCGTCCTCACCGAGCTGGCGTTGCGCCAAGGCCCACAGGTCGGCCACGCTGCGCCGACCGTCCATGCCGGCGAGCAGCAGCCGCGCGCCCGGCGAGAAGCGGTGGACCCGGCCGCTGGCCGGGTCTTGCAGCAGGTACCAGACCTTGCCGCGAAAGCGATGCCGGTGCAGCTTGGCGCGCGCGAGCAGGCGCGGGCGCAGCGTGGCCACGCGGTACCACAAGCTGCTGTGCACGGAGGTCGAGGTCAACGCAGCCCCCCGTCGGGCGTGTACGCCCAAAGCTCCCCGGCGCGGCGGGCCGGCGGCGGAGTGACTTGGCGCTCGGTCCGCGCAGCATGGCTCATCAAGGCATCCAGTCCCACAATGCCAGCCGCAGCCAGTCGGTGAAGCTGTGAGTCCAGACCCAGATCAGGCGCTCCTCGCCGACCGACACCTTGCCCACGCCTTCCATGCCCGGGCGCAGCCGCGGTGCACCGCCTTCGAGCCGGGCTTCGACGCGGAAGAAGTTGCGACCGTCCTGTGCGGTCGACACCGGTGTGATCTGGTGCACCACGATCGGCAGTGCCTGCCCCGGCAGGCCCGACAACACCAGCTCACCGCGTTGGCCGAGGGCCAAGCGGCTGATGTCGCGCTCGTCGACCTGCAGGATCACGCGGTGGCCGGCGACCGGAGCGACCTCGAACAAGACCCGGCCCTGCTCCACCGGCGAGCCGATCTGCTGGCTCAGGTCGCCCGACACGACGATGCCGTCGAAGGGCGCGATCAGGGTGGCGCGTGCCAACCGTTCCTGAACCAGCGCCAACTGCGCCTCGGACTGACCGACCTGGGCCGTGATGACGCCCATCGCACCGCGGTCCTGCGCCGCCTGCGCCACCTGGAAGCGGCGCAGCAGCTGCTCGCGCTCGGCACTCCAGCGCGCGCTCTCGAGCTTGAGGTCACGATCGTCCAGGCGCGCCAGCGGCTGGCCGTGGCGCACGCCGTCGCCCGCCCGGGCGAAGGCCTGGGCGACAAAGCCATCAAAAGGGGCTACCGCGGCAATCTGCTGTGAGCCTTCGACCACCGTGCGCGCCGAGACGCGGTAGTCGATGTGCCAGAAGCTCAGCACCGCCAACACCAGCACGGCCGTGACCGCGAGCAGTTTTGCCCCGGGGTGTTGCGGACCGACGAGCGCCTGAGCGAACGAGCGCAACGATTCGCGCAAGCGCTGCCACCACGGCAGCTCGCGCTCGCGCAACAGCGCCCACACCGGACCGAGCAACTCGCCGGCGGCGCGCGCCAGCATCTCGGTGCGGTCATCGAAAGGCGGGCCGGCGTTGCGCTCGAAAACCAGCGCGCCCAGCGTCTGGCCTTCGAGCAGCAAGGGCACGCTGCAGATCGCCTCGACCTTCAGTTCACGGGCGACTTCGGCGTGCGCGATGGCGCCGAGATCGTCCGAGGCGTTCGGCGGATAGCGCACCGGCACGCCGAGGTCGAGCACCTCGTCCATCGCGTCGCCAAGCCAGCGCACGAGGTCGGAGCGGGCGTCGAAGGTCGCGGTGTGCGACAGCACCAGTGGCGTCACGTGCCCCTTGCGTTCGAGCCCCATGCTGACGCGATCGCATTGCAGGCGCTGCGCCAGCTGGTTGACGACGGCCAGCGCCGATGGTTCGAGCCGCCCATGTTGCAGCGCCGTGGCCATCAGGTTGTTGAGCAGGTCGACGCGTGCGAGCGTGGCTTCGCGCTCGGCCAGCACGCGCTGGCGGAAATGATCGACCAGCCACGCGATGCCCCAGTGGATGCCGCGCAGCGCGCGCTGCAACTCGGCCTCGCTGCTTTGACCGAGCTCGAGCACCACCGCGCCCCACAGGCGTCCGGCCACCTCGACCGGGTAGGCTGCCTGCGAGAGCACTTCGCCACCGACCGCCCCACCGGGAGCGGCGATGACGACGCCCGCGCGCTCGGTCAGCGCGCGCTGGCCGGCCGGGCCGAGGTGCAGCAGATCCTTGCGCCGGTCGGGCCACACGGCGCTGACGCGATACGGGCCCTGCTCCTCGTCGGCCACGAGCAGCAAGGCGGCACGGCAGCGCTCGATCCGCGCGCACAACAGCGCCAGCCAGCTCGCGCAGAACTCGTCGGCATCGGCCGGTGCCGTGAAACGGCTCCACGCCGCCGCCTCGGCCCTCGCATGGGCTTCGTCGGTGATCGAATAGACCGGGGCCGCTCCTTGCATGGTGTCGGGGCGCTACCGTGCCGTCGGCCGCGGCGTCAGCACCCGCCCCCCCTCACTGCAGCACGGGCGCCGCAGCCGCCTCGTCAGCTTCGGCAGCAAGGCTGCCGATCAGGCGGTCCTTCACGTCGTTGAAATTGCGCATCGAGTACAGATGCAGGTAGAGCAGCTCCAGCTCATCGGTCCTGGCCAGCGCGGCCAGCGTCTCGGGCTCGAGCGCGCGCAGCTTGGTCCGGCTGACCGCCAAGAAGCCGGTCAGCGACAGCGTGCCGCCGCTGGGCGTGGTGACCCGCGCCGTCATCGGCTCGAGCAAGCCGTACTCCTTCAGGCGCCGGCCGAATGCCTGGGTGCGCATGAACTGGGCCTGGTATTCCTTCAGGAAGGTCAGCACCTGCTCGACATAGGGCGTCGGCTTGGCATCGTCACCGAACAGGCGCTGGCCGCGCCCTTCGGTGTTCAGGCCGGGATAGGCCTCGTCGACGCACAGCGTCAGCGTCTTGTTGTCGGCACTGGCCGAGAACACGAACGGGTAGCGGCGCAGGAAGGCGGGGACGTACTTCGCCTTCCAGTGCCCCTCGCCATCGAGGTACAGGTTCTGCTCGCCCTTGACACCGAGCACCACCGCCGGCAGCACTTCGTCGCCGACCGCGGTGAAGACCACCGCGTACTCCGTCGCGGCACGCAGGATTTCCACCGCCATCAGCGGCACCGCGTTGACACCGGCGCTGAAGGCATAACTGCCACCCACTTCGACCGAATGCTTGCCATGCCGTGCCGGCGTGATCGGCACGGCGGTTTCGTAAATCAGTAGCTGCTTCGCCATCGTTTCCCTCCGTAAGTGTCAATGCCCGTCGCTGCAGTGTCGCAGCGTGCGGGGGCTTGCCCGATCGGGTGAATCCCGCCTGCTCAAACAAGGGGTCGACGCCGCCGTGTTCATCGCGCTGACTCCCTTTTCATGTTCAGTCCAGCAACACGCTCAACCGTGGCGCCATCTTGGGTGCGGCGTCGACTTGCAGCCGCAACGCCGCGTTCGGGTTGCGCTGCGCCTCGGCCTTGCCGAGGTGGTTGACGAAGTCACTGACCCACCTTTGCGCCGACGTCTGCGCAGCGACGACCTCGCCGCGCGTGCGCCCGATCGACCAGTCGATGACCGGCCGCGCTTGCGCAGCGTCGGACACACCAGATGCTGCAGACGGCACTGTCGCGAACCCGGGGACATCGAACTCCATCGGCATCCGCGGCTTCACGACGCCAGGCGCCGCGACCGTGCGCAGGCCCGGCTGCAGCAGCTCGGCCATCAAGCCGCCTTCGGCATGATCGAGCCCGGCGGCATGGCCGAGTTCGTGCGCAATCACGCTGAGCAGATCCATCCGCCCGCCGGCCTGACCCGCTGCCAGCAATGCGTTGGCGGCGCGCGTGAACTCCTTGTCGTCGCCCGGGGTCGTGTCGATGAACCAGCCATGGCCGGACGCATCGACATCGATCAGCACGACGCCATCGCGGTACTCGCCGAGCTCGAGGCCCGGGAGATCGGTGACCTGCAGACTGACCGCGCCGAGCAGCGCACGCTGTGCGTCGCTCAGCGGAATGCGACGCAGCGCTTCGGCCGCCAGGGCCTGCAAGTCGGCCTCGGTCGGCGCCGGCACCGGTGCCGCGGTGTCCCCCGCCTCTGCCTGCACCTTCGCGAGTTCATCGGTCGATGTCGTTTGCGCGGCCGTCAAGGCCTTCTCGTCGTCGATGATGGTGATCGTCGCGCTGCCCGAGACGATCGTCGCCCCCACGGGATTGATCAGCACCACCTGGAAGGTCTCGTTCGACTCCTTGACTCGGTCGCCGATGATCGTGACGCTGAACGTCCTCGAGGTGACGCCCGCCGCGAACGTCAGCGTGCCGTTGGTGCTCCGGTAGTCGACGCCTGCCGTCGCCGTGCCATTGGCGGTGGCATAGTCCACTGTCACCTGTGTCGAACTCGGCGCCGACAAGGTCACCGTCACCGCCACCGTCTTCGTCCCGGTGTTGCCTTCCGCCACCGATGCGGCAGCGACCGACAGCGTGGGTGCATCGTTGTCGGTGATCGTGCCGGTCGCGCTGGCGGACGCCCCCACCGCGTAGCTGCTGCCCGCGAGCAGGTTCAAAACGACGCTCTCGGATACTTCGCTCGCGCTGTCGTCGACCGGCTGGACCGTGATCGTCGCGTTCGACGTGCCCGAGGCGAGCGTCAGGGTCGAGCGGTCCGCCGACAACACACCACCGCTGACGCTCAGCGCGTAGTCCGTTCCGAAGGCTGCCGCACCGCTCCAAGCCAAGTTGACGACGATGTCGCCCGCCAGATTCGCCGACCGCGTGACGGTGAAGACGATCGGATCGGAAGACGCCTCCGCACCGCTCGAATCAGTTGCCGCCAGCGTCACCACCGGCTGCGCATCGTCGTTCTGGATCGTCACGACGCCGGTGTCGTCGGCCAAGGTCAGACCGGCACTGGGGTTGGACAGCACGACGCTGAAATTCTCGTCGGACTCCCACAGGCCGTCGCCGAGGATCGGGATGCTGATCTGCGCCGTCGTGCTGCCGGCCGCGAAGGTCACGGTGCCCGACGACGCGCTGTAATCCAGCCCCGCCGTGGCGCTGCCGTTCGCAGTCGCCCAGTTGACGGTCGTTGCGTTCGCCGCCGCCTTGGACAAGGTCAACGTGAGCATCGCGGCCGCCGAGCCACCGGCCGCACCCTCCAGGATCGACACATCGCCGATCGACACCGACGGCGGTTCCGTGGCGGCGCCGACGGCCGGGTCATTGGTACTCAGCTTGACACTGTCGAAGCTGGCCGGTGCGTCCTTGCTGAACAGGCCGAAGCGGCCATCGGCGCCGACCGCATTGAAGACGAAGCCCACGGCCGCCTGGTCGTTCAGCGTCACGCTGATCGTCGAACCCTTGATCGACACGCCGAGTTTGTAGTCGGTGGCCGAATTGAGGGTCGTGTTGCTCACCGTGGCGTCCACGGTCCAGCCCGAAGCCGTGCGGTGGCCGATCAGCACCTGCTTGGTTGCCACGTCGATTGCCGCAAACTTGAAGTCGGTATCGCTGTAGCGGTCGAAGACGATGCCGGCGCGGCCAGCAGTCTTCAGCGTCGTGCTCAACTCGAGCAACGAGGTGGCCGACATCTGCGCGATGCCGTCCAGGTTGAGCAGCTGAATCGCGGTATCGCGGCCGGCCGCCGGAGCGCCATCGAGTCGATCCAGGGTCGGGGTCCAGTTGCCCGTGCTGGAGGCGGCCACCGCCGTCACCATCGCGCCCACACCACCGGTGAATTCATCGGTGCGCGTGACGGTGGCCGCGGGCGGCACCACCTGCACCGTGATGTTGTCCATCGCACCGCGCGACTTGTTGGACCCGAAGCCCACCAGACCCCAATTCAGCCCGTAGCTCCAGTCGTCGACGATCGTCGCGCTGAAGGTGTGGCTGAAGACGCTGGTGTTGTCGACGATCAGCGTGGCCGTCAGGCCGTTGACCGAGACCATCACGTTGTACCAGGTGTCGTTCTTCATGCTGCCCGGGAACGACGCCTGCTTCAGCACCTGCCAGCCGGCCGCGGTGCGCTGACCGATCTCGAGCTTACTGGTCGAAACGTTCAGTCCGGCGAACTTGAAGTTCGTCGGGCTCTGGTAGTCGAAGATCACATAGCTGTTGGCGTCCCAACCGGCGGTCGGCTTGACCACCTTGATCGTTGCCGAGACCTCGAAGTACGACGGCAATGCGTCGCCCACCTGGTACACCGCCACGGCATCGGCCTTGTTCGACGTGGCGTCCACCTGCAAGATACCGCCACTGACCGCCCAGGTACCGCTGTCGGGCGCCAGCGCCTGCATCGCGCCGTCGTTGAAGTTGGCCGTGCGCAGCACATCGCGCTTGCCGCCGGGAATGTTGCCGGCCTGCGGATCGGTCGGTGCACCGGTCTGGGTCTGCCAGGCGAAGTCTTTCTGGCGGATCACGCCCAACTCGCCCTCGGGCTCGCCGTTGCGCTCAATCGCCGAACCCGTGTCGGCGGCACGCGTCGGATCGGCGCCGTCACTGGCACTCAGCGTGTAGAGGAACTCCGCCAACTGCGGCTGCAGCGTGCGGCTCACCGTGGCCATGCCGAAGGGCGCGAACGGCACCAGGTAGCTGTTGAACTCGCCGACCCAGTCGATCAGGCGGTCGCCACCGGTGTTGCCGATCAGCACGTCGCGGCCGGCGCCACCGAAGGCGCGGTCTTCGTAGCTGACCTGGGTGTCGGGCCGCTCGTTGTCGTACTTCGAGTCGATCGTGTCCTTGTTATTGGTCTCGTTGCTCTCGGTCTCGTGGTCATCGTCGGCGTTCAGCAGATCGTTGCCGAAGCCGGCATACATGTTGTCGCGGCCGGTGCCGCCGACCAGCCAGTCGTTGCCGGTGTCGCCGAAGATGCGGTCGTCGCCGTCGTTCCAAGCCTCGGGGTAGCCCTCGGCAGTCTGGCCCACCGGTTTCGGATTGACGTCCGCCTTGACGTACGTGCCCTCGCCCTTGTCGAAGTTCAGGAAGAACTCGCCGACCGTCAGGTTGGTCAAGTCGTCCTTCACCGCCATGCCGAGCGTGTACGCGGCGTTCGTCGACTCGATGACCAACTGGATCTTGCGGCGCGGGTCGTATTCGTCGTAGAGCGCGAACTCGCCGGCCCGGCGCGTGCGGTCGTAGTGCCAGCCGTCGACGTCGATCGGGTTGTAGCGCAACGCATCGACAGGGTTGTACGGGCGGTCGTAGTCGCTGCGCGCGACGCCGATCAGGTCCAAGCGGCCATCGAGGCCGGCGTCGGTTGCTTCGTAGATCTGCGTGTACGCGCCGCCGTGATCGAGCCAGCCGAGCGCTTCGCCGCCGAGAACGGCATCGTCGCCCGAGCCGCCGTGCAGCCAGTCGTCGCCCAAGCCACCGAAGATGATGTCGTCGGCGTTGTGGTTCAGGCCCAGCAGGTCGCCGTCGGTAACCGTCTTCTTGGTGACGGTCGTGAACTCGTCCCACTGGCCGTTGAAATCGGTGTCGAAGCTGAACGGCGTCAGGTTGATCGCCTTCTTCAACTCGCCGCCCGGGTTCGAGATGGCCAGCTGGATCGTGCCCGGCGTCGCGATGGTCTCGTCCATCATGTCGCCGTTGAAGGTCCGCGTATCGCCGTTGTCGAGCAACAGCGCCGCCACGCCGTACAGCGGCTCGGCGTAGCCGATCGCGTTGCGGCTGACGATGAAGCGGCCGTCGTCACCGATCACGCCGTCGCGGCCGGTGCCGCCGCTGATCCAGTCGTTGCCGTAGCCGCCGACGATGTCGTCGTCCTGGCCTTCGCCGAAGACGATGTCGTTGCCCTTTTGCGCATAGACGGTGTCGTCGCCGGACTCGCCGTGAATCTCGTCGGCGCCACCGCGGTCAGTCTCGGCCGTATCGACGCCGACCACGTCGAAGCCACCCTCGTGGTAGTCGAGATGCTCGACCGCGCGGGCGATGACGTAGTCGTAGGTGGCGTCATTGTTGTCGCTCTTGTATCCCTCGGCGTCCGGGCCTTCGTAGTCGTAGTTGAAGTTCAGGAATCCGCCGGTGCTGCGCACGCCCGAGGCGTAGACGTTGCCAAGCGCCGGGTTGTACGCCGCGACCGCGTAGCCGCCCTGCAGACCGCCGATCGTGGCGACGCCGGCCGAGCGCTGCGCGCCGTTGATACCCACCAGACGCAGGATGCGACCGTTGTCGCCAACGATGGTGTCGGCGTCGTGCGCGTGACCACCGGCGTCCGTGACGATCGTGTCGGCCGGGTACGCGGTCTTGCCCGAGGCCACGAGATCGGCTCCGCGCTGCATGGTCGCGTCGCCGATGTCGTTGCGCGCGATGTTGGTGCCGGCGCCACCGAAGATCAGGTCGCTGCCATCCGGCCGCAGGAAGTTGACGCCGCCCTGCGGCCCGTCCGTGTCGACGAGGCCGAACAGATCGGAGCTTCCGCCGAGGATGTCGTCCTGCCCGAGGTTGCCGAAGATCACGTCGTTGCCGCCGTTGCCCTCGATGTAGTCGTCACCGTCGCTGGTCGACTCGAAGGACGGGTCGACCCACAGGTCGCCGATGCCTTCCAGCCCGATGGGCGCACTGCGCCCCGCACCGAACGCGGTCGGCGTCGCGCTTTGCTGGAACGTGTCGCCCGCGAAACGGAGCTTGTCGAGGTCGGTGCGCGAATCGATGCCGATCGCGCCGTCGCCCTGAATCACGTCGGCGCCGAGTTGGCCGAAGATCTCGTCCTCGCCGGCACCGCCGGCGATGTAGTCCTCGCCCCAGAGGCGGATCGCCGGATCGTCGGCCTGCTGCTCGATCAGGTGGTCATGGTCCAGCAGCTCGATGTGGTACTGACGGTGCACCGGCAGGCCATACGAGTTGCCCGGCAGCGCGCCACGCGGGTCGAAGTAGGCCGGGTACAGGACGCTGCCCACGCCTTCGACGAGGGCCAAGCCATCGTTGCCGTAGATCAGCGTGCCGTCGAGCGCGCGCATCCGCGGGTCGAGATTGTCGGGCCGGTAGCAGATCTCGGCGTTGTCGCCGGCGATCGCATCGTGGCCCGTGCCGCCGTCCAGCCGGTCGTCGCCGTCCAGCGAGCCCTCGACGTTGGCGCCGCCGATCAGGATGTCGTCGTCGTTGCCGCCGTACAGCACGTCGTTGCCCTGCTGGCCCAGGATGATGTCCATCCCGTCCTGGCCGTAGATCAGGTCGTCGCCGGTGCCGGTGTTCGTGTCGATGTTGATCGCCATGAAGTGCACCGTGCGCAGGTTGCCGTACTGGTCGAGGAATTCCTCGCAGATCGCCGGCAGACTGAGCTTCGGAATCAACGAGCCGCCCTCGCAGTGGACCGTGCCGTGGTCGCCGAAGACCAAGTCATGACCGCCACCGGCGTAGATCTCGTCATCGCCAGCGCCGCCGAACAGCACGTCGTTCAGGTCGCCCGCGACGATGACGTCGTTGCCGCCGTCTTCGTCCTCGAAGCCGATCGTGGTGATCTCGCAGATCACGAAATCGTGGACCGCGAACGGCACGTCGTCTTCGTCGAACTCGGCCGCCGTCAGCAGCGCGTTGTCGCCGATCAGGATGTCGGCGCCCTCGCCGGTGACCGGGTTGCCGTAGCCGCCGAAGATCACGTCGGCGCCAGTGCCGGCGATGATGATGTCGTTGCGATCGCCGGCGGTGATGCGGTCGTCGCCGCCGAGGTGCGTGAAGTCCTCCAGTGACCAGACTCGGTCGATGTCGGCCGCTCGCACACGGTTGATCGGCAAGCTGCCGGCCGTGTTCGTGCGGACGAAGACTTCCAGTGTCGGGTTGCCCGCGCCGCCCTGCAGCAGTTCTTCGCTCAGGTAGTCGACCAGCCCGTAGTCGCCGAAGACGATGTTGTTGCCGTCCTGCGGCGCCGTTCCGACCGGCCCACCCAGGCTCGTGCTGCCGAAGGTGTTGATGGTGTCGTTGCCGTCGCCACCGATCAGGATGTCGCGGCCGATGCCGCCGATGAGGGTGTCGTCTCCGTCGACCCCCAGCCCCGGCACCAGCGACGTGATCAGCGCATAGGTCAGCGGGTGGTCAGCGGCCGGACGGTTCGGTGCGCCGACGACGTGATTGACGTCGCGCGCGCCGTCCACCACATGGTTGGTCAGCGTCAGGATCCGGCCCTGGTCGCCGAAGATCACGTTGTCGCCCTTGCCGCTGTCGAGTTGGTCGCCGGCCGCGCCACCGAGCAGGATGTCGTCCTGGTCGCCCGAGTCGATGGTGTCCGCGCCGCCGTGCGCGAACGCGATGCTGACGATCTCGCCGATCGTGAACTCGTGCACCGAGATCTGCATCGCCGGGTCGTCGCTGGTCGCGGCCGTGATCTGGCCGGAATCGCCGAAGACGATGTTCTTGCCGTGACCGGCATGGACCGTGTCGCCCCCCTGGCCCGCGAGCACGATGTCGTTTGCGTTGCCCACCGTGATGTGGTCGGCGCCGCCCAGATCGGTGGCGATCGACCCGATGCGGTCGATGTCGTTCGGCCGGACCGGGTTTCCGGTCGCACTCGTCGTGACTGCGGCGCCGCCGGCCGCGATGTACTGCTGCAGCGTCTTGGCCGGCGTGCTGCTCTGCTGCAGTTCTTCCGACAGGTAGTCGACGAAACCGTAGTCGCCGAACACGATGTTGTTGCCGTCGCCGGACAGCGTCGTTTCGCCGCTGTTGGCAACGATGGTGTCGCCCGCGGCGCCGCCGAAGATCATGTCGCGGCCGATGCCGGTGGTGATGATGTCGGCGCCGCCGTCCTCGCCGGTGGTGCCCGGCACGATGGAGGTGACGAACGCGAGCGTCAGCGGGTGCCTGTCGCGTGTGCTCGACGGGGCGGTGCCGACGAAGTCGACCGGCTGGTTGAAGCCGGTGTCGATGCCGAGGATGCGGCCGTGATCACCGAAGACAATGTTGGCGCCGTTGCCGGCGTTGATCGCATCGCCCCCGATGCCGCCGAGGATGATGTCGTCGCTCGCGTCGTCGCTGACGGTGTCGACGCCACCGACGGCGGTGTCGATGCTCTCGATGACGTCCAGCGTGCTCAGGTCGGCATCGTCGGCGCGGTAGCCGAGGTGGCCGTGGTCGCCGAAGATCAGGTCTTCATCGGCGTCGCCGGTGATCGTGTCGCCCGCGTTGCCGCCGAAGATGCGGTCGCGCCCGCTGTCGCCGTGGATCGTGTCGGCCGCGCCGTTGACCGGTTGGTCGGTGCGGATGTCAAAGATGTTCTCGACCGTCAACAGGCGGCGGTCGGCCGCGCCGCTCAGGGTCGTGAGCAGCGTCGCGCTGCGTGGCGCCGTGGCCGGCACCACCTCGACCAGCCGGCCGATCGAGACCGAGCGCGCGTACTGCGCGTTCAGGCTGCCGGCCGCGCTCGGCACGTCTTGGTCGACGATGCCGTGGTCGCCGAAGATCACGTCGTCGCCGTCGTTGCCGTTGATCGCGTCCATGCCGGCCAGCAGCGTGTCGCGCGGCGGGGCGCCTGCGACGATCAACGCCGGCAGCACATCGGCGGTCGGCACGAACAGCGTGCGCGTGATCGGGTCGATGTTGAAGCCCGAATCGCCGTAGATGATGTCGTTGCCTTGCTCGCCGGCAATCGTGTCGTTGCCCGAGCCGCCGGCCAGTTGGTCGCTGGCCTGGCTGCCGCGGATGGTGTCGTTGCCGCCTCCGCCGTAGATCGTCACGCCGACATCGGACGCACCGATCCCCGCGCTGCCCGGCGCCGCCACCATCTCGCTCGCGAGCAGGCCGCTGGCGTCGATGACGTCGTTGCCGAAATGGTCGAACGGATTGGCGAGCGGGAAGCGCCAGGTCGCGTCGCCGCTGGCCGCGCCGCCCGGCTGCGGGAAGAATTTCAAGCCGAAGTCGGCCGTGTCGGGCCATGGCTGGCTGTCGGTCGGCCCGGTGCGTTCGGGAATGCCGCTGTACCAGAGACCGTCTTGCGAGGTGTCGCCGAAGATCACCAGCGGTGAGCCCGGGCCGCCGCCGGCATTGACGGTGATGTGGTCGCCGCCGATCGGGCCGGCATTGGTGCTGAGGTTGCCGCCGCCCTGAATCAGCGTCAGCGTACCGTGGCGCGCCACGCCGGCCGTGGCCGGGTCACTGGCGTTCTCGGTCGCGGCCAGCAACGTGCCGTTGATCACCAGCGTGTCGTTGCCCTCGCCCATCATCAGGTTGAGGATCTCGACGCTGCTCTTGCTGCCGTCGGTGATGAACTTGCCGTCGGCGCCGACGCGGATCTGGCCGAAGCTGATGCCACCCGGGAACACGGTCGGCTCGCCGAACGGGTTCGCGCCGGCGCCGCCGAAGTCGAGCGTCTCGGCCATGCCGAAGCCGGTCAGTGCCACCGAGTCGAGCGTCCCGGTCTTGTTGGCCTTGCTCGAATCGTCGTAGATGTTGAGCGTGTCGATCTGGTCGCGCTCGTCGGGCTGCGGTCCGATCTCGAGCAGCGCCGCGTTGTACTCGCCCGGCAGCAGCACGGCATCGGTCAGCGAGCGATCCGCGCCGCTGACGCCGCCTTCGACGGCGAGCGGACCGAACAACTGGCTCAGCAGGTGCGGCTGAGCCGCGAAGGGCTTCAGGTTGTCGGTGCCCGGGGCCGCGACGAAGCTCGGCACGCCGGTCACGGTGACCGTCTGCGCGATCCACCAGTTCGATGCGGTGAAGGTCAGCGGCGCCGGTGTCGCGGTGGTCTGGCCGTCAGTGATCGGGTTGATCGTGACGTCGGCGGTCGGCGCCATGGTCAGGCGCACCGTGTAAGTGTCGGTGATCGAACCGTCCTTGGTCACGAAGGTCTTGCCGTCGGTCTGCTGCACCAGCACGCCGGCGGTGTCGTCGTCGTAGGCCTCGACGCCGAGCAACTCGCTCAGGTCGGCGTACTCGGTCGCGCTGCTTGCGTTGACGACGCTGTGGCGGATCGGCGAAACGCCCGGATCCTCGCGGCGCTGCTCGATGCCGAGCGCCGAATCGTCGGTCGCCGAGACGGCGATCGTCACCGCCTCGTCCCAGTTGCCGTCCACGCCACCGGTGAAAGTGATGAAGGCGTGGGCCTTGCCGTCGGGCGTGGTGGCGCCGAAGCTCAGGCGCGCGTGGGCGAGCGTGATCTGGCCGGCGTCGTAGGCGATGTCGATCGTCACGTCCGAGGTCGGCGCCTTCGCCAAGCGGATCGTGTAGTTGTCGGTGATGCCGGTGACGGCACTGCCTTCGAGCACCAGCGTGCCGCCGTTGCTCTCCACGATCACGATGCCCGGCGCATCGTTGTCGATGACCGTGACTTCGACGTTGCGCACTGCCACCTGGTCGAAGATCGCCAGCGTCGCGGCCTGCGCCACGGCGTCGCCGGCCGCCACGATGTCGGCATCGACGGCATGGCTGATCGTGACGACACGTTCGCCTTCGGCGAGCGTGTCGGGCGCTGCCGCCACATACACGGTGCGGTCCTGCGCGTAGTTGGTCGAGTCGAACACCAGCACGACGTGGCGGTTGCCGACGAAGGTCTGTTGGCCGTCGACGAAGATCTCGCGGTAGTAGCCGTCGAACTTGCCGTCGCCGTCGATGTCGTGCAGCAGCAGCGGCGTGTTCGGCGCTGCGGCCGTCGAGGTCGTGATCAGCACGCTGTCGCCATCGGCCGCGTCTTCTTCGTCGTTCGAGCGCGCTGCCGACACGGTGACATACACCTTGGTGCCGGCGGCCGGAGCGATCCCCAGGCGCACGGTGTAGGTGTCGAAGCCGCTGGCGGCCTTCACTTCATCGGCCTCGTCGACCGTCGTGCCCGCGCCGGTCTCGGTAATGATCACCGCACCCTGGGTCGGGTTGGCGATGTTGACGTTGATGCCGGCGGCCAGCAGCTTGTCGTAGCCCGCGTCGCCCGACGACACCACCTGGTGGTTGATGACGCCGCTGCGACCTTCGAGGTCGCGACTGACGACGGTCTCGGTCACGTCGCCCGCGACATTGACGGTATCGCTGCCAAGGCCGCCGATGATGCGTGTGGCGACGCCGAACGGCGTGCTGACGACGAAGATCTGATCGTCGCCTTCGAGCCCGTCGACCTCGACGACTTCGACGTTGTCGTAGCGCACGCTCAGGCCGGCGCCGAAGATGCCGTCCTTCGTGACGACGATGTTGTCGGCGAACTCGGTCCCGAGCACGACCACCTTGTCGAAGCCCGCGCCACCATCGATCGAGACCGGCGCGTTGACGTTGTACTGAACCGTGTCGTTGCCTTCGCCGGGCTTGATCGTCGTCTGCGCGGCGGTCGAGAGCGTCAGCAGCGGAATGGCCACGCCGTTCGCGTCGAGCTTGATCGTGCCGTTCGGGTTGGTCTCGGCCAGCGCAAACGCGCGAACGATGAAGATGTCGCTGTCGGCGTCGCCTTCCAGGCGCAACTCGGCCTGGTTGCCATAGACGACGAAGCTGTCTTCGCCGCTGCCGCCCTGGGCCACCAGCGGCATCGACACGCCGGGGCTCAGGTAGCCGCGCGTCGTCGCGATCGTGTCGAAGCGGTCGGCCGCCGGGATGTTGTTAAACACCGCGTCGTCGCGCAACATGCCATAGAGCTGGCCGATCTGGAAGCGGTCGGCACCGGCGCCGCCATCGAGCGTCGTGATCGCCGCGTTGTCGTCGACGTAGAACTGGTCGTCGCCGCCCTCGCCGTGCACGGTCAGACGGCCGTTCAGGTCGATGTCGTAGTTGATGCGCTGGACTTGCGTCGGGCGGTCGTTGCCCGGGTCGCCGTCGATCTCGCTCGCGGCGTTGCCCGGCGTGCGCACCTCGCTCAGCGTGCCGTGCAGCAGCGCGACGAACGCCGAGGACTCCGAAGCCTCGTCGGGGATGAAGCTGGTGCGGCGCAGCAGGAAGATGTCGTCGACCGTTCCCGCCGTCGAGCTGTTCAGGCCAAAGACATCGAGGATGTCGCCGCCGTCGTCCTTCGCGCCGGTGTCGAGCACGTTGATGACGTAGTTGCGCAGCGCGCCGTGCGATCCGGTCGTGTTGACGGTGTAGTTGTCGGCATCGGCCTGGCCATCGAGCGTCAGCGTGTCGCCGACGCCGTTGCGGTCGATGTGCATCGAGCCGAGCTGGTCGACGATGAAGATGTCTTCGCCGTCGTCGGCGAGCGCGGCACTGCTGTCGTTCTGGCTGCCGAAGACCGTGGTGTTGGCATCGAGGTCGGTCTGATCGAAGGTGAAGGTATCGACCTGGTCGTGGCCGAAGATTTCGGTGAAGGTCTTGGCGTTCGGGTTGAAGCTGCCGAGGGCCGTCGGGTTGATGACACCCATCGTGCCGCGCAGGTCCATCTGCGTGCCACGGTCGGCGTCGGCATTGGTGTCGTCGACCTGATCGGTCTTCAACACGCGGCGCGTGTCGCCGCGGATCGTGATGCCGTGGCCGTTCAGCCCGCCGGCGACGATGCGGCCGGCCGCGGCCGTGCTCACGTTGTCGCCGACCCACAGCACGGCGGTGAGGCCGGCCAGGATCTCGGCCTGCGTCACCGGCGTCGCGTTCGCGCCTTCGTCGATGCGCGCCGTCTCGCCGCCGGCGAGCGCCAGCAGCTCGAGGTTCTCGGTATCGATTGCGTCGGTGTCGGGCACGGTCAGGCGCACGTGTCCGCCGAGCGCGCGCACCGCGAGGATGTTCAGCTCGCGCGCCGATTCGGTCAGGTACACGTCACTACCGGCCTGCGCGAACAGGCGGCCGGTAACCAGGTCGTCGCCGAGCACGCCGGAGTCGATGTCGAGATCGTCGCCGAGCTCGCCGATGTCTGCGCTCGCGTCGAGGTCGATCTCGACGCCGACGACATTGGCGACGTCGCGAACGCGGGTCGACGTCGTGTCGCCGTCGTCTTCTTCCGCGCCGTTGGCGTCGACGATCGAGCCGGCGCGGGCCACCAGCGTCACATGTGCGAGGCCGTCGCTGCCGTGCGCGACGACGCGGTGCACGCGCATGTCGCCATGCGTTTCTTCGATCCATGCCGAGCTGCCGGCATCCGCGTCGAGCACGCCGTTGAAGACTGCGCCGTCCTTGTTCGACGAGTCGATCTCGAGGAAGTTGGTCGCGCTGCCGATGCCCAGCAAGGCGGTCAGCGTGATGTTGATGCCGACGACATCGGGGCCGAGGTCGCCCGCCGGGTCGGCGCCGTTGCCGGCGGCCGCATCGACGATGGCCGCAGCGTGCGAGTCGAGCAGCACGTCGTCGGCGCGCGAGCGGATCAGGCCGACGCGCAGGTCGCCCGCCACTTCACCGAGCGTCACGCGGCCATCGACGTTGATGTCGATGTGACCGGTGCCGAGCAGGTCGCTCAGGCCGAGAACGCCGACGCGCGGCGCCGCGATGCCGGCCGTGCCGTTGACCGTCGTGTCGGCGGCACCCTGCACGTCCTTGACGATGATGTCGCCCGTCGTGGTGCCGGCGATCAGGCCGGCCACGGTGCGCGCACCGCTGCCGTCGAGATTGCGGAAGTCGTAGACGCTGTCACGCGCCGTCGAGGTCCCGCCGAAGGCCGCGAGGTCGGATGCGACCACCGCGCCGTCGGGGCGGAAGAAGGTGTTGAAGTTCTTGTCGCGGGTGGACGATCCGGCCGGGATCGTGGTCTCGTTGAGCGTCGTGACCCGCACGCCGCTGGAGCCGGCGGCGCCGCTTTCCTGCACCGAATCCTGCAGCAGCAGGTCGATCGTGCCGCCAGCCGTCAGCGAGTCGATCGTCGCGTCAAAGCTGCTCACCACGGCGTCGCTGCGCAGATGGGCCTTCAGGTCGAGGTAGATGTCGGCGCCGGCCACGCCGACGGCATGCTGCGCCGCCGTCAGCGTGTGCAGCGTGGTCGAGCCCGAGGCGCTCGGGTCGAGCGCGATCACAGTCAGGCTGCCGTCGGCTTCGCGCGTCGCGAGCTGGATGCTGGCGCCGTCGGACGAGCGAACGACGACGTAGTAGTTGCCGTTGACCAAGCCGCCGATCGCGCTGCCGCTGGTCGTGTACTTGACGAGCTGCCCGCTGAAGAGCGGGCTGCCGCCGAGGAAGACGGCGTCGGCCAGGTTCGAGACGTCGGTCGTGCGGAAGCTGGTGCTCGGCAGCGCGTTGGCGCTGTAGATCATGTCCACGTTGACCCGCGACGTCGCGCTGCCGATGCGCTGGCCCGCTGCAGCGGCCTGGATGTCGAGGATCGCGGTCGTGATCAGCGACTGGCGGGCAATGCCGTCGGTTTCGCTTGCGTCACGCGGCCGCGCGGTGATCGAACCGGCGCTGTTGTGGATCACCGTGGCGCCGATCGGGTTGTTGATCGTGCCGTTGATTATCACGTCCGACGGACCGTCGTTCAGGATCTGCACCAGCGTCGGCGCCACCGTGCGATCCAACGCGAAGGTCAGCGAGACATTCGGCCCCTTCAGGTCCACCAGCGGGTTGACGGTGGAGTTGACGACGTCGATGTTGTTGATCTTGAGCGGGGTGCCCGTCCAGTGGTTGGTAATCAGCACCTCGCGGAAGGTGTCGCTGAAGGTCCAGCTGCCGCCGCTGCCGCCGATCGACAGCGTGGCGGTGCCGGCATACGAACCGATATCGACGCGGTTGTCGAAGAACGCTTGGCCGGGATCGTCGTTCTTGATGTCGTTGACGAAGATTTCGCTCTCGCTGACGATCGCGCCGGAGGTCTGGGTCGCGTCCTCGCTGGTCCGCACGCTGACGTTGATCGCCTTCGTGATCACGCCGGTGCTGCTGATCTCGAGCTCGGGGCTCTGGCCCGAGAAGATGTCCACGTCGGCGTTCCAGACGATGCTGCGGTCCTGCTTGTTCTCGATGCTGCCGCCGACCCCGCCGGCCGCGAGCGCACGCCGGCTGTAGTCGCCATTGCCGTCGATGCGCGTGATCGCGTTGGTGGTGTTGACGTACAGGGCAAGGTGGTCAAGCGCAGTGGCGCCCAGGCTCGGGTCGGTCGGATTGGGCTTGTGCAGCTTCGCGTTGGTCGCATGGCGCGGGCCGGCGGTGATCAGCGCGCGCGGGTCGGTGTTCACGGTGCGCGGGTCGGCCACCACGGTCGAGACCAGCGTGGTCTTGTTGGTGCGGTTGGACTCGAGGTAGCCAAACAGGCCGCTGACCTGCGCGAACGAGTAGGCGAAGGTGTCGACCCCGGAGAACGTGGCTTCGATGTCGACGCCGTCGTAGCCGGTCACCCTGGCGCCGCTGCCGATCAGCACCTTGTTCAGCGCGTCGACCGTCAGGCTGGAGTTGTCGACAGACACGCCGACGAAGCCGGCACCGTAGCCCTTGGCCTCGGTGTAGATCTTCATCTGGCTCGTGGTGGCGCGCAGCGCCAGCGAGTCGGCGATGATCACCGCGTTGTCGCCCACGATCACGAGGCTCTGGCTCGCGCCGCCGATCGTGTAGCTCGTGTTGGCATAGCCGCCGCCGCCGAAGCCGCGGCCGTCGGCATACGAGCTGACCGAGGCGTTGGACTTGCCGTCGGTGGTCACCCCCACGTGACCGGCCGCAACGACCTTCGCGCCCGACAACAGCGACGCCTTGGTGTCGTACGAAACGGTGGCGGTGAAGTTGGCCCGGACGTCGGCCGCAAAGCCGCCCGCGTCGGCGCGCGCATTGCCGCCGGTGAGATGCTGCGAGTTCGCGCGCACCGCTACGTCGCCGCCGGCACCGACGATGGTGCTGCCGCCGATGTAGGCGTGCGTGGCGCTCGACTGCGTGATGGCCGCGTTGGCCTTGCCGACGCCGACGAAGCCGCCCGATGCGTTGCTGACCGTCGCGCTGACGTTGGTGGTGGAGTCGGCCAGGATCGACACGTTGCCGGTCGTCGTGACGGTGGACGACGCGATGTAGGCCGTGGTGGTGGCGATGATCGTGACCAGCGAGCGGTTGTCGGCGATGCCGACCAGGCCTTCGCCCGATCCGGTGGCCGCGGCGGTGGACACGCCATCGCCCGGTGGCGGCGACAGCGTGGCCAGCGAGATGCCGCCGGGGCCGACGATCGTCGGCGTGCCGCTGATCGTGGTGCCGGTGATGTCGATGCGGAACTCGTGCAGGCCAGCGGCCGCCGGCGCCGACAGGTCGACGCTTTCGCGGGCGAACACGTGCTGCGCGAAGAGGTTCAGACCGGCGCGGCCGAGCGTCAAGGCGTCGCCGTTGGGGATGTCGGCGAGCTGGTAGCTCGTGCCAGCGACGGCATTGACGATGTAGTAGGTGTGCCCGTCGACCAGATCGGCGAACTTGCGGTCGCCCGGGCGCACGAGGGTGTGCACCGTGTTGCTCGCGGTGCCCGGGACGAGAGCGATCGCGGTGTTGCCGTCGAGCGTCTTGTCTGCGAAGGCGCCAGCGTTTGCGAAGTCGCCGGTGATGCGCAGCGTGTTGCCCGAAATGCTGCTGATCGTGTAGGTGCCGTTGTTGTTGGTGCCGCCGCCGCTGAGCGTGATCGACTGGCCGGCCGCGAAGCCGTAGTTGCCCCAAGCGAAGCCGGTGATGAACGCGAGCGCCGGCGTGTCGCCGCCCACCGCCTTCGTGAAGGTCAGCGTGCCGGTGACTGTCGGCGCGAGCTGCAGCCCGTTGGAGTCGCTCGTGGTCAACACGCGATAGACCGTGTCGTCCACCAGCCCGCCGATCGCTGCGCCGCCGGACGTCTGCACGTCGTACAGCACTTGGGTGCCGTGCAGGAAACCGTGCGCGACGTTGTTGCCGTCGTCGTCGAAGAAGTAGATTCGGTCGTTGTTGCTGGCGGTCGGTGCCGTGGGGTTGCCGTTGTTGGGTACGCCGGGCACCACATCGACCTGCGCATTGACGAAGGTCTTCACCGGCGGTGCGCGATAGGTCACGGCGTCGCCGTTGACAAAGGTGTTCAGCGTCGAGTTGATCGTCTTGTCGTCGCCGATGAAGACCTGGAACACGCTGACCGATTCCTGCGCGACGTTCGGCGCGACAAGCTGGATCGAGTTGGCGTCGATCAGGCGCACGGTGTAGATCGTGCCGCTGCTCAGCCCGCCGATCGCGGTTGCGCCGCCCACCGGGTAGTAGACGACGGTGTCGCCGCTGCGCAGGTTGTGCGCGCCGGTGAAGTTGATGGTCTCGGTGAGCGGATCGACCGAGACGCCGGTGAACTGCGCGCCAAGCGCGAGCGTGTTCGCGTCGATGCGGATCACGCTGTAGGCACGCCCGTTGACGACCGCGTTGCCGGCCTCGTCCACCACGTCGGGGTCGGTGTAGGTCGCGGGGACGCCGGAAACGGTGCCGCCGGCGAACTCAATCACGTCGCCAGTCTCGAGATTGTGGCTGGCGACGGTGATGGTTTCGCTGCCGTCGTTGGCCGCGGTGACGCGGTACGTGGTGGCGCCGGTGGCCGAGCTCAGCGGCAGCACGATCGCCTTCACGTCCACCGCGCCGGCGTTCACCTGCGAACTGGCGGCGAGATAGCCGGACACACTGGGCGTCACGTTGACGGTGGACAGCGAGCCGCCGATGCCGGCCAAGCCCTTGGCCACACCCTTGGTGGTGGCGTCACCCTCGGGGCTGGCATTGGCCTCGACCGACAGCGTGCCCGACGCGTCGATCACCGACGCTTCGCCCACATAGGCCTCAAGATTCGGCGTCACGGTGGCGGTGGCCGAGTTGTTGTCGCTCACCGCGATGAAACCACCCGATGTGCCCTGCGTGTAGGCGGTTGCCTTGTCGCCGCTGAGCGCCTTCACGTCGATGTTGGTCGCGTCGCTCACGTCGCCGTCGAAGCGCGACTTGACGGTGCTGTTGGCGGTGGCGATCGAGGTTCCCTTGCCGACGCCGACGAAGCCGCCCGCCTGACCGGCCGAGGTGGCCTTTGCGAACGCGGTCGAGTTCGCGGTGATGGCGATCGTCGTGGCCGCGTCGAGGGTGGCGTCGCTCTCGACCCAGGTGTCGACGTACGGCGTGTCGCTGGCGGTGGCGGTGGCGCCGCTCGTGGCGATCAGGCCGCCCGCCGCAGCGAACGCGGTGGCGCTCGCGCCGGTGCCTGGTGTCGCCTTGCCGGCGACCTTGTTGTAGTCGGCGAACGCGGTAATCGCGCCGCCGCTCGATTCGATCGTGCCGCCGGCCAGCGTGGTGCGGACCATCGGCACCGTGGCGTCGAGCGTCCCGATGGTCGCAGTGGCGGTGGTTTCGCCAACGGCCACGCCCAGGCCGATCGAGTCCGATCCGCCGGTGGCGGTGGCGTTCGCGCTGGCGGCCAGCGTCGAGCCGACCGAGATGTCGCCGACGGCGAGCGCCTTCTTCGTCAAGTCTGCATAACCGCCCAGGCGAGCCTCGACCGAAGGTGTGATGGTCGTGGTGGCCTTGGTCACCGCGGACGAGACCGAGATGAAGCTGGCCGACGTGGCGTTGCCGGACGCAGTGGTCGTGGCAGTGGTCGTGGCGATCGCGTCGATCGCGACGTCGTCGCCGATGTCGAGCTCCACCGGATCGGCGTAGGCCTTGGTGACGGTATTGATCGTCGCGGTGGCGGTGGCGCCGCTCGACGCGATGGTGAACACCGCGCCGAGCGCGAGTGACGCCGCAGTGGCAGTGGTGGTGACGGTCGCGTTCTCGGTGGCCGTGATGACGAAGTCGCCCGTGCCGGTGCCGATCTTGGCCAACGTGGCATAGGCCTGTACGTCGTTGGTGATCGTGTTCTTCGCGTCGGACACGCTGATCGAACCGGCGCCGCCGATGCCCACCGCGGCGGCGAACGACACCGCGCTCGCGGTGGCGGTGATGGTCGACGTGTCGGTGGCCCTGACTTCCACGCTGTCGCCGGCCTGCACGCCGTCGCCGCGCGTGGTGGCGATGTACGCCAGCACGCTGTTGTTGATCTGGTTCTCGATCGACACGCCGGCGCCCGAGGCGGCGACCGCGATCGCGCCGACCGCGACCGACACCGATGTGCTGGCGATGTCGGCGTGGATCGTCGCGGTTTCGGTCGCACCGATGCTGACCGTGCCGATGCCCTGCGCGTCGGCGCTGGCGTTGCTCAGGTAGGCGTGGACCAGCGACGGGTCGGCCACCACGTTGATCAGCTTCCACTTCGTGGTGTCGCTGTAGTCGACGCGCTGCAGCCAGTCGGCGTCGGCGTCGGCGTCCTTCGTGATCGCCGCGCCGCTGATGTTCTGGTACACGCTGCCGGCGTCGGCGCCGGTGGCGATCTTGACCGTCGCGTTGTTCGCGATCGACGTGCTCACGACATCGGCGGTCGTGGTGGTGGCGGCCTGCAGCGTGTTGGTGCCGTAGCCGATCAGGTTGTGCGCGTTGGCGATGCCGACCGCCAGCGCGCCGGCGTACACGCCGCCCGCGACCGCGGCTGCGGTGGTTCGCACCTGCGCGTCGATCGTCGCGCTGTCGGTGGCGGTGATCGTGATGTCATCGGCGCTGACCAGATCGCTGCGGTCGGCATGCGCCTTGACCTGATTGTGGATCACGTTGAAGGCGTCGGCGCCTGCGCCGGCCAAGCTTGCGCCACCGAACGCGATGGTGGCCGAGATGCTGGCCGCCGTGGTCGTGGACCGGATCGTCGAGGCGTTCGTCGCGACGATGTCGATGCCCGTGCCCGCTGCGCTGTCGGCCTCGAGCGTGAGCGCATCCTCGGCCCAGGCCTCGACCACGCTCGAAATTTCGTTCTTGGCCAACGCGACGCCGATCGAAACCGCCAGGCCCGCGAGGCCCGCCGATGCCGCCAGCGCGACGGACTCGGTGTTGGCGATGATCGTCGCGGTGTCGTCGGCCGTGATCGAGATGCTGGCCGCGGAGACGCCATGTGGGTCGCCCGAGCCGGTGAACGCCGTCGGCTTGTCGCCGTCGACGTACGCCTTGACCGTGCTGCGCACCCGGTTCTGCGTGCTGGCGCCGGCGCCGGCCGCGCCGATGCCCACGGCGCCGATAGAGACGGCCGCCGCGGCCGAGATCACCTGCGCGGTGATCGTCTGGCTGCCGTCGGCCGTGATGCTGAGCGCACCGTCGGCGTCGAGCGTCGAATCCTTGATGTACGCCAGCACCTCGTTGGCGTTCGCGCTGCCGTCGGTGTTGAAGCCGATCAGGTTCTCGGCCGTGGCCACGCCGATGGCCAGGCCGATCGCCGCCACGCCGGCGCCCAGGGTCACGGCGACGCCGCCGACGCTGGCGTTGATTACGGACGTGTCGTCGGCGGTGATCACCACCGCGCCGCCGCTGTCGATCACGCTGTCGTCGATGTAGGCGTGGGTGTCCGACAGGATCACGTTATCGATGAACGCGCCCGCAAACGCGAAGTTGAACGCGAAGCCGCCCAAGCCGACCGCGGCCGCCACCGCGACGCCGGCCGCAGTGACGGTGGCGTCTTCGGTCGCATCGACCGTGATCGCCCCGCCGCTGCGCGTGGCGACGCTCTGGCCGTTGGTGCTGGCGTTGTCGATGAACGCCTCGACGCTGTTGTTGATCTCGTTGTGCGCCAGCGAGACGCCCACCGAGATGGCGCCGGCCGCGATGCCGACGCCGAGCGCGACCGAGGCGGTGCCGACGAGCGCGTCGATGGTCGACGTGTCGGTGGCGCGCAGCGTGATCGTGTCGGCCAGAACGCCGACCGTGCCGCCGGCAGCGCCGGGGTCGGTGCCGTCGATCGACGCCTCGACCTTGGCCGCAATGCGGTTGGTGGCAACCGCGCCGGCTCCGGACAGGCCGATGCCGGCGAACGCGCCAGTGGACGCGGCCACCGAGCCGGCGAAGATGATGGCGCCGATGTCTTGCGACGAGGTCGCGGTGAGCGACAGGTCGCCGCCGGCCAGCACCGTCGAGTCGTCGATCGACGCGACCACTTCGGTCGGCGACCAGGTGCCGTCCACGTCGTAGCCGATCGAGTTGCGCGCGATCGCGACGCCGATCGACAGGCCTGCGCCGCCGAACACGCTGCCGGCAATCGCCGCCGAGACCGCGAGCACCTTGGCGTCGATCGTCGCGTTGTTGTCGGCGACGAGCGTCACGTCGTCGAAGCTGTCGAGCGCGCTGTCGTCCACCAGCGCGATCGCGCTGCCCAGGATCACGTTGCTGGCGAACGCGCCGGCGCCGCTCAGGCTGCCGCCCGCCAGGCCGAGCATCACGGCGGCCGAAGCGGCCATGGTGGTGGCGGTGATGGTGGCGTCTTCATGGGCCTCGACGACGATGCTGCCCGAGGTGGTCTTCACGCCGCTGGTGGTGACGACGCCGAGCGCGTCGGTCGCGTCCACGGCCACGTCGACGATGGTGGCTGCGACGTCGTTGTCGATTTCGTTGTAGGCGATGCCCACGCCGATCGAGAACGCCGCGCCGATCACGCCCACCGCTGCGGCGACCGACACCGCGCCGGTAAAGGCGTCGATCTCGGACGTGTCGTCGGCGAACAGCCTCACGCTGCCGGCGGTGACGCCGCGCGCGTCCTTGGTGCCCTCGATGCGGGCTTCGACGAAGGTGGCGATGCGGTTGTCCGCCCCCGCCCCGGCGCCGCTCAGCGAGACGCCGACGAAGCCACCCGACAGCGCCACGGCGCCGGCGAACACGGTGGCGTCGATGTCCTGGTCGGACACCGCGTCGATCGTCAGCGCGCCGCTGGCGTTGACGTTCGAGTCTTGAATCCAAGCGCGCGTCTCGGCCGCATTGCGGTCGAGGTTCACGAGCTTCCACTTCGACACGTCGCCGTAGTCGAGGCGGGTCAGCCAATTGGCTTGTTCGGTCGCGTCGCCGGTGGTGGGCCGCTCCAGCGCGAGCGCACCGATGTACTCGTACACGTTGCCCTTGCCGGCGCCGTCGGCGATCTCGACCGTCTGGCCGTTCGCGATCGTCGCCGGGTTGGCGCCGGTCTTGTAGGTGCCGTGTTCGGTGTAGTCGGGGCTGTAGCCGATGTCGTTGTGCGCGATCGCGACGCCGATCGACGCGCCGATGCCGGCCCACAGGCCGACGCCGAGCGACACCGCAACGCTGATGATCGTGGCGTCGATCGTGGCGGTGTTCTCGGCGTCGAGATCGACCTTGCCGGCGCTCTTGACGCTGCTGTCTTCGATGAAGGCGTGCGTGTCGGTGAGGATGACGTTGTTGGCGTCGGCACCGGCGCCGCTGACCGCGATGCCGGCCGCGGTCGGACCAATGCCCACCGCCACCGCCGCGGCGGCGGCGATCGCGCGAATCTTCGCGTTCTCGGTCGCGCTGATGGTGATGCCGCCTGCCGTCGTGGCCTCGACGCCGAAGTCGGCGAGCGTCGCGGGAACCGCGGCATTGGCCGTGCGCCCGTCGGCATCGCGGATGAAGGCCTCGACGTCGGTCGTGATCGTGTTGCGCGCGAGCGCGACGCCGACCGAGACGCCGATGCCGACGGTCGTGCCGAACGCGAACGAGATCGCGGCCGCGCCGGCGAAGCCGAAGATCGTGGAGGTGTCTTCGGCGCTCACCGTGACGGTGTCGGCCTTGATGCCGGTGCGCCCGTTGTCGACGTCGAAATCACCGTCGAGGTCGCTGTCGGCGCTGTCGTCGTCATCGTCGTCGCCGTCGATGTAGGCCGCCAAGTCCACCCCGATCTTGTTCTCGGCGAACACGCCGGAGCCGGCCACGGCGATGCCCGCGGTGCCGCCGATCGCGACTGCGGCCGAGCCGGCGAACACGATCGCGTCGATCGACTGGGTGGCGTTGGCAGTGAGGCTCAGGTCGCCGTCGGTGCGCACGCTGGTGTCGTCGAGGAACGCTTTCACGTCGGCCGGGATCGACGTGCCGTCCGGCTGGTAACCGATGAAGTTGCGCGCCACCGCAATGCCGATCGACACGCCGACGCCGGCCGTGCCGCCGCCGCCGATCGACACTGCCGCCGCCACCACCGTGGCGTTAATGTCCGAGCTGCTCTCGGCCGCCAGCAAGACGCTGCCGTTGCTGTCGAGCACGCTTTCCTCGGCGTACGCGTGGGTCTGCGTCAGGATCACGTTCTGCGCCACCGCGCCGGCGCCGGCGACCGCGATGCCGGCCGTGCCGCCGACACCGATGGCGATCGCCGCCGCGGCCGACACCGCGTTGATCGAGTGCTGCGACACGCTGAGCGTGTCGACACCACCGACCTTGATCAGCTCGAGCACGAAGCTCTGGCCATCCGGCGCCAGCACCGACCAGCTTTGGCCGGCCACGAGCGTCGTCAGCTTGAGCTTGTCGACGAGCTGCCAACGCGTGGCATCGGCGAAGTTCTCGAGGCCCAGGTCCAAGTCCACGCTGTTGTCCGGGTCCGGCGCTTCGGAGGCCATCACGATGTAGCGATAGACGCGGCCCTCGAGGCCGCCCGCCGTGTGGCCCTTGGCCACCTCGACCGTCAAGCCCTCCTGCACGTTGATGGTGCCGTCGGTGCTGGCGTAGGGCGCCGCGGTGCCGACGGTGTCGAAGGTGGCGAGCGTGAGCCCGGCGTTCGTGAACGCGGTGCGCAGCGCTTCGAGGATCAGACGGTCGGCGTCGGCATCGACCTTCGCCTCGTTGACCGCGTCGTCCTTGCGCAGCTTGGTGTCGTCGGCGTTCGTGAAGTCGTAAACCGTCTCGTCAACGTCGGTCGTTGCCGTGTCGTCCGGTGTCGAGATCGTCGGATTGCGCAGCGGATCGTCCGGACTGTCGGCATCGGCCGTGGCCGCGTCGTCGAGGTTGGCCGCGGTGAGCAGCCCGCCGAGCGCGAGGTCGAACAGGTGCTTGCCATGGGACAGCGCCGAGATCGTGATGCCGCCGCTGCCAGTGGCGAACACGCCGTCGCCGGCGTCGCGGATCGACGCATCGACCTCGTTGGAAATCTCGTTGAACGACAAGGACACGCCCACCGCGACGGCCACACCGGCGGTGAAGCCCAGGCCCGCGGCCAACGCACCCGCGCCGGCCACCGCGTCAATGCCCGACGAATCGTCGGCAACGACCCGGACGCTCGCGGCGACGATGCCGTCGCTGTCGATGTCGACACTGCCCGCGCCGTCGGTGTCGGTGTCGCTGTTGGCGCCGTCACCGTCGATGTACGCCCGCACGTCGGTATGGATCTTGTTCTCGGCATAGACGCCGGCTCCGGCGATGCCCACGCCGGTGCCGAGGCCGCCGCCGATGCCGACCGCCACCGCCACCACCACCGCGTCGATGCTCTGGGTCGACTTCGCGTCGACCGTCAACGCGCCGGTCGCATCGACGCGCGTGTCCTTCAGGTAGGCCTGGATCTGCGACGGATGGGAGTCGTCCACGTTGACGTGGCGCCACTGCGTGGAGTCGCGGTACTGCTGCGCGTTGAGGTAGACGCCCTCTTCGAAGACGGTCGCCGGATCGTCATTGACGGTCAGCGTGTCGCCGATGTACTCGTAGATGTCGCCGGCCAGCGCGCCTTCCGCGACTTCGACCTTCTTGCCCTTTTCGAGCGTGATCAGCGGTGAGTGATTGGTGTCGTAGTCGGCGACGACCGATGCGTCGCCGCTCGGGTCCCAGCCGATGAAGTTGCGCGCCACGGCAATGCCCACGGCCACGCCGACGCCGGTGTTGCCGAACGCGATGGCGGCCGCCACGGCGCCGATCGTGGCGTCGATGTCGGACGTGCTCGACGCGTCGAGATCGACCGCGCCCACCGGCGCGGCGTCGCTGCCGAGCACGCTGTCCTCGATGAAGGCATTGGTGCGCGACAGGATCACGTTGGTGGATTCGGACGCCCCGCCGGCCACACCGACGCTGGTGCCGAGCAGCCCGGCCGCGATCGAGATCGCGGCGGCGAACGACGTGACGTCGATCTCGGCGTTGTCGGTCGCGCGAACGATCACGTCGCCACCGCCGGTGGTCAGCGTGTCGACGTTGACGATGCTCGCCGTGACGTCCTTGTCGATCGTGTTGTGCGCGAGCGCGAGGCCGATCGACACCGCGATGCTGGTGGACGTGATCGAGCCGGAGAGGCTGGCCGACGCAGCCACTGCCGTGGCCTCGATCGTCGAGTCGTCGGTCGCGCGCACCGTCAGCGTGCCGCCGGTCTCGACCGTGGTGACGCCGGCAATCGCGGTGCTGTCGCGGATCGACGCCTCGACCGTGTTGTCGATGTCGTTGAAGCTGAGCGCGCCGGTGGCGGTGAGGCCGACCGCGGTGGACGTCGCGCTCAGTGCGACCGCCAGACCGATGCCGAAGGCCAGCGACTCGATCTCGGCGTCGCTGTCGGCGGTGACGTTGACTGCGCCGTCGGCATCGATCGTCGAGTCTTCGACCAGCGCCTGCGTGACGTTCTCGATGTCGTTGATCGTCAGGCCAAAGCCGAGCGCCCCCGCGACCGAGGTCCCCTTGGTGCTGAACGCGATCGACAGCGCGATCCCGCCGGCGGTGGAGTTGATGCGCGACTCGTCGTTGGCCAACACGTCGACGTGGCCGCCACTCGTCTCGCGCGTGGTCAGGCTGCTGCCGTTGCGCACCTTGGCTTGGGTGCTGTTCCGGATCTTGTTCAGGCCCGCCGAGCCGGCGCCAGCGATCGCGAAGGCCGAGCCGCTGGTGGAGTTGGCGATGCCACCCGCCGCGCCGATGGCGAGCGAGAAGATCTCGGCGTCCATCTCGGCGCTGACCGTGATCGCGCCGCCCGCAGTGACGTCGGAGCCGTCGATGTCGGCCCACACGGTGTTCAGGTCGGCATCGCCGCCCAGGTCGTTGATCGAGAAGGCCGCGCCGAACGCGCCCGCGGCCGCCGTGCTCTTGCCCGATGACGCGAATGCGACCGCCACCGCGCCGGCTCCGGCGATGATTTCGG
>JAZJZJ010000174.1:0-2384 GCA_040389925.1 Pseudomonadota bacterium
GATCAGGAACTTCTGCATGTCCCAGGCGCCGGTCGGGCAGCGCTCGGCGCACAGGCCGCAGTGCAGGCAGACGTCTTCGTCCTTCACCATCACGCGGCCGGTCTTCAGATCGCCCGAGACATACAGCGCCTGGTCGGTGTGGCGAGCCGGCGCGCTCAGGCGCGTGCGCAGATCGGCCTCGTCGCCGTTCGCCGTGAAGCTGATGCAGTCGGTCGGGCAGATGTCGACGCAGGCATCGCACTCGATGCACTGGCCGGTGTTGAACACGGTCTGCACATCGCAGTTCAGGCAGCGTTGCGCTTCCTTCCACGCCGCCTGCACGTCGAACCCGAGTTCGACCTCGATCTTGATGTTGCGCAGCGAGGCGTTGACGTCGCGCCACGGCACGATGTTGCGGATGTCGGGCGAGACGGCGTTGTCGTAGCTCCACTCGTGGATGCCCATCTTCTGCGAGACCAGCGTGACACCGGGCGCCGGGCGCTTCGTCACGTCTTCGCCGTGCAGGAACTTGTCGATCGAGATCGCGGCGGCGTGGCCTTGCGCGACGGCCCAGATGATGTTCTTGGGCCCCAGCGCCGCATCGCCGCCGAAGAACACGTTCGGCCGGCTCGATTGCAGCGTCACGTCGTTCAGCTCCGGCATGCCCCACTCGTTGAACGCGACGCCGGCATCGCGCTCGATCCACGGGAACGCGTTTTCCTGGCCGACCGCGACCAGCACCTCGTCGCAATCGAAGACTTGCTCGGGCTCGCCGGTCGAGACGAGTTGGCGTTTGCCGCCAGCGTCGCGCTGCGCACGCACCTTGTCGAAGCTCATGCCGGTCAGCTTGCCGGCGCCGTCGTGCAGGAAGGCCTTTGGTACCAGGCAGTCGAGGATCGGGATCGATTCGTGGGCCGCGTCTTCCTTCTCCCATGGCGAGGCCTTCATCTCGTCGAACGGCGACCGCACGATCACTTTCACGTCGTCGCCGCCGAGCCGTTTGGCGCTGCGGCAGCAGTCCATCGCGGTGTTGCCGCCGCCGAGCACGATCACGCGCTTCGCGATGCTCGTGACGTGGCCGAACGAGACCGACGAAAGCCAGTCGATGCCGATGTGGATGTGCTTCGCCGCTTCGTCGCGGCCGGGAATCTTCAGGTCGCGGCCGCGCGGTGCGCCGGAGCCGACGAAGACCGCATCCCAACCTTCGGCCAGCAGCGATTTCAACGAGTCGATCCGCGTGTTGGCGCGGAACTCGACGCCGAGCTTCAGCACGTAGCCGGTCTCTTCGTCGATCACTTCTTCGGGCAAGCGAAACCGCGGGATCTGCGAGCGGATCATCCCGCCGGCCTTCGCATCGCCATCGAACACCGTCACCGAATAGCCCAGCGGCGCGAGGTCGCGCGCCACCGTCAGCGCGGCCGGCCCGGCGCCGACGCAGGCGATGCGCTTGCCGTTCATCAGCTGCGGCGCGCGCGGGAAGCGATCGCTGATGTCGTCGTCCTTGAAGTCGGCGGTGACGCGCTTCAGGCGGCAGATCGCGACCGGTTCGGGCTTGGCGGTTTGCGCCTCTTCGACCCGCCCGCGGCGGCAGGCCGGTTCGCACGGGCGGTCGCAGGTGCGGCCGAGGATGCCCGGGAACACGTTCGATTCCCAGTTCACCATGTAGGCATCGGTATAGCGCCCCGCGGCGATCAGGCGGATGTACTCGGGGACGGGGGTGTGGGCCGGGCAGGCCCATTGGCAGTCGACGACTTTGTGGAAGTAGTCGGGAGCGTGGATGTCGGTCGCTTGCAAGCCGTTTCTTTCCGCGCGCTCGTGCCGGTGGGCGTGCCACGCGGGGCCAACGCGCTGTTGCGCATCTGCGGTGCGGCCATGCTAGGCCTGCGCCCCGGCACTGTCAGCGAGGGTTTGCGCCAGTGTGGCGCGCCGGGACCGGATCACGCCAGCATGTCGGCCCAGATCGAGCGCGCCCAGCTCTGCGCGAGCGCGCCTTCCAGTTCGTTCGGCGCGGCCGAGAGCCCGCCCGAACCCGGCACCGTCTTGAAGGTCTTCTCGGCCGCCACGTACTCGTGCACGCTGGCCACATGCACGACGCGCTTGTCGTCGACGAAGCTGTAGCAGGTGTTGGTCAGCATCGGCGCGGGGTTGACCTCCCAGCCGTTCAGTTCCGCGACGATCGCCGCCGCCGCCACCTTCGCATGGCTGCTCGCCATGTGGCCGCTCTTGGGCATCGCCGGGGCGATCTGGATCGAGTCGCCGATCACGTGGATGTGCGGCGCGCTCGTCGACTCGAAGTTCAGGTAGTTGACGTTGCACCAGCGTGCGTTCGAGGTTGCCAAGCCCGTCTGCACCGCGATCGCGCCGGCGCGCATCGGCGGCAGCACGTTCAGCACGTCGGCGCGCAC
>JAZJZJ010000175.1:0-2254 GCA_040389925.1 Pseudomonadota bacterium
GCCAACGGCCTGAAGTTCTCGACCATGCGCCGCACCGTGATCGGCGGCTCGGCCTGCCCGCCGGCGATGATGAAGGCGTTCGAGCAGGTCTACAACGTCAATGTGCTGCACGCTTGGGGCATGACCGAAATGAGTCCGGTCGGCACCGCCGCGGTGATCAAGGGCAAGCACCTCGCGATGTCGCAGGACGAGCGCATGGCGGTGCAGAGCACGCAGGGCCGCGCGGTCTACGGCGTCGACATGAAGATCGTCGGCGAGAACGGTGAGGCGCTGCCATGGGACGGCAAGCAGTCCGGCGAGTTGCTGGTGCGCGGTCCGTGGATCATCCAGGAGTATTTCAAGGGCGAAGGCGGCAACCCGCTGGTCGATGGCTGGTTCCCGACCGGCGATGTCGCCACGATCGACGCCGACGGCTACATGCACATCACCGACCGCAGCAAGGACGTGATCAAGTCCGGTGGCGAGTGGATCGGCTCGATCGACATCGAGAACATCGCGATGGCGAACCCGAAGGTCGCGATGGCCGCCTGCATTGCCGCCAGGCACGCGAAGTGGGACGAGCGGCCGCTGCTGATCGTCGTGAAGAAGCCGAACGTCGAGCTGACGCGCGAGGAACTGCTGGCGTTCTTCGAGGGCCGCATCGCCAAGTGGTGGACGCCGGACGATGTGGTCTTCGTCGACGCGATCCCGCTCGGTGCGACCGGCAAGATGCTGAAGAACCGGCTGCGCGAGCAGTACGGCGATCAGTTGCTGAAGCAGGGTTGAACGCCACTTGCACCTGGGCGCCCTCAGCGCAGCCCTCGCCTTCGTCTGGTGGGGGCTGTTCCCGCTCTACTTCCGCATCGTCACCGGCATTGCGCCGGGCGAGGTGCTGGCGCACCGCATCGTCTGGTGCCTGCTGTTTCTCGCCGGCGTGCTGACGCTGCGGCGCCAGTGGGCTTGGCTGCCGCAGGCGCTGCGCCAACCGAAGGTGCTGGCCGCGTTCACCGCGAGCGCGCTGCTGATCGCGGCGAACTGGCTCACGTACATCTGGTCGGTGGGCAACGACCACGTGATCGACGCGAGCCTGGGCTACTTCATCACGCCGCTGTTCAACGTGCTGCTCGGCTACACGTTGCTGAAGGAGCGCCCGCGCCGCGTGCAATGGATCGCGCTCGCGATTGCCGCTGTCGGCGTGCTGTGGCTCACGCTGCAGACCGGCAAGCTGCCGTGGATCGCGCTGGTGCTCGGCATCACGTTCGCGTGCTATGGGTTGCTGCGCAAAGTGGCGGCGCTCGGGCCGCTCGAAGGGCTGACGCTGGAGACGATCGTGCTCGGGCCGATCGCGCTGGCGGCGATCATGTTGTGGACACTGCAGGACACCGCGACTTTCCCGTCTCCGGCGCTCGGCACCAACCTCTGGCTGATCGCGCTCGGCCCGATCACCGCGGTGCCGCTGCTGCTGTTCGCCGCAGGCGCGCGCAGCCTGTCGATGACGGCCCTCGGGTTGCTGCAGTACATCGGACCGACGATCCAGCTCGCGGTCGGCGTGTGGGCCTTCGGCGAGCCGTTCGGCGGGTCGCGCCTGATCGGCTTCGCCTGCATCTGGCTCGCGCTGGTGATCTACACGCTCGAGGGCTGGCGGGTCAGCCGACTCACGCCGACGCCCGCCTGATCGATCGCACCGGGACGATCAAGCCGAGACCGGCTCCGGCACCGCGCTGCGAATCAGGTGATCGAACGCGCCGAGCGCGGCCTTCGCCCCGTCGCCGGTCGCGATGATGATCTGCTTGAACGGCACGGTCGTCACGTCGCCGGCCGCGAACACGCCCGGCAGCGAGGTCTGGCCGCGGTTGTCCACGACGATCTCGCCGTGGCGCGACAACTCCAGCGTGCCCTTCAGCCACTCCGAATTCGGCACCAGACCGATCTGCACGAACACGCCTTCGAGCTCGACGCGCTTCGACTCGTCGTTCGATCGATCGATGTAGACCAGGCCATCGACCTTGCCGTCGGTGCCGGTGATTTCGGTCGTCTGCGCCTGCGTGTGAATCACGACATTCTTCAGGCTTTTCAGCTTCGCAATCAACACCGCGTCGGCACGCAACTGGTCGCCGAACTCGAGCAAGGTCACATGGCCGACGATGCCGGCCAGGTCGATCGCCGCCTCGACGCCCGAGTTGCCGCCGCCGATCACCGCGACGCGCTTGCCCTTGAACAGCGGACCGTCGCAGTGCGGGCAGTAGGCCACGCCCTTGTTGCGGTATTCCTGCTC
>JAZJZJ010000176.1:0-439 GCA_040389925.1 Pseudomonadota bacterium
GCCCGAGCTGGTCGAGCGCGGCCACATCTACATCGCGCAGCCGCCGCTCTACAAAGTCAAGCTCGGCAAGGACGAGCAGTACCTGAAAGACGGCCACGAACTCGACGCCTACCTGCTCAAGGTGGCGCTGAAAGACGCCAAGCTCGACACCGGCATGGCGGGCGCGGCGCTGCTGCAAGGCGACGCGCTCGAAGCGCTCGCGCGCCAGTACGTGCTCGCGAAGAACGTGGTCGAACGGCTGTCGAACTGGATGGACATCGAGGCGCTGCGCGCGATGGCCAATGGCTTGGCGCTCGATGTCGACACGCTCGAAGCGGCCGAAACCTCGGCGCTCGCATTGAAGAACGCGCTGCACGACGCCGAGGTCAGCGCCGAGTTCGATGCGCGCACCGACAAGCACATCCTGCGCATCAGCCGCATGCACCACGGCAACGTCAAG
>JAZJZJ010000176.1:602-15795 GCA_040389925.1 Pseudomonadota bacterium
CGCGATCGAAGCCGACCGCGTGTTCACGATGCTGATGGGCGACGAGGTCGAGCCGCGCCGCAACTTCATCGAGAGCAATGCGTTGCGGGCGGGGAACATCGACGTCTGATCAATGCGCTCTTTTTATCGGCTGGGTCAGTAAACTCCGGGCACAGCAAGCGTTCATGTCATGCAAGATCAGCGCTTCAGTGACGCTGATCATCCCGGAGGCCACTCGCCCATGCTCATGCCCGATGAAACAGCGATGCGCGCGGCAATCCCGCACTTGGCGCCTGGAGACGGCGCCTCAGAGGCGGCCGTCTAGTCGTGCGCGCAGCCACACGGCGCGTACTGGCGGGCTTGGGCCTGGTCGATCGCCAGTCCGCTGTGCGTGCGCACCCGGAATTGGTCGCATGTGAGGAATGCGACGCCGTCCATGTGCGTCGATCGCTGTCGGCTGGCGCGGTTGCGCGCTGCGCGCGCTGCAACGCGGTGCTCGGTCGCGGCCATCTGCTGGCCGCCGACGGCCAACTCGCGCTGGCGTCCGCTGCATTGGTGGTGTTCGTGCTGGCCAACGTGTCCGACATCATCACGCTCGACCTGCGTGGCGCGCGTTCAGAGGTGACCTTGTGGGAGTCGATCTGGTTCACCTGGCTCTCGGGCCAACAGGTCGTCGCGCTGCTGGCCGCCGCCACGGCCTTTGCGTTCCCGCTCGCGGTGATCCTGCTGCGTCTCTATGTCCTCACGCCACTGGCTGCCGGCAGGCGCGTGCGCGCCTTCGTGCCGGCCATGCGTGCGCTGCGCTGGGTGACGCGCTGGAGCATGGTTGAGGTCTTTCTGTTCGGCGCCTTGGTGGCGATCGTGAAGATCGCCGGCCTGGCCAGCGTCGTGCCGGGCGTGGGCATCTTCTCATTCGGGATACTGACCCTGCTGCTTGCCGCCAACCAGGCGGCCGGGCTGCACGGCATCTGGCAGCAGGTTTCGGAGTTGCCGGCGTGAGCATCGCGGCGCCCATCGCTGCCGTGCCAACCGCGGTATCAAGCGGCCTGCTCGGGTGCGAATGCTGCGGTCTGGTGAGCGAGGTCATCAAGGCAGGCGACTCGGTCCGCTGCCCACGTTGCGGTTTCGCGCTTCACGCGCGCAAGCCGCAGTCGCTGCAACGCACGGCCGCGTACCTGCTGGCCGCCGTGGTGCTCTATCTGCCGGCGAACACGCTGCCGATCATGGCCACGGCCAGCACCCTCGCGGGTCGCGAGAGCCACACCATCCTCGGCGGCATCATCGAGCTGTGGCATACCGGCTCGTGGGATCTGGCATTGATCGTGTTCATCGCCAGCATCGCGGTGCCGATTCTGAAGATCGCCGCGCTCGCGCTGCTGGCGTTCACCGCGCGGCGCAAATCGCGCTGGCGGCAGGCGGAGCGGGCAACGCTGTATCGTGTGCTCGAGACCGTCGGCCACTGGTCCATGCTCGACGTGTTCGTCGTCGTGCTGCTGGTGGGCATGGTACGGTTCGGCGCGTTCGCGACTGTCGAGCCGGGCCCGGGCCTGCTGGCCTTCGGCGGCGTCGTCGTGCTGACCATGCTGGCCTCGGCAAGCTTCGATCCCCGTCTGATCTGGCCCACCGATGACTGAAACACAACAACCTCCCGCGCAGGACTACCCCGAGGCAACCGTGGTGCGCCGCAGACGGGTGAACCTGTCGCTGGCGTGGCTCGTGCCGATCGCCGCGCTCGTGGTCGGTGCCGTGCTGATCGTGCGCACGGTGATGCAGGCCGGCCCCACCATCACGGTCACCTTTCGCACCGCCGAAGGCATCGAAGCCGCCCACACCGAAGTTCGCTTCAAGGAGGTGGTGGTCGGCAAGGTGACCAAGGTGGCCCTGAGCCCGAACCGCGCGCAGGTGCTGGTCACGGTGAAGCTCGACAAGAGCGCCGAGCGCCTGGCGGTCGCCGACACACGCTTCTGGGCGGTGCGCCCGCGCGTCGGGCTGGCCGGTGTCAGCGGGCTCGGGACGCTGTTCTCCGGTGCCTACATCGGCGTGGATGCCGGGGTCTCCAACGAGGAGCAGCTGCTGTTCACCGGGCTGGAAGCCCCGCCCCCGCAACTTCGCGACGAACCCGGACGCAGCTTCGTGCTGAAGGCACGCGACCTGGGCTCGCTCGACGTGGGCTCACCGGTCTATTACCGGCGCACGAAGGTCGGCAGGGTGGTGGGCTACACGCTCGACCCGGAGCGCGACACGCTTGCGGTTCAGGTGGTGGTCACGGCGCCGAACGATCGGCTGGTGACATCACAGAGCCGATTCTGGAACGCCAGCGGCGTCGACCTGAACGTCAATGCCAGCGGTTTGACGCTCGACACGCAGTCGCTCGCGTCGGTCGTGCTCGGCGGCGTGGCGTTCGCCAACCCGGCCGACGCCGCCTCGGCGCCCCCGGCCGCCGATGGCCAGCGCTTCGACCTCTTCACCAGCCGCAAGGCCGCGCTGGCGCCGCCCGACGGGCCGGCGCTGCGCGTGCGCATGGTGTTCGACCAGGCGCAGCGCGGGCTCGCGCCCGGTGCGCCGGTGGACATGCTCGGCATCGAGATCGGCAGCGTGCGCAGCGTCGCGCTGATCGACGCCCCCAAGGGCGACCAGTTTCCCGTCGAGGTGATCGCCGACCTCCATCCGCTGCGGCTCGGCAGTGTGCGGCGCCAGTTCGTCGTGCCCCCCGGTGGCGCCGACCGCGCGGACGCGCTGTTCCTGAAACGCGCGGTCGATCACGGTTTGCGGGCGCAGGTGCGCACCGGCAACCTGCTGACCGGCCAGCTCTACGTGGCACTGGACTTCATCCCCAAGGCGCCCACGGCCACGCTCGACGCCCGCGCCGACCCGCCGACGATCCCGACCGTGCGCGGCGCGCTGAGCGACCTGCAACCGCAGCTCGCCGATATCGTCGCGCGGCTCAGCAAGGTGAAGTTCGACGAGATCGGCAGCGACCTGCAGGTGACGCTGCGCAACGCCAGTGCCGCAAGCGACGGCCTGCAGGAAACGCTGGCCAGCGCGACCGAGGCGATCCGCCGCTTGACGCCCGAAGCCCAAGGTGCGCTTGCCGAGGTGCAGAAGACGCTCGCGTCGACCCAGGCCACGCTGGCCAACCTGGACCGCAACGTGACCCACGGCGACGCGCCACTGCAGCGAAACCTCACCCAGGCGCTGGCCGAAATGCAGCGTGCGGCGCAGGCCCTGCGCGTGCTGAGCGATTACCTGCAACTGCACCCGGAGTCGCTGCTGCGTGGCAAGCCGGCCGATGCGGACCCGAGCAAACCAGCCGAGGGCGGACGATGACAAGACTCCTTCCTGCCCATCGGGCACGCCGCGGCGGCGCCCGGGTCGGCATCGCCGTGCTCGCGCTGCTGGCGGGATGTGCTTCGGTGCAGCCGCCGCGCTATCACACCTTGCTGCCGGCCCCCGCGTCCGCCGCGCGCCCATCGGCGCCTGCCGGGCCGCTGGCGTGGGAAGTGTTGCCCGTTGCCGTTCCGCCCGGCGTCGACCAGCCGCAGTGGGTGGTGCGAACCGTCGACGGCAGCTTGGCGGTGCTGGAGCAGGAACGTTGGATCGCGCCGCTGGGCGAGGAAATCCGCGCCGCCGTCGCGGACCGGCTCACGCGGGAAGTCGGCGCGCCGGCGGTGTCGGCCGAGGCGCGCAAGCGCTGGCGCATCCGGATCGACGTGCACCGGTTTGACTCGGCGCCCGGACGCGAGGCGCGGCTCGAAGCGACATGGACCTTGCGTTCCGACGCCGACGCCACGGCCGCGCTGCGCTGCCGTGGCGAGTTCGTGCAGGCGCTGGCCGCGAGCGGCTATCTGGCGCTGGCCAAGGGTCACCAGCAAGCCGTCGCGACGCTGGCCGATGCGATTGGCAGCCAACTCAAGGCGCTGAACGCCGGGCAGACGGCGACGTGCAGCGGAAGCGCGGCTCAGAACCTGTAGCCGATGCCGAGGCCGACGGTGGCCGGATCCAGGCGAATGTCTTGATGCTGGCCGCTGGAGAAGTTCAGGGTCGTCTTCAGCCTGGTCTTGGTGAAGCTCAGATCCGCGAACCAGCGATCGCCGAGACTCACCGCCACGCCGATCTGGCCGGTCAGCGCGAGTTTGTTGTCGATCTTGAAGGTCGTCGGCGCGGCGCTGCCGATGTGGGTCACCGCCGTCAACGCACCGGAACCGGTCGCGTCGAAGAAGTGCGCATAGGTCAGTCCCAGGCCCACATACGGACGCACCATCGACGCCGCCTCGAAGAAGCGGTACTGCCCGAACACGGCCGGCATCAGTGTCTTGAAGGTGCCGAGTTGGCCGGTGCCGGCCATGGCGCCGGCGCCAGACAACGCGTGCTTGTACGGCGCGCCCAAGCCCGCCTGCACGGAGAGATGGTCCGTGACGCCGTAAGTGGCCATGAGGACAGGCCGTCTACTGGCGTCGACATCGACCTTGCTGCCGGGCAACGCGGGTGGCGAGAGTTCGCCGCTGTCCACGCGCGGCGTGATCTTGTTCAGCCCCGCCATCACCGTCCACTGACCTGCACCTTGCGCCGCAGCGCTGCCGGCCATCGCCATCGCGGCCGCCAAGGCCAGGTGCTGGGTGCTCGTCTTCATGTGATCCCCTGGTTCCCGGGCTGACTACAGCCAGCCTTTGATGAGCATCCGTTCGGCGACGTACTGCGCGATCAGGCGATATTCATAGGGCGTGGGATGGCGGTCGTCCGCGAACATGAAGTGGCTGGCATCGCCGCTCGCCAACAGCGTGATGGTGCAGCCCAGGGCCGAATTGCCCAGCGGGGTTTGCGGGCAGGCCGGGTCCTTCGTGTTGCTCAGGCCGTAGGGGGCCGGGTTGACGATCTGGTCATGGCTGAACGCGTACAGGTCGATCAGCAGCACTTTCGATTCGCCCGCCAAGCCCGTCGCGAGCGCGCCATTGAACGCGTCGACCATCTGCACGATGAGCGCGTTCACCGTGGCCAATTGCGCCTTGCCGGCCGGCGCGTTGGCAAAGTCGCCCAGGTTATTGACGACGACGTAGTTCGCGCCCTTGGCGATGACCTGGGTCTTCACCAGCGCCACCAGTTCGGCGCCCGCCTGCGCCAGCGCGGCGACGGCGTTCGGTGCGTTGGCGGCGAGATAGGCGGCGCCGGCGGTCGCCGCCGCGGCATTGCCAGCCGCAGTCGCGTCGGACGTGGCCTTGGCCACCATCGGGCCATACACCGCCGGCGAAGCAACGGCGGCATTGCCGGGCTGCACCGCTGCCGCGGCGACCGCGGCGGCGACTTGCGTTGTCTGCGTGCTGCCCGGACGGGCCGCTTCGGTCTGGAGCGCCAAGCCGATGGCCGCCGCCGCCGCCACCGGATCGGTCGCACCGGCAGCCAGCAGGCCGATCAGCACGGTGGAGAAGGTCTGTGCACCGACCCTCGCACCTTCGGCCGCACCGGCCGCGGTGGCGGCGGCCGACAGCATGCCGAGCTGCATGGCGACGTCGTTGCCGCCGGCCGTGATGTTCACCAGCTCGGTGCCGGAGAAGCTGCCACCGGCAACCGCCAGGTGATTCGCGATCTGGGTCACGACCGGCACGGTCAACTGGCCGAGCGCTGAGCCCGTCAGCCGGTTGTTGGGGCCGATGGGGTGGGTCACGCGGGCCCCGCCCTGGGCGTAGCCAAAGCAGGTCGGATCGTTCTTGATCGCGACGAGGAAACCGCGGCTGGGGTCGCCGGTCAGGCCGGTCTGGGCGGCGCAGGGCGGGGGCAGACCGAGTTGGGCGGCGAGCAGTTCGGTCCAGTTCTTGCCGGTCAGCGCGGCGTCGGTCGCGGTCCCGTCGCCGTTGATCGTGTACTTGCCGCCGCCCAGCGCCGCGATGGCGCCCACGGCGTAGGTTCCGACATCGGAGAGGCTGTCGCCAAACGTGACCTGAGCGGTGTATCGGACCTCGGGACGCTGATCGCCGCCCGAACTGCCGCCACCGCAGCCTGCCAGCGCCGCGGCCGCGAGCAGCGCCAGCGCAAACTTCGCATGACGCATGCTGTCTCCTGACCGAACGTCGTGTCGCGCACTCTAGCGGAAAAGATGCCGCCGTCCGCACCCAGATGAAAGCCGTTATCCGGAGCGCCGATCCGGATGCTGATGTCCGGGGCCAGCGGCACGACGGCCGGCACAATCCGCCGATGAACCTGAACCAACGCAGAGCCGGCGTGCTGCTGCACATCACCTCGCTGCCCGGCCCGCACGGCATCGGCGACCTCGGCCCCGACGCGCATCACTTCGTCGAGTGGCTGGCCGCGGCGGGGCAAAGCATCTGGCAGATCCTGCCGACCACACCGGTCGGGCCGGGCGATTCGCCCTACCAAAGCGTCTCGGCCTTCGCCGGCAGCCCGCTGATGGTGGCGCTGGAGCCGCTGGTTGCGAAGGGTTGGCTGGCCGCACCCGAGTTGCCCGAGGGTGGATTCGGTGCCGAGCGGGTCGACTACACGCACGTCACGCCGTGGCGCATCACGCAGCTGCGCACCGCCAGCGAGACCTTCTTCAGCCGCGCCGCGAACGACGACAGCGTCGCGTTCTCGGCGTGGTGTGCCGGCCAGTCGCACTGGCTCGACGACTACGTGCTGTTCATGGCGCTGGAGAACGCGCAGGCCGGCGCCGTGTGGTGGCACTGGCCGCAGCCGCTGCGCGAGCGCGAGCCGGTGGCGCTCGCGCAGGCGCGGCGGGAGCTGGCGGTCGAGATCCGCTTCTGGCAGTTCGTGCAGTGGTGTTTCGACACGCAATGGGCCGCGCTCAAGCACCATGCGAACGAACGCGGCGTGTTCATCATGGGCGACCTGCCGATCTTCGTCGCGCACCACAGCGCCGATTGCTGGGCCCGCCCCGACCTGTACGAGCTCGACGCGGACGATCAGCCCGGCGTCGTCGCCGGCGTGCCCCCCGATGCGTTCAGCGCCGACGGCCAGCGCTGGGGCAACCCGCTGTATCGCTGGGACCGCATGGCGGCTGACGGCTACGCGTGGTGGATCGCCCGCGTGCGCCGCGCGCTCGCGCACGCCGACGCATTTCGCATCGATCACTTTCGCGGCTTCGCGGCGCATTGGGAGGTGCCGGCGACCAGCCCGACGGCGATCGACGGCCGTTGGGTGCCCGGCCCCGGCAAGCCGTTCTTCGATGCGTTGGCGCACGCCCTCGGCCCGCTGCCGATCGTCGCCGAAGACCTCGGCGTGATCACGCCCGACGTGACCGCGCTGCGCGACGCTTGCGGCTTTCCCGGCATGCGCATCCTGCAGTTCGCATTCGGCGACGACGCGACCAATCCCTACCTGCCGCACCACCACACGCCGGCCTCGGTGGTCTACACCGGCACGCACGACAACGACACCTCGCGCGGCTGGTGGGCGACCCTCGCCGAGCGCGAGCGTGTCTTCGCCGGCAGCTACCTCGCGGCCGACGCGAGTGACGTGCACTGGGCGATGATTCGCGCCGCCTGCAACTCGGTGGCGAACACAAGCATCGTGCCGATGCAGGACGTGCTCGGCCTCGACGGCTCGCACCGCATGAACCTGCCCGGCACGCCGACCGGCAACTGGTCATGGCGCTTCGACTGGGCCATGGTCGGCAGCGAGCCGGCGCGGGTGCTCGGGCTGATGACCGCCGCGAGCGGGCGCGGGCCATTCGAGTTGCTGGGTCGTTGATTCGCTTGGAGCGTCTGTGCGGGATCAGGCCGGCGGGGGGACACGAGTGGCGGCGGCCACCCGGCACCCTCGGCCCGCGCGGACCGTCGGAGAGTCAGTCGGCCGCCAAGCGCTTCACGGCCTGCTCGACGCCGCCCGCGCCGAACGGAATGCCTTGCACCGTCATCGCCGCTTCGACCCCGCCGAGGCAGCCGAGCACCATCGCCGCGTTGATGTCGCCGAGGTGCCCGATGCGGAACGCGCGGCCGGCGAGCGGCCCCAACCCGCCGGCGATCGCGACCTCGAAGCGTTCGCGCGCCACCGTGCGCATCGCCTCGGGGTCGAAGCCTGGCGCGACCGCGATCGTCGTGACCGAGACCGAGCGCGAGGCCGGCACCTGGCCGAAGAAGCTGAGCGCACCGGCCTCGCTCCAGCGCGCGACGGCGGCGTGCACCGCATCGGCGAGGCGGCGGTGGCGCGCGAGCACCGCGGGCTCGCCTTCGCGGCCGATCAGCGTCAGTGCGGCCTCCAGCCCCGCGAGCAGGCTCTGCGGCGGCGTGCCGCAAAACTTGCGGTACGACAGCGGGCTTTGGCGCAGCCGCCAGTCCCAGTAGAAACGCGGTGCCGGGTTCTTGCGCGAGACATCCATCGCGACCTCGTCGACGGCGACGAAGCCCAAGCCCGGCGGCACCATCAGCCCCTTTTGACACGCACCGAGGACCACGTTCGCGCGCAGCGCGGTCATGTCGAACGGCGCGGCGCCGAGCGAGGCGACCACGTCGACAACGAACAGCGCCGGGTGGCCGGTGCGGTCGATCGCGGCGCGGATCGCCGCCAGGTCGCTGGTGATGCCGCTGGCGGTGTCGGTGTGCACGACGAACACGGCCGCGATCGCGTGCGCACTGTCGTCGCGCAGCACGGCCTCGATGTCGGGCGGCGCGATCGGAAGCCCTTCGATCCACGGCGTGCGGATCACGACGCCGCCCATCGCCTCGGTCTGCAGCGCCCACGATTCGGAGAAATGGCCGGTGCCGGCGACCAGCACCTTCGTGCCGGGTTGCACCAGGTTCGCGATCACCGCCTCCCATGCGCCGTGGCCGTTCGCGGCGTACAGGAACACGTCGTGTTCGGTGTGCAGCAGGCGCTTCAGGCCGGTCTCGCAGGCGGCGATCGTGGCGTCGACGCGCGGGTCGGCCAGGTCCATCGGCTGGCGGCTCATCGCGTGCAGCACTTCGTCGGGCACGCGGCTCGGGCCGGGCGAGTGCAGGAAGCGGTGGCCGGGCAGGCGGGCGATGGGGGTCATGGGCGTTGTCTCGGGCGGGCGGTGGGGCGATGCGAAGCGACCGGCGCGGGCACTCGCCGGAATGGCTATTCTTGTCGAAACCTCGATCCCGTTGACTGGAGAACCGCATGCTCAATCTCAAGGACCCGACCCTGTTCAAGCAGCAGGCTTGTATCGCCGGTGCATGGGTCGATGCCGACAGCGGCGAGACCGTGGCCGTCACCAACCCCGCGACCGGCGAGCGGCTCGGCACCGTGCCGATGTGCGGTACGGCCGAGACGGTGCGCGCGATCGCCGCGGCCGACACCGCGCAGAAGCAGTGGCGCAACGTGCCCGCGAAGGAACGCGCCGCGATCCTGCGCAAGTTGAACGACCTGATGCTCGCGAACGTCGATGACCTCGCGCTGATCATGACCAGCGAGCAGGGCAAGCCGCTGGCCGAGGCGAAGGGCGAGATCGCGTACGCCGCGTCGTTCATCGAGTGGTTCGCCGACGAGGCGCGCCGCGTCTACGGCGACACCATTCCCGCGACCTCGAACGACAAACGCATCCTCGCGTTGAAGCAGCCGGTCGGCACGACGGCCGCGATCACGCCGTGGAATTTCCCGACCGCGATGTTGACGCGCAAGGCCGGCCCGGCGCTCGCCGCCGGCTGCTCGATGGTAGTGAAGCCGGCGACGCAGACACCGTTCTCCGCGCTCGCGTTCGCCGTGCTCGCCGAACGCGCCGGCGTCCCGAAGGGCCTGCTCGCGGTGCTGACCGGCTCGGCCTCTCAGATCGGCGGCGAGATGACGCGCAGCCCCATCGTGCGCAAGCTCAGTTTCACCGGCTCGACCGAAGTCGGCCGCACGCTGATGCGCCAGAGCGCCGACACGATCAAGAAGCTCTCGCTCGAACTCGGCGGCAACGCGCCGTTCATCGTGTTCGACGATGCCGACATCGACGCCGCGGTCGACGGCGCGATGGTCAGCAAGTACCGCAACACCGGCCAGACCTGCGTCTGCGCGAATCGCCTGTACGTGCAGCGCGGTGTGCTGCAGGCCTTCACCGACAAGCTGGTCGCGAAGGTCAAGGCGCTCAAGGTCGGCAACGGGTTGGAGGCCGGCGTCACGCAAGGCCCGCTGATCGACGCGAAAGCGGTCGCGAAGATCGAGGAGCACATCGCCGACGCGCGCGCCAAGGGCGGCGAGGTGCTCACCGGCGGCAAGCGCCACGCGCTCGGCGGCCTGTTCTTCGAGCCGACCGTGATCGGCGGCGCGACCGCCGCGATGCTGTTCGCGAAAGAAGAGACCTTCGGCCCGCTCGCGCCGATCTTCGCGTTCGACACCGAGGCCGAGGTCATCGAGCTCGCGAACGACAGCGAGTTCGGCCTCGCCGCGTACTTCTACAGCCGCGACATCGGCCGCGTGATGCGCGTCGCCGAGCAGCTCGAGTCGGGCATCGTCGGCGTCAACACCGGGCTGATCTCGACCGCCGAAGCGCCGTTCGGCGGCGTCAAGCAGTCGGGTCTGGGCCGCGAAGGCTCGAAGTACGGACTCGACGATTTCCTCGAGATCAAATACGTCTGCCTCGGCGGCCTCGACACCTGAGCCACGGTCTGCGTCCTGGGGATTTGGCGGCGCCGGCGCCTGTGGTCATATCCGTCGCGGCCCGTGCCGGGTCGAAAGGACGCGCGATGCTCACCGATGCCCAGCTGCAGCAGATCATGCCGAACCTCGCCGCGGCCAAGCGCGCACTCTACCTGCCGCACCTGAACGCGGCGCTGCGCGCGCACGGCATCGACACCGCGCTGCGCACCGCCGCCTTCATCGCGCAGCTGGCACACGAGTCCGGCGAGTTCCGCTGGATGGAAGAGATCTGGGGCCCGACCGATGCGCAGCGCCGCTACGAGCCGCCGAGCGATCTGGCCCGGCGCTTGGGCAACACCGAGGCCGGCGACGGCAAACGCTTCAAGGGCCGCGGGCCGATCCAGATCACCGGGCGCTTCAACTACCGGACCTACGGCGAGCTGCTAGGCATCGACCTCGCGGCCGACCCCGCGAAGGCGGCCACGCCGGAGGTCGCGTTCGCAACGGCCGGCCTGTACTGGCAGCGCAACGGCTTGAACGAGCTCGCCGACGCACGCCAGTTCGTGACGATCACGAAGCGCATCAACGGCGGCACCAATGGCCTGGCCGACCGGCAGATGTACTACGCCCGCGCGCTCGCCGTGCTGGTCGCGCCGGTGCCGCGCGGCCTGCCGTTGCCGCGCGGTCACGAGGCGATCGTGGCGGCGTCGAAGCCCGCGAAGAAGTCCGCCGCGAAGCGGGCCGCGCCGGTGAAGACAGCCGCCGGCAAGACCGCCGCGAAGAAGGTCGCGGCCAGGCGCAAGGCCTGATCCGGCGTGATCTCGCACGTTTTTTGCAGTCTGTTCGCTGGATCGAAAAGGGGCGCCCGTGCCAGACTCGGGCCGTTCGTCCGGGTGAGGCCATGTCGTTCTTCAATCCCAAGCGTCTGAGTTGCGGTGTCGTGATCCTGAACCGGGATCGCGAACTGCTGCTGTGCCACGTCACCGGCCAGAACCACTGGGATCTGCCCAAGGGCGGCATCGACCCCGACGAGACGCCGCTCGAGGCCGCGCTGCGCGAAACGCGTGAAGAGAGCGGGCTGCGCCTGCAGCCCGACGCGCTGCTCGACCTCGGCCGCTTCGCGTACACGAACAAGAAAAACCTGCACCTGTTCGCCACCCTGATGCCGCGCTTCGACCTGAAGCAGCTGCGTTGCGAAAGCCGCTACCTCGATCGCCACTCCGGCCGCCAATTGCCCGAGATGGACGGTTTCGGCTGGTTCGGGTTCGAGCGCATCGCGGCGCTGTGCACGCCGAAGATGGCCATCGTGCTGGACAGCCGGGTCGGCCTCGATGGCCTGTTCGCCCGGTTCACGGACGCGCCGGAGACCGTCATCTCGGCGGCCGCCTGAGCCGAGGCGGGCCCCGCTCGGCGCAGCAGTGCAGGATCAGACCTCGAACAGGCCGGGCGATGCGCCGAACCGGGCGTTTTCGATCTCGAGCAGCCGCAGCTTGGTGCGCGTGCCACCGGGCGCCGAGAAGCCGCCCGCCTGGCTGCCGGCCGCGAGCACGCGGTGGCAGGGCACGATGATCGGAAAAGGGTTCGCGCCCAGCGCCTGACCGACCGCGCGCGCGGCCTGCGGCCCCTCGCCCAGCTGCGCGGCGACCTCGCCGTAGGTCAGCGTGCGGCCCGGCTTGATCGCCCGAGCGAGACAGTAGACACGCTGGTTGAAGGCCGGCACACCGCGCATGTCGAGCGCGATGTCAGCCAAGTCGTCGGGTTGGCCGCCGAGCAGCGTCAACACGCGCGCGATCACCTGCTGCACCGCAGGCGGTGGCTCGCACTCGACGCTGCCGCGAAAGCGCCGCTGCACGCGGGCGCGCGTCTGCGTCGCGCTCGGCTCCGGCAGCGACGCACCGACCAGTCCGTGTTCACCCCAGACCAGCGCGCAGGCGCCGATCGGCGTGTCGAACAGCGTGAAGTTCGTGCCCATGCGCCATGATGGCCTAACCCTGCCAGACGCCATAGCCCTGCTCGCGCAACGCGATGCCGAGCTCGACCTCCATCTCGCAGGCGCCGTGGTACGGCATCGGGTTGTAGACCGCGTAGAGCTGCGGCAGCAGGCGCAGACCGAACTCGCGCACGAAGCGGTTCGCCTGGATCCCGGCCTTGTGACGGTCGAAACGCAGGTCGGGGTCGAGGCCGGTCATGCCGACGTAGACGAAGGGCTTGCCGAGCACATGGTCGGGATTCGCCTTGCGAAAGCTCGGCGAGTTCCAGACCGTGTCGGCGAGCTCGACGACGTAGACGCTGTAGTGGTGCTTGCCGCTGCGGCGGGTGCTCTTGCGGATCGCGTTGCGCGTGGCCATGGTCCCTACACTATCAGCCATGCAGGAAGAAGAACCCCTCGACGCTTTCGTCGCGTTGCTCGAAGCCGCGCTCGCCGACGCGTCGTTCGTGAAGCTCGTGCTCGCGAAGCCGCGCGCCAGTGCGTCCGACCTCGTGCGCGTGTCGGTGCGGGCGGTGACGCTGAAGGGCGAGGTGCAGCTGTCGTTCCTGCACACGCACAAAACGCGCGACATCACCCGGAACGCGGGCTTCGCGGACGGCGTGCGCCACGTGCGCGAGCTGATCGAGACCACGTTCAACCATGCGCATCTCTTCACCACCATCGAAGAACGCCAGCTGCTGATCAGCAAGAAGGGCAAGCAGACACTGTTGCGCAGCAAGCCGAGCCACACCGCGTCGCCCGCGGCGCCGGCCGCGCACGACCGCGAGAAGCATCGCTTTCTCGACCTCGACCGGGCTTTTCTCACCGAGCTCGGTGTGACGAACGCGCAGCACCAGCTCGTGCCCGCGATGGCGCGCAAGTGGAAGCAGATCAACAAGTTCGTCGAGGTGCTCGACCATGCGCTGGCCGCGACCGCGCTGAAAGACGCCGAGCGCCTCGACGTGATCGACTTCGGCAGCGGCAAGGGCTACCTGACGTTCGCCACGCACGACTACCTGCGCCACACGCTCGGCCTGCCCGCGCAGGTGGCGGGCGTGGAGCTGCGGCCCGACATGGTCGCACTGTGCAACGCCGCGGTGCAGCGCCTCGCGCTCGACGGCCTGCGCTTCGACGAAGGCGATGTGCGCACCGTCGTGCCCGAATCGATCGACATCATGATCGCGCTGCATGCCTGCGATACCGCGACCGACTTCGCGATCCACACCGGCGTGCGCGCCGGCGCGCAAATCATCATGTGCTCGCCGTGCTGCCACAAGGAGTTGCGGCCGCAGCTGCTGAGCCCGCACCCGCTGCGGCCGATCCTGAAGCACGGCGTGCACCTCGGCCAGCAGGCCGAGATGCTGACCGACGGGCTGCGCGCGATGCTGCTCGAGGCCTGCGGCTACGACACGCAGGTGTTCGAGTTCGTCACGCTGGAGCACACCAACAAGAACAAGATGATCCTCGCGGTGAAGCGTGCGGTGAGCCCGCCGAGCGACGCGATCTGGCAGCAGATCCAGGATCTCAAGGGCTTCTACGGCATCCAGGCGCAGTGCTTGGAGACGCTGCTGCGGGCCGACCGCGAAAGTCTCGCGCACTGAGCGTTCACGCCGGTCGGCGTGCGGCGGCGCGCCGGTTCAAGTTCTTGCCCGCGGGGCCGAAGTCAACGCAACTGCGTCTTCGGGCTCGCCATGACTACCCCCACCGTTCCTTCCACCACGCTCGAGCTGCCACGCCGCATCCTCGTCTTCGGGTTCATCGCCGTCAGCGTCTGGTATCTGATCTGGCGCCTGGGCACCTTCAACCCGGACGCGCCCTTGTTCTCGTGGCTGGTCTACGGCGCCGAAGTGTTCGGCTTCGGGACCGCGCTGCTGCACGTCTTCATGTGCTGGCGCCTGACCGACCGCACGGCGCCGCCGGCGGTCGCCGGCCTGAGCGTCGACGTGTTCGTGCCGACCTACAACGAATCGGTCGAGCTGGTGCGCAAGACGCTGCTCGCGGCGCGCGCGATGGACTACCCGCACACGACCTGGCTGCTCGACGACGGCCGCCGCGAGGAGATGCGCGCGCTGGCGCGCCAGCTCGGCTGCGAGTACTTGGCGCGCGCCGACAACGCACACGCCAAGGCCGGCAATCTCAACCATGCGCTGGCCCACAGCCGCGGCGAGCTGGTCGCGATCTTCGATGCCGACCACGCACCGCGGCGCGACTTCCTGACCCGCACGCTGGGCTACTTCAGCGACCCGAAGGTGGGCTTCGTGCAGACGCCGCAGGACTTCTACAACCTCGATTCGTTCCAGCACCGCTGGCGCGGCGCGGGGCGCACGGTCTGGACCGAGCAGTCGCTGTTCTTCCGCGTGATCCAGCGCGGCAAGGACTATTGGAACGCGGCCTTCTTCTGCGGCAGCTGCGCCGTGGTGCGGCGCAGTGCGCTCGACGAGATCGGCGGCTTCGCCACCGGCACGGTGACCGAAGACCTGCACACCTCGATGCGGCTGCACGCGAAAGGGCACAAATCGGTCTATCACGCCGAGCCGCTCGCGTTCGGGCTGGCGCCGGAATCGATCGAGCCGTTCATCGGGCAGCGCGTGCGCTGGGGCCAAGGCGCGATGCACGTCTGGCGCATGGAGGGCATCCTGCGCCACCGCGGGCTGAGCTGGGCCCAGAAGCTCAACTACCTGGCGTCGGTGCTGACCTATTTCGACGGCTGGCAAAAGG
>JAZJZJ010000177.1:0-1864 GCA_040389925.1 Pseudomonadota bacterium
CGGGTACTTCTGGTGGTGGTAGAAGCCGCCGCCGTGCACGCCCCACTGCTCGCCGCCAACGCCCTTGTCAGCGTCTTTCGGGTCCCTCGGCGGAGTCAGGCTGTTGTCGAGCGAAACGAAGTAGAACGAGGCGCCGATCCAAGCGACGCCGGTGATGATGTGCGCCCAGCGCAGCAGCAGATTCGCCCAGTCGAGAAGGTACGCTTCCATGCGGTGTGAGTCTCCAGGTCGTCACCGGACCCGCCTCGCCATTCAGCAAGAAGCAGGCCCAAGCCAGTCCCTTGCCACGGCGGGCTCTGCAAGGTGTGAACGTCACGACCGGATGGAAACCGGGCTCCGCGGCGACGCGGTCAAAGTGTATACACTTTGATTTATTGATCGCATACGCACTTACCCTGATCCGGCTCAGCTTCCGCGGTAGGTCGAGTAGGCAAACGGGCTCGCGAGCAGCGGCACATGGTAGTGCGCGCCGATCGTCGCGAGGCCGAAATCGAGCGGCACCTCGTCGAGGAACGGCGGCTCGTCGAGCCTTGCGCCGCGCGCACGGAAGTACGCCGCCACGCCGAACACGAGGCGGTACGTGCCCGGCACAAAGGCCGCGCCGTCGAGCAGCGGGCCGTCGGCGCGGCCGTCGTGGTTCAGCGTGATCCGCTTGATCAGCACGGGTGCGCCCCGATCGAGCCGATACAGCGCAACGGCCATGCCGGCGGCGGGGCAGCCGTTGGCGGTGTCGAGCACGTGGGTGGTGAGCTTGCCCATGGATGATCCTCGCGGGGTGAACAGGAAAGGCGAACAAGAAAAGCGCTTGCAGTGCGAACAAAAGTGTATACACTTTGAACCACAAAGCAAGCCTCTTCCTCTCGTCTCGAACCCTTTCATGGCCAGATCCGCCCCGAAGCTGCAAGTCATCCGCGCCGCCCGATCCGGCGCGTCGAACGCCGCACGCGCGACCGACCCGGCCGCGGCGGAGAACCTCACGCAGCGCATCGCCGACTCGATCACCACGGCGATCGTCGAGCGCCGCCTGATGCCCGGCACCAAGCTCGCCGAGCAGAAGATCGCCGACATCTTCAAGGTCTCGCGCACGCTGGTGCGCCAGGCGCTGATGCAGCTGAGCCGCGATCACCTGATCACGCTCGAGCCGGCGCGCGGCGCGCGCGTGGCCGAGCCGGGCATCGAGGAGGCGAAGCAGGTTTTCGAGGCGCGCAACATGCTCGAAGCCGCGATGATCAGGCGCGCCGCCACCGAGCTCAGCGATGCCCAGATCGCCGAGCTGCGGGCGCACCTGAAGGCCGAGGCCGACGCGGTGCAGCGCACCGACGTGTCGGGTCGCACGCGCTTGCTCGCCGACTTTCACGTCGTGATCGCGCAGATGCTGGGCAACGAGGTGCTGGCACGCATGCTGAGCGATCTGGTGTCGCGCTGCTCGCTGATCGCGCTGATGTACCAGTCGGCGCATTCGGCCGAGCACTCGGCGGGCGAGCATGTCGCGATCGTCGAGGCGCTGGCCAGGCGCGATGCGCGCGCCGCCGTCAAGTTGATGGAGCAGCATTTGCACAATGTCGAACGCAACCTGCAACTCGACCCGCGTGCACCCGATCTCGGCGCCGTGCTTCTGCCGGACGGCCTTTAGGAACACGACCAGATGATGACGAAGGACTATCCGCGCGACCTGATCGGCTACGGCCGCAACCCGCCGCAGGCGAACTGGCCGGGCAACGCGAAAATCGCGGTGCAGTTCGTGCTGAACTACGAAGAAGGTGGCGAGAACTGTGTGCTGCACGGCGATCCGGCGTCCGAGACCTTTCTCTCCGAGATCATCGGCGCGCAGGCCTTCGAGACGCGGCACCTGTCGATGGAGTCG
>JAZJZJ010000178.1:0-15316 GCA_040389925.1 Pseudomonadota bacterium
AGCGACGGAATCATAATCCGCAGGTCCGGGGTTCGAATCCCTGAAGCGCCACCACCCTTTGCAAGCCCCTGATTTTTCGGACGAAGAGTCAGGGGCTTTGTCTTTCGGTGCACCCGCACAATGCGCGCCATGCCACCGACGCCGCCGCTCTCGCCCCGCCCGCTCGACGAACCCCTGCTGCAGCGCATCGCAGCGCAGGGCGGCGTGAAGCGCTATCCGGCACGCGCCGTGATCATCCATGAAGGCGACAGCGCCGACACGCTGTTCATCGTGCTGAACGGGCGCGTCAAGGTGTACGCGGCCAACGCGGCCGGCAAGGAGGTGATCATCACCACCCACGGCCCCGGTGAGTACGTCGGCGAGTTGGCGCTCGACGGCGGCGTGCGCAGCGCGTCGGTGATGACGATGGAGCCGACGACCTGCTCACTCGTCACGGCCGCCAACCTGCGCGCCTTCATCGTCGCGCATCCGGACTTCGCGCAGCACCTGATCCACAAGCTGATCCTGCGGGTGCGTCAGGCCACCGACAGCGTCAAGAGCCTCGCGCTGCAGGACGTTTATGGCCGCGTCGTCGGCTTGCTGCAGCAGCTGGCGCCCGGTGACGACGGCGCACCGCGCGCGCTGCCGGAGCGCCTGACGCAGCAGGACATCGCCGAGCGCGTCGGCTCGTCGCGCGAGATGGTCAGCCGCGTCTTCAAGGACCTGATTGCCGGCGGCTATCTGACGACGGACGCCGGCCGCGTCACGCTGCTGAAGAAGCCACCGGCCGCTTGGTAGCGCCTGGCCGCAGCGTGGGTCACACCGGCGCCGCGTGAGTGTGAATTTCGCACAGCGCCGATACCGAATCCTGCAGCGACCGACAGGCGCTCGATTCCTACAGTGGGTTCACCCGGTCCGCAGCGCGGAGCGGCCCAGACCCCAGGAGTCGAGCATGCAGACCCAGATCGCCACGGCACCGTACCGGATTCATCGTTACCCGACCCAGCTGATCGAAAGCTGGGACCTGCGCAACGGCCAGCGCGCGACGCTGCGGCCGGTGCTGCCGCAGGACGACGTGTCCGAGCAGGCTTTTGTGGCCGCGCTCTCGCCGGCATCGCGCCGCAACCGCTTTCACGGCGCCGTCAACGGCCTGAGCACGGCGCGCGCCGAAGCGATGACGAACATCGACTACCGCAGCCACATGGGCTTCGTCGTCACGGTGATGGAGGGCGACACCGAGCGCGTGATCGCCGACGCACGCTATGTGATGAACGAGGACGGCGACAGCGCCGAGTTCGCGGTCGTCGTCGCGGACGCGTGGCATGGGCTGGGCCTGGGCCGGCGGCTGATCAGCGCGCTGTGCAAGTGCGCGCGCAGCGCCGGGGCGCGCTGGCTGTGCGGCGAGGTACTGGCCGGCAACCGCGACATGCTGCTGTTGATGGACCGCTGCGGTTTCGTCGCCCGACCTCACCCGGCCGATGATGCACTGATCAAGGTCGAACGCAGTGTCGTCGAGCCGGCCGGCGCGACATCGAAGCGCGCCAGTTCGGCGTTCGGCATCCTGAGCCTCGGCCTCGCGCAATGGATGCGGCCCGAGCGGCGCGTGGCGGCACTCGACGACCTCAGCGCGCGCTGAGGTCCTGCGCCGCCGACGGCGCGGCAGCGGCACGCCGGGCCCACGCCTCGAGCACCGCTTGGTGTTCCGCGACGTTGTGCAGCATCCGGGCACGGGTCGCGGCGTCGCCGATTCGCGCGGCCATCGACTGCAATGCGCTGTGCGCACGCACCAGCATGCGGTCGGCGCGCGGGTCGCTCGCGGCCTGGAACACGCGGTGGCAGATCAGCGCGATGCGGATATCGCCGTCCTGGTCGTCGCGCCGCTCCGAGTCACGCAGCAACCGCTCCACGAGGGCCAACGCCTGCTCGCCTTGGCCGCACTGCAGGCAGGCCTCGGCCGCGCTCGCGAGCGACGTGCGCACGCCTTCGTCGTCACCCGTCGTCTGGTACAGCGCGATGGCCCGTTCGAAGCTGGCGCGCGCCTCGGTCCAGGCACCTGCAGCGCCGTGCGCGCGGCCGACCGTAGCCTGGGCCATCGCCTCGCTGAGCGGGTCGGTGAGTCGCACGAAGATCGCGACTGCTTCGTGGGCAAAGGCCAGCGCCGCCGCGGGGTCACCTTGCTCGCGAACGCAGATGGACAGCACGCACAGATCCGCGGCCTCGTTGTGCGGCAGACCGAATTCACGGTTGGCCTGCAGCGCCGCTTCGGCGTAACGCTGCGCCTGGGGCCAGTCGCCCAGCACGGTGGCGTGCTGGCTGCTGGCGAGCATCACCTGGCCTTGCGATCGACGGCTCGACGGTGTCGTGCGAACGGTCTCGCGTGCCTGGACCAGCAGCAGGTCCGCCCGTGCGTAGTCGTTGGCAAACTTCGCAATCTGAATGGCCACCAGCAGCAACTGGACGGTGTAGGGCTCATCGGGTACACGGCGGGCCCATTCGAGGCCTTGCTCGGCATACCGGCGCGCGATGTCCAGCTCGCCGCGGACGCAGTGCACCCAGGCAATCTGGCCCAGTGCCAGCGCGGCCGGGCTCGGGCAGTCGCCGCGCTCGGCCAGCGCCCAAGCTTCCTGTGCCAGCGTGAGCGAAGTGCTTCGATCGCCCACCCGATCGGCGAACAGCGCCCGGGCACCGCGGGCGCGGGCGCGCAAGCCGTCGTCGCCGATCGCATCGGCGAGCGCCTCGTACTCGTCCAGCGCGACCTGCTGCAGCGCGCGCAGGCCTTGGCGGTCCAGCACCGTGACCTTGATCACCAGCGTGCGCCACCGCCGGCGCAGATCGGTCAGCCGCGGATTGGCCAGCGCGCGCTCGGCATGGGCCACGGCGGCGGCATTGGCAAAGCGGCGCGACGCATCGTTGGCGGCTTTCTCGAAGAAGTCGAGCGCCTGTTGTTCGTCGCCGGCGCGGTCGTAGTGTTCGGCGGCGACCGCGAGGTATTCGTTGCTGCGCTCGCCGAGCCGCTGCGCCAGCCAAGCGGCGGCGGCGGCATGGCCCGCGCGGCGCGGTGCCTTCAGCACCGTGTCGTAGCTGACCTGGTGCAACAGGTGGTGGCTGAAGCTGTACTCGACCGCATCATCGAAGGCCGAACCGTCGCGCTGCACGATCAGCTCCTTGCGCAGCAGGTTCGCGAGTGCCGTGGCCGCCCCCGGTTCGAGCGCGTCGAGCGCAGCGTCCCAGAACACATGGCCGACGACCGCGGCGTGCTGCAGCGCGCGGCGCTCGGCCAGTGCGAGCGCGTCGATGCGGGCCTGCAACACGCCGGTCAGCGTGGCCGGCACGCGCGCCGCCAGCAATCGCTCGGCGTGCACGTTCCAGCCGTCGGCGTCGACGTGGATCACGCCGTCGTCGATCAGCATCTTCACCAACTCTTCCATGTAGAACGGGTTGCCTTCGGCGCGTGACGTGAGCAGCGCGCGCAGCGCTTGCGGCACCTCGGCCATGCGCTGCAACAGCACGTCGGTCAGCGTGTGGCTGTCGTCGGCGCCGAGCGGTGCCACGTCGATGCGCCGGTGCGGCGCGTCGGCGGCGACCCAGTTCGCGCGGCGCTCGAACAGCGCCGGGCGCGCCAGCATCACCAGCAACAGCGGCAGGTCGCGCTGCTGTTGCATCAACTGGGCGATGAAGTCGAGCGAACCGTCGTCGGCCCAGTGCAGGTCGTCGAGCAGCATCACCAGCGGCGCGCCGTCGCTGGCGGCCAGGCGCCGCAGCAGCTGCGCCAGGGCCTGGTACGCGCGGTCGCGGATCCGGCGCCCGTCGTCCAGCATGCCGGCGAGCAGCGGGCTGGCCGAGAAGTCGAGGCCGATCAGCTGGCCGAGCAGGTGCGCGGGCAGCTCGCCTTCCTGCCGGAACAGCGGCGCCATGCCGTCGACGAGCTTGCGCCGCGCGAGCGCCTGGCTGTCGCTGTCGGCGATCTGGAAGCGCCACGCGATCACGTCGCGCAGCAAACCGTAAGGGCGCAGCACACCGTTGGGTTGGGCTCGGCCGAGCAGCAGCCAGAACGACTGCGGATGCGTCTCCAGCGCGTTCTGGAATTCGGCCAGCAGACGGCTCTTGCCGAGGCCGGCATCGCCGACGATGGTGACCGCCTGCAGCCGGCGCTCGGCCAGCACGGTCTCGAAGCCCTGGTTCAGCGCGGCCAGCTCGGCGGCGCGTCCGACCATCGGCGTTTCCAAGCCGTCGACGCCGCGTGTGGGCACGCGGAAGGCGCGCGGCTTGACGCGCCGCACGAGGTAGGTCACGAGCGCTTCGTCGCGGCCCTTGACGTCGAGCGGCGGCTGCTCGTCGACGTCGAACACGCCGCGGATGTGGCGGTAGGTGTCGTGGGTGATGCGCAGCGCGCCGGGCGGCGCGCTCTGCTCCATGCGCGCGGCGATGTTGACCGTCGCGCCCATCGCGGTGTTCTCGGCCTCGACGCCGCCGCCGATGAGCACGCTGCCGGTGTTGATGCCGACGCGAACGTCGAAGCCGGCGACGCCGTGGTCCTGCAGGACTTGCACGGCGTGCCGCCGGCCTTCGTCGAGCAAGGCCAGACCGGCGCGCACGGCGCGCTCGGGGTCGTCTTCGCGGGCGCCGTCGGCGCCGAACGCGGCGAGCAGACCGTCGCCCATGAAGCGCAGCACGCGGCCCTGGTGGGCGCCGATCACGGCCGCGAACTTTTGCAACGCGCCGTCCATGATGGCGTGGGTGTCTTCGGGGTCGAGCGGCCGGCCCATCGCGGTGGAGCCGACGATGTCGGCGAACAACACGCTGACCATGCGCAGCTGCCGGGTCTCGGTGCGATGGCCCACGTCGAGCCCGCTCAACCGGGCCCGCAGCGGCGCCAGCGCCAGGTCGACCACGGTGTCGCCGAGCGTCGCGCGCTGGGCCTGCAGCGCGTTGATCCCGGCTTCGAGCTGTTCGCGCTCGCTCACGCTCGCGGCGCCACCGCGACGCCGACCTTGCGCCGATGCTGGCGCGCACTCGGGTCGACGCCGATGACGCGCCCGATGCCGCGCACGTTGCGCATCACGTCGACCAGAAGGTTGTTGGCGCTGCCGCCGTCGCGCGGCAGGACGCCGTCGTCGGTCACGCAGGCGCGCAAGCGCCCGCTGATCGCGAGGTCCATCGAATCGCCGGCGCCGCGCTCCCGCATCAGCGTGTCGCCGCCGGCGACTTCGACCCATTCGAGCTGCTCGCGCAGCAACCCGATCGCGCGATCGTCGACATCGCCGAGCAGGGCGATGAGATGGTGTTCGAGCAGCCGGTCTTGATGGGGTGTGGGCGCGGGGCCGTGATGCATGACCGATCGTAACCGGGCGATCACGAGGCTGCGGTCCGTCAGGCGCGAGATCGCGCGATCGCGCCGCCGGTGCGTGTCGGCGAGCCCAGCCGCGCCGACACGCTTTCGGCGCTGCCACGCAGTGCCTTGGCGATCGCGCCGTCCCACGCGGTGTCGAACACGCCGGCGGGGCCGATGGCCGTGACGGCCAGCACCATCGCGCCGGTGTGATCGAAGACCGGCGCCGCCATCGCGTTGACGCCAGGCACGACCTCGCCGACCGAGCGCGACAGCCCCTGTGCCCGCACCTCGGCGAGTTGCGCGTCGAATGATTTCCACGCCGGCAGCGGCTTGGCGCGCGGCATGCCCGCGACGACCGGATCGGGCTGGGCGGTCTGGCGTTCGCGTTCACCTTCGAGGTGTGCACGCGCGACCGCCGGGGCCTGGAACGCCGCGAACAATCGGCCCGACGCAGTGTTGGCGAGCGAGAACACCGTGCCGTGGCGCATGTTGACGTGCACCGCAGCGGGCGACTCCGCCAGCCGCACGATCGTCGCGCCGCGCGTGCCCCAGACCGCGAGCGCGACGGTATGGCCGATGCGTGGCGCGAGTTCGCCGATCACCGGTGTGGCGACCTGCACCGGGTTCGCCTGCTGCAGGCTGATCAGGCCGAGTTGGAGCGCGAGCGGGCCGAGGAAGTAAAGGCCGGTCTGCGGGTCTTGCTCGATCAGCCCGATGCGCGCATAACTGACCAAGTACGGATGCGCCTTCGCCGGCGCCATGCCGGCCGCGCGCGCCAAGTCTTTCAGCGCCATCGGCCGACCGTGGTGAGCGAGCGCCGTCAGCACTTGGCCGCCGACCTCGATGCTCTGGATGCCACGCTGGGTTCGGTCGATCCTGTCGTTCATCCGGCGCACCCTCGAATCAGTTCATCACAAATCGAATTAGACATCATCTAACGAATCCACTAGACTCGAAATTCGCGCCGAATGCAAGGCCAACGCAAGGAACGACGATGAACCAGCCGAAAAAGTTCGCCAGCCAGGCCGATCTCGAAGAGAAGAAGGTCACCTTCGCGCAGCTCTCGGAGCATGCGTGGGCCTACACCGCCGAGGGCGACCCAAACACCGGCATCATCATCGGCGACGACGCGGTGCTGGTCGCCGACACGCAGGCCACGCCGGCGATGGCGGCCGACGTGATCCGCCGCATCCGCGAGGTCACCGACAAGCCGATCAAGTACGTCGTGCTGACCCACTATCACGCGGTGCGTGTGCTCGGCGCGAGCGCCTATCAGCCACAGCAGATCCTCGCCAGCCAGGATACGTATGACCTGATCGTCGAGCGCGGCGAGCAGGACAAGGCGAGCGAGATCGGCCGCTTCCCGCGCCTGTTCAGCAATGTCGAGACCGTGCCGCCCGGCATGACGTGGCCGACGATGACTTTCACCGGCAAGATGACGCTGTGGCTCGGCAAACTCGAAGTGCAGTTGCTGCAGCTCGGCCGTGGCCACACCAAGGGCGACACCGTCGTCTGGCTGCCGCAGGAGCGCACGCTGCTCAGCGGCGACTTGGTCGAGTTCGACGCCACGCCGTATGCCGGCGACGCCTACTTCAACGACTGGCCACAGACGCTCGCGAACCTCGCCGCGCTGAAGCCGCTCGCGCTGGTGCCCGGCCGCGGCCCGGCGCTGGTGGGCGAGGCGCGCGTCCAGGAAGGGCTATCGAGCACGGCAGGCTTCATCGCCGATGTGCGCGCCAGCGTTCAGGCCGGCGTCAGCGCGGGCAAGGACCTGAATGCGGTCTACAAGGACACGTTCGCGAAGCTCAAGCCCAAGTACGGGCACTGGGTCATCTTCGACCACTGCATGCCGTTCGACGTGACGCGCTGCTACGACGAAGTCACGAAGTACCCCGACCCACGCATCTGGACCGCCGAGCGCGACATCGAGATGTGGCACGCGCTCGAAAGCTGAACACGATGAACGCGACCGACGCCACGGTCGACTTCCAGGCGCTGCGCTTCGAGCCGACGCGTCATGCCGATCAGGACGCGACCGAACCGGCACGCCACCCGGTCGTCGTGGTCGGCGCCGGGCCGGTCGGCCTCACGCTCGCGATCGACCTCGCGCAGCGCGGCGTGCGCGTCGTGCTGCTCGACAACGACAACACGCTCTCGACCGGCTCGCGCGCGATCTGCTTCGCCAAACGCACGCTCGAGATCTTCGACCGGCTCGGCTGCGGCCAGCGCATGGTCGACAAGGGCGTGTCGTGGAATGTCGGCAAGGTGTTCTTCCGCGACGCGCAGATTTACCAGTTCGACCTGCTCGCCGAGCCCGGGCATGCGCGGCCGGCGTTCATCAACCTGCAGCAGTATTACGTCGAAGGCTATCTCGCGCAGCGCGCGGCCGAGTTGCCGGGGATCGACCTGCGCTGGAAGCACAAGATCACCGGGATCGCACAGCATGACGACCACGCGCTGCTGACGATCGAAACGCCCGACGGGCCGTACATGCTGCGCGCCGACCACGTCGTCGCCTGCGACGGCAGCCGCTCGACCTTGCGCGAGCTGACCGGCCAGCAAAGCACCGGCCGCGTGTTCCGCGATCGCTTCCTGATCGCCGACGTGAAGATGAAACTCGACCGACCCGCGGAACGCTGGTTCTGGTTCGACCCCGACTTTCATCCGAAGCAAAGCGTGCTGCTGCACATGCAGCCGGACGGCGTCTGGCGCATCGACTTCCAGCTCGGCTGGGATGCCGACCCGGAGATCGAGAAGCGGCCCGAGAACATCATCCCGCGGGTCAAGGCCTTGCTGGGCCAAGAGGCCCAGTTCGAGCTCGAGTGGGCCAGCGTCTACACCTTCGCCTGCACGCGGATGGCGCACTTTCGCGTCGGCCGCGTGCTGTTCGCCGGCGACGCAGCGCACGGCGTCTCGCCGTTCGGCGCGCGTGGTGCGAACTCGGGCGTACAGGACGCCGACAACCTCGGCTGGAAGCTCGCGGCCGTGCTGGGTGGTCACGCGAGAGAGGCCTTGCTCGACAGCTATGCGCAAGAGCGCGAGTTCGCGGCCGACGAGAACATCCTGCACTCGACCCGTGCGACCGACTTCATCACGCCCAAGAGCGAGATCAGCCGCTTGTTCCGCGACGCGGTGCTCGATCTCTCGAAGCACCATGCGTTCGCGCGCACGCTGGTCAACAGCGGCCGACTGTCGACGCCGGCAACGCTCGATCATTCGCCCCTCAACACGCCGGACTCGGCGCGCTTCGAGGGCCGCATGCGCCCCGGCGCGGCCGCGGTCGATGCGCCGGTCACGCGCGCCGACGACCGCGAAAGCTGGCTGCTGCGCGAGCTCGGCGACGGTTTCTGCGCGCTCGTCTACGGCGCTGCCGACGCGGGCCGCATCGCGTCGCAGTTGCAACAAGCAGCCGAAGGCCTCGCAACGCTGCGTGTCGTCCACGTGCGCCCGTGCGAGGCGGCGGCGCATGCCGAGGCCCGGCGCAGCGTCGTCGACCACGACGGGCTGGTCGCCGAACGCTACGACATGCTGCCCGGCACCGTTTATCTGCTGCGCCCCGACCAGCACGTCTGCGCGCGCTGGCGCCAGCCCTCGGCCGATGCGCTGCGCGCCGCGATGCAGCGCGCGCTGGCGCTGCACTGAGATCATCACGATGACCCTGATCACCGACCCGCACCTGAGCGCGCCCGACGACTTTTACGAAGCGCTGATCGACGCGCACCGCGATCTGTCGCCCGCCGACAGCCACGCGCTGAATGCGCGCCTCGTGTTGCTGCTCGCCAACCACATCGGCACACAGGGCGTGCTGAAGCAGGCGCTCGTCGCGGCGCGCGAATCGGCTGCCAACCAATCGACCCATCCATGAGCACGACACCGCTGACCTACCAGACCGGCTTTGGCAACGAGTACGCGAGCGAAGCCGTTCCCGGCGCGCTGCCGCAGGGCCGCAACAGCCCGCAGCGCGCGCCGCTGGCGTTGTATCCCGAGTTGCTGTCGGGCACTGCGTTCACCGCGCCACGCCACGAGAACCGCCGCACTTGGCTGTACCGGCGCCAGCCTTCGGTCGTCTCGGGCCGCTACGAGGCCTACGGCCAGGCGTTCTGGCAAACCGGCGGCGACAGGAACACCGCGCTCGCACCCGAGCCGCTGCGCTGGAGCCCGATCCCGATCGAGGATGTCGACGGCGATTTCGTCGACGGCATCCGCACCCTGGCGGCGAACGGCGACGCCGACGCACAAACCGGCATCGCCGCGCACGTCTACCTCGCGACGCGCTCGATGGGCCGGCGCGCGTTCGTCAATGCCGACGGCGAGATGCTGCTCGTCCCGCAGCAGGGCGCGCTGCGGCTCGTCACCGAGATGGGCGTGCTGGAAGTGAAGCCCGGCGAGATCGCGCTGCTCCCGCGCGGCGTCGCATTCAAGGTGGAGTTGGCGGAAGGCCCGTCGCGCGGCTACGTCTGCGAGAACTACGGCGCGCACTTTCGCTTGCCCGAGCTCGGCCCGATCGGCTCGAACGGCCTCGCGAACGCGCGCGACTTCAAGGCGCCGGTCGCGGCCTTCGAGAACACGGTGGGCGAGTACGAAGTCATCAAGAAATACGGCGGCCACCTGTGGCGCGCGACGATGCAGCAATCGCCGTTCAACGTCGTCGCGTGGCACGGCAACCTCGCGCCGGTGAAGTACGACACCGCGAACTTCATGACGATCGGCTCGATCAGCTTCGACCACCCCGACCCGTCGATCTTCACGGTGCTCACGTCGCCGAGCGACACGCCGGGCACCGCGAACTGCGACTTCGTGATCTTCCCGCCGCGCTGGCTGGTGATGGAAGACACTTTCCGCCCGCCTTGGTACCACCGCAACCTCATGTCCGAGTTCATGGGTCTGGTCTACGGCCAGTACGACGCCAAGCCCGAAGGCTTCAAGCCCGGCGGCGCAAGCCTGCACAACTGCATGGTGCCGCACGGGCCTGACGAAGAAGCGTTCGAGCGTGCGAGCAATGCGCCGCTCGCGCCGCACAAGCTCGACCACACGCTGGCCTTCATGTTCGAGAGCCGCTACAAGTTCATCCCGACCGGGTTCGCGCTCGCGAGCCCACAGCTCGATCAACGCTACGCCGATTGCTGGGCTGGCTTGAAGGACAAGTTCACGCCATGACACTTCTCGACGCCAACCTCATCAACGCCACCCACGATCCGACGCTGAAAAGCTGGGTCGCCTCGGCGAACACGGCCGAGACCGACTTCCCGATTCAGAACCTGCCGTTCGGACGCTTCCGGCGCGCCAACACGACCGAGCCGTGGCGCATCGGCGTGGCGATCGGCGACCACATCCTCGACCTGAAACTCGCGGCCGAAGCCGGCCCATGGAGCGCTGACGCGCAGGTGATGCTCGCGCCGCTCGTGCTCGGCGACCTGAATGTGTTCATGGCGCGCAGTGCGGCAGCACGCAGCGCGCTGCGCGCCGAACTCTCGGCGGCGTTGGCCGTTGGCAGCGCGCACCAAGCGGTGCTGGATCGCGCGCTGCTGCCGCAAAGCGAAGCGCAGATGACGCTGCCCTGCGCGATCGGCGATTACACCGACTTCTACACCGGCATCCACCACGCGACCGCGGTCGGCAAGCTGTTCCGCCCCGACAACCCGTTGCTGCCGAACTACCAATGGGTGCCGATCGGCTACCACGGCCGCGCGTCGTCGATCGGCGTCAGCGGCCAGCGCTTCAAGCGGCCGCTGGGGCAAACGAAAGGCGAGGCGCCGACGCCGCTGTTCGGCCCAAGCCAGCGCATCGACTACGAGCTCGAACTCGGCCTGTTCGTCGGGCCGGGCAACGCGCTCGGCGATTCGATCCCGATCGACGCGGCCGAAGATCATCTGTTCGGCGTCTGCCTGCTGAACGACTGGTCGGCGCGCGATCTGCAGGCGTGGGAGTACCAGCCGCTCGGTCCGTTCCTGGCGAAGAATTTCGCGACGACGATCTCGCCGTGGGTCGTCACGATGGAGGCGCTGGCGCCGTATCGCACTGCGTTCACGCGACCGGCGGGCGACCCGCAGCCGCTGCCGTATCTCGACTCGGCGTTCAACCGCGCGCACGGCGCGATCGAAATGACACTCGACGTCTGGCTGCAGACCGCCGCGATGCTGGCGGCCGGCGAACCGGCGGTGAAGCTGTCGCAATCGGGCGTGGCCGAGGCCGCTTACTGGACCTTCGCGCAGCTCGTCACGCACCACAGCGTCAATGGCTGCAACCTGCAGCCCGGCGACCTGCTCGGCTCGGGCACGCTCTCTGGGTCGACGCCGGATCAGAGCGGCTCGCTGCTCGAACTGACCACCGGCGGCAAGCAGAAGATCACGCTGCCGAACGGCGAACAGCGCACGTTCCTGCAGGACGGCGACACGATCACGCTGCGTGGCCACTGCGCGCGCGCGGGCGCGGCCCGGATCGGCTTGGGCGAGGTCAGCGGCACGGTCGTCGCGGGCTGATCAGCGCCTGATCAACGGGAAAGCGCGAGCTTCAGCCCGAAACCGATCAGGAAGACACCCGCGAGTTTCTGCAGCGCGCCGGAGATCGTCGGGTTCGCGCGCAGCCGTTCGGCCAGCCGGTGCGTCAGCAGCACGACGATCAGGCCATAGAGGAAGGTCAGCGCCGCGATCGTCGCGGCCATCACCGCGAACGGCAGCAGCCCGCGGTGCTGCGCCGGATCGACGAACAGCGGGAAGAACGCCATGTAGAACACGATCGCCTTCGGGTTCAGCAAGGTGATCACGAACGACTGCCGGAAGAAGTGGCTCGGCTGCATCTGCAGCACCGGCCGGTCGCCCGGCTTGGCCAGGATCATGCGCAGACCGAGCCACGCGAGGTAGCCGGCGCCGAGCCACTGCACCGCGCCAAAAGCCGCCGGCGAGGCCGCCAGCAGCGCCGCAACCCCTGCGACCGCCGTCCACATCAGCACCTGGTCGCCGGCGATCAGCCCGAAGATCGAGCCGAAGCCGCCGCGCAGGCCGCCCTTGCCGGTCGACGTGATCAGCGCGAGGTTGCCCGGGCCGGGGATCAGCAGGAACACGATCACGGCGACGACGAACGAGGGGTAGTCAGCAATGCCGAACATGGGCAACTCCACAGGCAAAACACGGGGCGGGCGGAGATGGTACGTCAGCGGGGCCGCACGGTAAAATCAGCACCCTCACCACTCCGACAGCCACTGGATGAACACCATGTACCGCTGTGCGCTGGGCGCGATCGTCGCGTTCGGCCTTGTTGCCCCCGCCGCCGCGCAACTGCGTGCGTTCCCGCAGAACGCCTTGCGCGGCGCGATCGTTTTCGGCGAGTACCCGACCATCGTGTTGAACGGCAAGAGCCGCACGCTGTCGCCCGGCTCGCGCGTGCGCAACCAGCAGAACGCGATCGTGATCGCCGCGACCCTCACCGGCACGAAGGCGATCGTGAACTACACGCTGGACACGACCGGCGATCAATTGCGCGACGTCTGGATCCTGACGCCCGATGAAATCGCCAAGCGTCCGTGGCCGGCGACGGTCGAAGAGACCCGCACCTGGATCTACGATCCGGCCTCGATGACCTGGACCAAGCCGTGACTGCCGCCGTCACCGGCAAGAAGGTCTTCATCAAGACTTTTGGTTGCCAGATGAACGAGTACGACTCCGGCAAGATGGCCGACGTGCTGCATGCGGCGCAAGGCTACGAGCCGACGGGCAACGTCGACGAAGCCGACCTGATCCTGTTCAACACCTGCTCGGTGCGCGAGAAGGCGCAAGAGAAGGTGTTCAGCGACCTCGGCCGCGTCAAGCACCTGAAGGCCAAGGGCGTGCTGATCGGCGTCGGCGGCTGTGTCGCGAGCCAGGAGGGCGCGGCGATCATCGCGCGCGCGCCGTATGTCGACGTCGTGTTCGGCCCGCAGACATTGCACCGCCTGCCCGAGATGCTTCAAGCGCGCGCGAAACAGATGCGGCCGCAGGTCGACATCAGCTTCCCCGAGATCGAGAAGTTCGACCACCTGCCGCCGGCGCGGGTCGATGGCGCGACCGCGTTCGTCTCGATCATGGAGGGCTGCTCGAAGTACTGCAGCTACTGCGTCGTGCCGTACACGCGCGGCGAAGAGGTCTCGCGGCCGTTTGACGACGTGCTGGTCGAGGTCGCAGGCTTGGCGGATCAGGGCGTGAAGGAAGTGACACTGCTGGGCCAGAACGTCAACGCGTATCGCGGCGTCATGGGCGACAGCGCCGAAATCGCCGACTTCGCGCTGCTGCTCGAATACGTCGCCGAGATCCCCGGCATCGAGCGCATCCGCTACACCACCAGCCACCCGAACGAGTTCACGCAGCGCCTGATCGACGCGTACGCGAAGATCCCGCAGCTCGTGAACCACCTGCACCTGCCGGTGCAGCACGGCAGCGACCGCATCCTGATGGCGATGAAGCGCGGCTACACCGCGATGGAATACAAGAGCACGGTGCGCAAGCTGCGCACGCTGCGGCCCGGCATCTCGCTGTCGAGCGACTTCATCGTCGGTTTCCCGGGCGAGACCGAGGCCGATTTCGGGCAGATGATGAAGCTGATCGACGACGTGGGCTTCGACGACAGCTTCAGCTTCGTGTTCAGCCCGCGCCCCGGCACGCCGGCGGCGAACCTCGCCGACGACACGCCGCAAATCGAGAAGATGAAGCGGCTGCACCAGTTGCAGAAGGCGATCACGGCGAGTTCGCGCGCGATCAGCGACTCACGCCTCGGCACGGTGCAGCGCCTGCTGGTCGAAGGGCCGTCGCGCAAGGACCCGAACGAGCTGAGCGGCCGCACCGAATGCAACCGCATGGTCAGCTTCAAGGGCCAGCCCCGCTTGATCGGCCAGATGGTCGACGTGACGATCACCGAGGTCAATTCGCACTCGCTGCGCGGCGAGGTGCTGCAGCGCGAAACCGCCGCAGCCTGAGCTTGATCAGCGCCTGAGCGGGCCGAAGCCGACGACCCACAGCGTCAACCCGCAGGCGGCGACCATCGCTGCCCAAGTCGCCATCTTGCCGTCGTGGCCGAACACGATCAGGCCGGCGACCAGCACGAGCGCGCAACCGGCCGTTGCCCACAGCGCGAGGCGAGTCCAGCGCGCGCTTTTCAGTTCACGCCACCACAGCAGTTTCGCGAACGTGGCCGTGAGCAGCCCCACACCGACGGCAGGTGCGAAGAAGTTCAGCAGATGCCAGAAAGCGTCGATGGGGCCCAATCGGGTGTCTCTCTTGTGTTTTTCCGGGCTGCAAGGCCTCTGACAAGGGTCAAACGCGCACCAGCGCCGCAGATTTTATAATCGATGACATGAGCGTCTTCACCCTCGGCCTGAACCACAACACCGCACCCGTCGATTTGCGCGGCCGGTTTGCGTTCTCGCCGGAGCAGTTGGCGCCGACGCTGCAGGCGTTTCGCGAGCGCCTCCAGCGCGTCAGCGAGGTCGCGATCGTATCGACCTGCAACCGCACCGAGCTCTACGTCGGCGCAGACGCCAGTCACCCCAATTCCGCGGCGCTTGTCAGCCCGGCGGTCGAGTGGTTCGCCGGCGTCGGCGGCGTCTCCAGCCACACGTTGCGCGAGCACGCTTATGTGTTCGAAGGCGGCGCCGCGGCGCGACATGCGTTTCGCGTCGCCAGCGGCCTCGATTCGATGGTGCTGGGCGAGCCGCAGATCCTCGGCCAGCTGAAACAGGCGGTGCGCGAGGCCGAAACCGCCGGCACGCTCGGCGGCAACTTGCACCAGATGTTCCAGCGCTCGTTCGCGGTCGCGAAGGAAGTGCGCAGCTCGACCGAGATCGGCGCGCACTCGATCAGCATGGCCGCCGCGGCGGTGCGCTTGGCGTCGCAGCTGTTCGAAGACCTGCGCGAGAACAAGGTGCTGTTCGTGGGCGCCGGCGAGATGATCGCGCTGGTCGCCACCCACTTCGCGGCGCGCAAACCGCGCGCGATGGCGGTCGCGAACCGCACGCTGGAGCGCGGCGAGAAGCTCGCC
>JAZJZJ010000179.1:0-33293 GCA_040389925.1 Pseudomonadota bacterium
AGCACGCACAGTCGCAGGTCAACGACATCTGGCGCACCTTGCCGCGCAAGGCCGAAAAGGCGGACAGCGGCACCGAGGCGAAACGCTTCCCGGCCGAGCTGCAGGAGAACATCCTGTACTTCATCGAGAAGAACGCGCCGCTGCTCGAACCTTGGCAGCGCGAGATCGTGCGCATCGTGCGCAAGATCGCACAGTACTTCTACCCGCAGCGCCAGACCCAGGTGATGAACGAAGGCTGGGCCACGTTCTGGCACCACCACCTGCTGAACACGATGTACGACGACGGTTACTTGACCGACGGCGTGATGATCGAGTGGCTGAAGTCGCACACCAACGTCGTCTACCAGCCGCCGGTCGGCCACCGCGCGTACAGCGGCATCAATCCGTACGCGCTCGGCTTCGCGATGTACACCGACATCAAGCGCATCTGCGAACACCCGACCGACGAAGACCGCGAGTGGTTCCCGAACATCGCCGGCCAACCCTGGCTGCCGACGCTCGACCACGCGATGCGCAACTTCAAGGACGAGAGTTTCGTCGGCCAGTACCTCTCGCCAAAGCTGATGCGCGACATGCGCCTGTTTGCGATCCTCGACGACGAGAAGGCCGAGAACCTGCAGGTCTCCGCCATTCACGACCCGTCGGGCTTCCGCAAGCTGCGCGAGGCGCTGTCGAAGCAGTACGACCTGAGTTCGCGCGAGCCCGACATTCAGGTCTGGAATGTCAACCTGCGCGGCGATCGCTCACTGACCTTGCGCCACACGCGCCACAACAACCGACCGCTGCACGAAGGCGCGCAAGAGGTGCTGAAGCACGTGGCGCGCTTGTGGGGCTTTGGCGTCCACCTGGAAAGCGTGGACGGCTCGGGGACGAGTCAGCAGACCCTGTCGGTGTCGGCCCCCACGAACTGAGCCTCAGAGCGCGAAGATCTTCCCCGGGTTCATGATGTTCTTCGGGTCGAGCGCACGCTTCAGCGTGCGCATCATGTCGATCGCGCCGGCGCCGGCCTCGTTGACGAGGAAGTCCATCTTGTGCAGCCCGATCCCGTGCTCGCCACTGCAGGTGCCCTGCACGTCGATCGCGCGCTGCACCAGTTCCTGATTCAGCCGCTCGGCCAGCTCGCGCTCGGCCGGGATGGTCGGGTCGACGAGGTAGGCGATGTGGAAGTTGCCGTCGCCGACGTGGCCGACGATGTAGTGCTGCATCCCGGCGGCGGTGGCGGCCTCCGACGCCGTCGTCACGCACTCGGCCAGCTGCGAGATTGGCACACAGGTGTCGGTGCTGACGGTGCGGCAGCCCGGCTTCATTTGCGCGCCGGCGAAGTACGCATGGTGGCGCGCGGTCCAGAGCTTGGTGCGCTCTTCGGGCGTCGTCGCCCACTGGAAGCCGGAGCCGCCGAACTCATCGGCGATCTCCTGCACCGTCGCGGCCTGCTCCGCAACGCTCGCTTCGCTGCCGTGAAACTCCATCAGCAGCATCGGCGCCTCGGTCAGCGTCAGCTTGTCGTGGCGGTTCACCGCGCGCACCGCGTGCGCATCGAGCAGCTCGCAGCGCGCGATCGGAATCCCCATCTGGATGATCTGGATCGTCGTGCGCACCGCCGCATCGATGCTCGGGAAGGTGCAGGTCGCCGCGGAGATCGCCTCGGGCAGCGGGTACAGGCGCAGCGTGATCTCGGTCATCACGCCGAGCGTGCCTTCGCTGCCGACCATCAGGCGCGTCAGGTCGTAGCCCGCCGACGACTTGCGCGCGCGCGTGCCGGTGTGGATCGTCTCGCCGCTCGCGGTGACGACCGTCAAGCCGAGCACGTTCTCGCGCATCGTGCCGTAGCGCACCGCGTTCGTGCCACTGGCGCGCGTCGCGCTCATGCCGCCCAAGCTCGCATCAGCGCCCGGGTCGATCGGGAAGAACAGACCGGTGTGGCGGATCTCGTTGTTCAGCTGCATGCGCGTGACGCCGGCCTGCACGGTCACGGTCAGGTCTTCGGGCTGCACCGCGATGATCTTGTTCATGCGCGACAGGTCGATGCTGATGCCGCCCTGCACCGCCAGCAAATGCCCTTCGAGCGACGAGCCGACGCCGAACGGAATCACCGGCACCGCGTACTGGTCGGCCAGCTTGACGACCGCGGCGACATCGTCGGTGCCCTCACAGTACACGACCGCTTCGGGCGGCGGCGCATCGATCGGCGATTCGTCACGGCCGTGCTGCTCACGCACCGCGAGCGCTGTGGAGCAGCGTGCGCCGAAGTGCAATTGCAGCGCTTCGAGCATCGCAGCCGGAACCGGGCGTGGTTCGAGCCGGGGCAGCAAGTGGGCGGGCAGCGGTGCGTTCATCCGGGTCTCCGTGGCCGTTCAAACAAGGGCCTTGCACCCATTGTGCCGCCACGGCGCGCTAGCATCGCGGCATGGCCAATCGACTCTCCCAGATCGCAACCCGCACCGGCGACGACGGCACGACCGGCCTCGGCGACGGCAGCCGCGTGCCCAAAGACCACCTGCGCGTGCAGGCGATGGGCGATGTCGACGAGTTGAACTCGCAGCTCGGCGTGCTGCTGGCCGAGCCGCTGCCCGACGACGTGCGCGAGTTGCTGGTCGTGATCCAGCACGAGCTGTTCAACCTCGGCGGCGAGTTGTCGATCCCCGGCTACGAGCTGCTGAAGGCCGAGGCGGTGCTGCGCCTGGACGAAGCGCTGGCGCACTACAACGCCGCACTGCCGCGCCTGAAGGAGTTCATTCTGCCCGCGGGCACCCGCAGCGCGGCGCTCGCGCACGTCGCTCGCACGATGGCGCGCCGCGCCGAGCGCGCGGTGGTCGCGCTGACGGCCGCGGATGCGGTGCGCGCCGAACCGCGCCACTACCTGAATCGCCTCTCCGACCTGCTGTTCGTGCTCGCACGCGTGCTCAACCGCGCGAACCTCGACGGCCTCGGCGGCGACGACGTGTACTGGCAGAGCGAGCGCCTCGCCCGCGATGCCGACTAGCGTTGCGGCTTGACCGGCGGCGTCGCGCCGACCGAGAACTCGATCAGCGACAGGAAGCCGTCGCGGTTCTTGTCGAGCTCGTCGAAGCGTGCGGCGATCTCGGGAAAGCGTTGCGCCTCGTCGCGCGAGAGCTTGCCGTCGCGATTGCCGTCGCCGCGCGCGAACGCCGCCTCGACCGCCTCGCGGCCGACCGCCGACAACTCGGCCACGGCCGGCAGCGCGCAGCCGATCACCGCGATCGCGCCGCATCGGCGCAGCCAAACGAACTTCTGAGGCATGTCATGTCCCGAGCGTGAACCGAGCGGCGATTGGACCTGCTTCGCGCCTGCCCCGCCAGCGCGCTTGCGCGCCCTTACGCCGGTTACGCCGCCGACGCCGTCGCCCCCGGCCTCAGCGCCGCACGCGCCTTGACGGCCTCGCTCAGCACCTCGAGCACTTCGAGCGAGTGATCCCAGCCGATGCAGGCGTCGGTGATGCTCTTGCCGTACTCCAGCTTGCCCGGATCGTCCTTGCCGGCGCTGAACTTCTGCGCCCCGGCGTGCAGGTGGCTTTCGACCATCACGCCGAAGATGCAGCGGCTGCCGGCCTTCATCTGCGCCGCCACGTCGCGCGCCACGTCGACCTGGCGCTCGTGCTGCTTGCTGCTGTTGGCGTGGCTGCAGTCGACCATCAGCGTGCAGTCGAGCTTGGCCGCCTCGATCTCCTTGCAGGCCGCCGCCACATGCGCGGCGTCGTAGTTCGGTGCCTTGCCGCCGCGCAGGATCACATGGCAGTCCTTGTTGCCGCGCGTTTCGACGATCGCGACTTGGCCGTTCTTGTGCACCGACAGGAAATGGTGCGGCCGCGCCGCCGCCTGGATCGCGTCGATCGCGATCCGGATGTTGCCGTCGGTGCCGTTCTTGAAGCCGATCGGCGCCGACAGGCCCGACGCCAGCTCGCGGTGCACCTGGCTTTCGGTCGTGCGCGCGCCGATCGCGCCCCACGAGATCAGGTCACCGATGTACTGCGGCGAGATCACGTCGAGAAACTCGCTGCCCGCCGGCATGCCCAGGCGGTTGATCTCCAGCAACAGCTGGCGCGCGATGCGCAGGCCTTCGTCGATGCGGTAGGTTTCGTCGAGGTACGGGTCGTTGATCAGGCCTTTCCAGCCGACCGTCGTGCGCGGCTTCTCGAAGTAGACGCGCATCACGATCTCGAGCGTGTCCTTGTACTTCTCGCGCTGGGTCTTCAGCTTCTTCGCGTACTCGACTGCAGCCACCGGGTCGTGGATCGAGCATGGCCCCATGATCACGAGCAGCCGATCGTCCTTCTTCTGCATGATGCGGCGGATCGCATTGCGCGTGTCGCCGATCAGGGCCTCGGCCGGCGTGCCGGCGATCGGGAAGAAGCGGATCAGGTGCTCCGGCGGCGGCAGCGGCGTCACGTCCTTGATCCGCTGGTCGTCGGTCTGGCTGGTGCGTTCGCTGTGCGCATACCAACCCTCGCTGGTGGTGGCGGCTGTCTTCTGGGTCATGGCGGTCTCCAAACAATGAGGATTGAGAAGTCGAAAAAAATCCGCCGGGGGTGAGCCCGGCGGTTTTCGGAGATTTGGCGCTGTTTGCTTCAGGTGCGCGATGGCCTCTCCGGCCGCGGGGCGGTGGAGCTCCAAAAATACGCAAAATAAACAGCGCGGGAATTCATGGGCACGAATGTAGCACAGGGCTTGGCGAACACCGGACTCAGGCGGTGCCGCCCACCGTCAGCCGGTCGATCCGCAACGTGGGCTGGCCCACACCCACCGGCACGCTCTGCCCTTCCTTGCCGCACACGCCGACGCCCGGGTCGAGCTTCATGTCGTTGCCGATCATGCTGACGCGGGTCAGCGCATCCGGCCCGTTGCCGATGATGGTCGCGCCCTTCACCGGATACTGGATCTTGCCGTTCTCGACCCAGAACGCCTCGCTCGCCGAGAACACGAACTTGCCGCTCGTGATGTCGACCTGGCCGCCACCGAAGTTGGTCGCGTACAGGCCGCGCTTCAGGCCGGCGACGATCTCTTCCTTGGTCTTGTCGCCGCCCAGCATGTAGGTGTTGGTCATGCGCGGCATCGGCACCGCGGCGTAGCTCTCGCGCCGGCCGTTGCCGGTGGGCGCGACGCCGCTCAGGCGCGCGTTCATCGAGTCCTGGATGTAGCCCTTCAGAATGCCGTCCTCGATCAGCACGTTGCGCTGCGAGGCATTGCCTTCGTCGTCGACGTTGAGCGAGCCGCGCCGATCGGGGATGGTGCCGTCGTCGAGCACGGTCACGCCCTTGGCCGCGACACGCTGGCCGATCTTGCCGCTGAACGCGCTCGAGCCTTTGCGGTTGAAGTCGCCTTCGAGCCCGTGGCCGATCGCCTCGTGCAGCAACACCCCGGGCCAACCCGGCCCGAGCACGACGCTCATCTCGCCGGCTTTCGCGGGCCGCGATTCGAGATTCGTCAGCGCCGCGTTGACGGCATCCTGCACGTAGCCTTCGATCACGTCGTCGTGGAAGTAACCGAAGCCGAAGCGACCGCCACCACCGCCCGAGCCGACCTCGCGGCGCACCTCGCCGGCGATCGTCTGCTCGGCGATCACCGTGACGCTCAGGCGCACCAGCGGGCGCACGTCGGCGGCCAGCGTGCCGTCGGCGCGCGCGATCATCACGACGTCGTACTCGCCCGCCAGGCCCGCCATCACTTGCACGATGCGCGGATCCTTGCTGCGCGCGAGCTTCTCGACCTTCTCGAGCAGCGCGACCTTCTGCGTGCTGTCGAGCGTGGCGATCGGGTCCATCGGCGCGTACAGCACGCGGCTCAGCGCCAGCTTCGAACCCACGGCCTTCTGCTTCGTGCCGACCTTGACCTTGCGGCTCTGGCCCGCGGCGGCGATCGTGCGCACGGTCATCGCGGCGTCCATCAGCGCGGCTTCGGTGATGTCATCGGAATACGCGAACGCGGTCTTCTCGCCCGCCACCGCGCGCACACCGACGCCCTGGTCGATCCCGAAACTGCCGCTCTTCACGATGCCCTCTTCGAGACTCCAGCCTTCACTGCGCGTGTACTGGAAGTACAGGTCGGCGTCATCGATGCGGTGCGTCGCGATCGTCGCGAGCGCCCTTTGCAGCGTCGCGTCGGTCAGGCCGAAGGGTTCGAGCAGCAGCGAGCGCGCAACGGCCAAGCGTTCGATCGTGGGTTCGCGGGAGATCATGGTTCGGCGTCCTGAGGGTGTCGGGCGATTGTAGGAGTCGGGCCTGCGTCGCGCGCCGCTCGCGACGCATGCCCTTGCCGCGTCGTCGCCCGGGTCAGCGTGCGGCCAGCGCCTCGGCCAAGAAGTCGAACACGACCTTCAGCCGCGGCGTGCCGCGCAGCTCGCGGTGCGCGGTGATCCACAGCGGCAACGGCGGGATCGGCAGCTTCGCCAGTACCCGCACGAGCTCGGGCGACAGCGCCGCGACGCGCTGCATGCCGGCGCTGATCCCCAGCCCTGCGCGCACCGCGTGCCACACGACGATCTGGTTGTCGCAGCGGAACGCGAACATCTGCTTGCCGACCTTGAAGCCCGCGTCGCGAAAGCCACGCACGAACTGATCCGAGCGGTCGTAGCCGACCCACTGGTGCGTCAGCATGTTCGCCTCGGTCGGCTTGCCGTGCGCCTGAACGTAGTCGCGGTGCGCGTAGAAGCCCATCGGCTGATCGGCCAGGCGCCGCGCGACCAGCGCGCTCTGCTTCGGCCGCACCATGCGCAACGCAATGTCGGCCTCGCGTTCGAGCAGGTTCTCGACCTCGTTGCTCGCGACGAGCTCGATCTGGATCTCGGGGTGCTGGTTGCGCAGCGCGCGCAGCAAATCGGGCAGCAGGTACGCACTGACCATCTCGCTCGCGGTCAGGCGCACCGTGCCGGCCAGCGTTTGCGATCGGCCCGCGGCGACCAGCGAGAACTGCTGGGCGTGCTCGCGCATGCGCTCGGCCGGGCCGCGCAGCGCCGCGCCGGCTTCGGTCAGGCGCACGCCGCGCGTCGTGCGCTCGAACAGCGCGTGGCCGAGCTGCGTCTCGAGCTGCGCGATTTGCCGGCTCAGCGTCGGCTGGCTGCTGCCGAGCGCAAGTGCGGCGCGGCTCAGCGAGCCGCTGCCGGCCACTTCGAGGAAGACGCGCAGCAGCGCCCAATCGGGTTCCGCCGTTGATGACTTGCTATTCATTGATGAATGACTCGTATTCGGCCATGTCGATTGTGCATTTACGTGCGGCGCCGAACAATGACTTCGTCGTCATTCACCGGAGCCCGCCATGCCTTCCACCGTCCTGATCCTCGGCGCGGCCGGCCGTGTCGGCCAAGTGCTCGTCAACGCCTTCGCCGACGCGGGCTGGAATGTCCGCGCGCAGGCCCGCAAAACGCTGCCGGCCGCGCTCGTCAACCACCCGCACGTGCAGGCCGTGCGCTGCGACGCGACCGATGTGGCCGCGCTCACCGCGGCCGCGCAAGGCGCGAGCACGATCGTCAACGCACTGAACCCGCTCTACACCGAGTGGGAACGGCTGGCGCTGCCACTCGCCGACGCGGCGCTCGGGGTCGCGAAGACCAGCGGCGCGCTGCTGATGCAGCCGGGCAACGTCTACAACTTCGGCCGCGAGCTGCCGCCGTTGCTGACACCGGCGACACCCGAACGCGGCGATGTGCCGAAGGCGCGCATCCGCATCGAGATGGAGGCGCGCATGGCCGCCGCGGCGAGCGACAGTGTCGACAGCGTCGTGATCCGCGCCGGCGATTTCTTCGGCGGCCCGGGCACCGGCACCTGGTTCGACATGGCGCTCACACCGAAGCTCGCGAAGGGCCAAATCACCTACCCCGGCAACCCGCGCATCGCGCACGCGTGGGCCTACCTGCCCGATCTCGCGCAGACTTTCGTGCGTGTCGCCGAGAAGCGGGCACAGCTGAGCGGCCACCACCGGCTGCACTTCGCCGGCCACACGCTGAGCGGCGAAGACCTGAAGTGGGCGCTCGAAGCGCAGACCGGCCGCACGCTGCGCCTGAGCAAGCTGCCGTGGCCGATCATCAAGCTCGCGTCGCCGTTCATGCCGACGTGGCGCGAACTGCTGGTGATGCGCTACCTGTGGGAGCGCCCGCATGCGCTCGACGATTCGGCGCTGCGCACGCTGATCGGCCCCGTGCCGCACACGCCGCTGCCGCAGGCGCTGCGCGCGGCGCTGGCCGATCTGAACCTGCCCGTGGCTGCGCCGAAGCTGGCGCGGGCCTGAAGAAGTGACGACCCCCCGCCCAACGAGTACCTCGACCGATCCCCCAAGGGGATGCGGGCCGGCCGAGGTCCACGACGTGGGCCTCTTCGCGGCCCAAGGCGGCCCGGCGCTCGGCCCGCTCAATCGACGTCGCCGGCCGCGTCTTTCTTCAGCGCCAGCGCGCGCTCGTACAGCGCGTTGCGCGGCGCGCCGGTGAGCTCGGCCGCGAGTGCGACGGCCTGCTTCAGCGGCAGCGCAGCCATCAGCGTGCGCAAGGCCGCGTCATGCGCCGGCACGGCCGTGTCGTCGACGACCGCAGCGAGCGCATGCACGACGAGCACGAACTCGCCGCGGCTGCGGTTCGCGTCGGCCGCGAGCCATGCCGGCAGCGCGTTCGCCGGCAGCGTGTGCACGGTCTCGAACTGCTTGGTCAGCTCGCGGCAGACGGTCAGCGAACGTGCGCCGCAGGCCTCGGCCAGCGCAGCGGCCAGCGCGTCGATCCGGTGCGGCGCCTCGAACAGCACCTGCGTCTGCGGGCTCGATGCCAGCTGCTTCAGCGCCAGCGCCCGCTCGCCGGCCTTCTGCGGCAGGAAGCCGGTGAACGTGAACGGGCCGCCGACCGCGTCGCCTGCGACGCTCAGCGCCGCGACCGAACTGCTGGCGCCCGGAATCGGCAGCGCGCGATACCCCGCGGCCTGCACCGCCGCCACCAGCGCGGCGCCCGGATCGCTGATCGCCGGCGTGCCGGCATCGCTGACATACGCGACGCGCTCGCCGCGCGCCAGCCGCAGCAGCACACCCGCAGCCGCCTCGCGCTCGTTGTGCGCATGCACCGCGAGCAGCGCCTTGTCGGCGATGCCCAACTGGCGCAGCAGCGGGCCGCTGTGGCGCGTGTCCTCGCAGGCGATCGCGTCGACCAGCGCGAGCACGTGGATCGCGCGCAGCGTGATGTCGGCCAGGTTGCCGATCGGCGTGGCGACCACGTACAGTGCCCCGAGCGGATAGTGCTGTGCGCCGGCGGCGCTCGCGGCGGCTTGCAGCATCAACGAGGCGACGGGTGTGGTCACTGGGATTCCGAAGACGACGACAAAAGAGAGCGGCGATGCGGGCGAAGCGCGCGCCTTGGCGCATCTGCTGGCCCAAGGGCTGACCTTGGTGCAGCGCAATTATCGGGTCGCGCGCGGGCCGAACGCGCGCGGCGGCGAGATCGACCTGATCCTGCGCGAGCGCGACGGCACGCTGGTATTCGCCGAGGTGCGCGCACGGCGCAGCGGCACGCACGGTGGCGCGGCGGCCAGCGTCAGCGCCACCAAGCAGCGCAGCCTGATCCTTGCGGCGCAGTACTTCCTGCGCACGCAGCGCACGATCCCGCCCTGCCGTTTCGACGTGGTCGCGATCGACGGCGAACACATCGAGTGGCTCAAGGCCGCGTTCGACGCATCCTGATCAAGGTGGCGGCAGTTGTGACGCCCCGTAGGCGACGTCGAAGGCCTCGCGCAGTGCGCCGACCCGCCGGTTGTCCATGTCCAGAGTCCGGCTGACGAAGGCGATCTCGCGCGACTGGGCGTGCTGCTCCAGGGGCAATTCACGCACCGGATGGGTCTCACTGATCGGGTTGCGCGGCTTCGGCACCACCGAGACGCCGGCGCCGGCGGAAACGAGCGCAACGATCGTGTCGATCGAGTCGATCTCCACCGTGCCGCGGGCGCCGGGTGCGGCCCTGCGGAGGTACTTCGCCGCCATTCGGCCGCTCACCAGCGCCGTGTCGAACTGAATCCAGTCGTAGCTGCGCAGCAATTCGATCAGCGACCTGCCGGTTGAGGCGGGCGGCGCGATCAACACGAAGTGTTCGTGGGCGAGCGGATGCCAGTGAAGACGACCCCCGACGCCCGCCGTGGGCCTGATCACAACGGCAGCGTCGATGACACCCGCCTTCAGTTGGTCGACCAATGCCGCGGACTCGCCCTGGATGGCTCGAACCACGAGCTCCGGGTACTTTCGGCGCAGATCCCCGAGCGCCGGCAGCAGGGTGCTGCTCTGCACCGTGCGGATCGTTCCAAGCACGACCCGACCCGACACCACGGGCGTCGTCCTGAGTCGAAGCGCCTCCATGGCTGCGAGCGCCTCACGCATCGTCCGGGCGAGTTCCCGTGCGATCGGCGTCGGCTGCGCGATGCGCCCCGAGCGCACAAAAAGGGGCTGCCCAAAGTGTTCTTCCAAGCGCTTGACCTGAAGACTGACCGCACTGGGCGTCAGGCCGACTTCCTCAGCGGCGGCCGCGAAACTGCCTCGCTTCAGGATCGTGTCCAGGGTTTCGAGGAAGACCAGCTTCATTGAGTTTCCCTTATGTGTCTCTGAACAAAACGTCGTTTGGATTGATGCGGTCAGAACTATAGACTTTCTCTATGCCGGCTGGCTCGCTGCACCCACAGGCGACTAAGCACAAACCCTCATTTGTCGCCACGAATCGGGCGGAACGTGAGAGCGGCTTACGGGACGCGCAACGTCGTTCACGTGTTCAGGTCGAGTGCCGAGGGGCGTCGCAACGCGTCCGGCGCGTCAGAGAGAAAACAGACCCCCGGATCGCCGCGCACGCCGCAGACGCGTGCACACGGCGCCCCGATCGGGCAGCAGGAGACAGACACCGTGCTTCAAACTTTCACGAACGCAAACTGCGTTTGCGATTCGATCTCGGCGCAGCCCGCGCTCGGGCGCACCGACGGCTATTCGGCACTTCTCGAAAAGGAACTGATTCGGGCGCACCGGGTCGCGAGCGACAGCCTCGAGCGAGAAGACATCGACTGGCTCAAAAAAGGATTCACCGCATTTCTTGCCAGCGAGGGCAAAGTCTCATTGGAGCGCTGCCTGCGCCTGCCAACCAACGAGCGTGCGTTGCGGCGTGCGCGGCGCGATCATTGGCTGCGACGTGCTTGGCTTCAACTCGGCGCGGGCTTGTCCTCATGGCGCCGTTCGGAGCTTCTGGCCGCCGAGGTGCGGCGCTTTCACTCGGCGAAGTGGCCGCGGTGGGCCGGACGGGAACAAGCCCCCACCGGGATCAGCGCGCTCGACGAGGCACTGTTCGAAGCGTTCAGGTCCCACGAACGCGTGCCGGTCACTGCGATGCAGTTGCACAACATTGCCGGCCATTGTCTGGAAAACTGACCAACAAACTTCGGCGTGGAATTTTGTGACGGCCAGGGCAATCTCCCATGGGGAGCGCGAGGCTGCTGCGAGCCGTTGCGGCTGACGACAGCCGACTACAGAAGAAAGGTTCGCGATGTTTGATCCTGGTGCAGAGCGCGATGCGCGTCTGCTGATCGATGGCCGCTGGTGCGACGGCGCCGAAACTTTTGTCGTGAACGACAAGTTCAACGGCGCGCCCTTTGGTCGCGGCCACGTTGCTTCGAAGAGCCAGGTCGACGCCGCGGTCGCCGCGGCCAAGCACTCGTTCGAGCGCGTGAAGCTGGAGCCGTATCAGCGCTATCGCATTCTGATGAAGGCGGCCGAGTTGATCGAGGCCCGCAAAGACGTGCTCGCGCGAACCATCGTCGCGGAGGCCGGTTTTCCATACGTGGACGCTGACAACGAGGTGATCCGCGCGGCCCAGACCTTCATCGTTTCCGCGGAAGAGGGCAAGCGCCTGAGCGGCGAAGTCGTCCCGATCGAGGCCGCCCCGGGCAATGCGCACCGGATGGCCTTCACCATCCGGGTCCCGCGCGGTGTCGTCTGCGGTATTACGTCATTCAATTCGCCGTTGAACATGGTGGCGCACAAGGTCGCGCCGGCGCTCGCCGCAGGCAACACCGTCGTCATCAAGCCGCCGGACGCGGCCCCGCTCAGTGCGACCTTGCTGGCGCAGATCATGCTGGATGCCGGCTTGCCCGCGGGCCACCTGAATCTGGTGCACGGGCCAGGGAGCCATGTCGGGCCGTGGCTGACCTCGAACCCCGACGTGGCGTTCTACAGCTTCACCGGCAGCACGCCGGTGGGCAAGACGATTCGCAGCTCGGTCGGCCTGCGCCCCGTGGCACTGGAGCTGGGCAGCATCGCCGCGACGATCGTCTGTGACGATGCCGATCTCGACCGCGCGGCGACGCGCTGCGTGCAGTCGGCGTTCCGGCGCGCGGGTCAGGCCTGCACGTCGATCCAGCGGCTGTTCGTGCACCGCTCGGTGCTCGCCGAATTCATCCCGCGCCTGCTGACCGCCGCACGCGCGCTGAAGGTCGGCGACCCACATGACCGCCAGACGGTGATCGGGCCGATGATCAGCGAGCGCGACGCTGCGCGCGCCGAAGCCTGGGTCAACGAGGCGCTCGCGCAAGGGGCGCGTTTGCTGCTCGGCGGAACCCGCGAGGGCGCATTGATGCAGCCGACGATCCTGACCGATGTCACCGCGAGCATGCGGGTGATGCGCGAAGAGATCTTCGCGCCGGTGATGTCGATCGTTCCGTTCGACGATTTCGACGATGCCATCGCACAGATCAATTCCACGCCGTTCGGCCTGGCCGCCGGCGTCTTCACGCGCGACGTGATGCGGGCGCTCGATGCCGCGCGCCGCATTCACGTTGGCGTGGTGCACATCAACGAACCTTCGAGCAGCCGGGTCGACCTGATGCCGTTCGCCGGGGTCAAGGACAGCGGCGTCGGCAGCGAAGGCCCGCGCTACGCGATGCGCGAGATGACAGAAGAACGCCTGGTCACGGCCAGTCTCAGGTAACAAGGACGAGAGAGAGTGATGACGAAAACGAAAATGACGGGCGCGATGTTCATTGCCCACTGCCTGAAGGAAGAAGGCGTCACCAAGGTCTTCGGGCAATGCGGTCACACCAACTACGCACTGATCGACGCCTGTGACCGCCTCGACATCGAGTACGTGTCGTTCCGTCACGAACAGCAGGCGGTGCACGCGGCGGACGCCTACTACCGCGTCTCGGGCAAGTTGGCGGTCGTCAACGTTCACCTGTCCCCCGGTCTGACCAACGCCGTGACCGGCGTCGCCACTGCCGCGGCCGATGGCACGCCGATGGTCGTCATCTGCGGCAACACGCCCGCGTACCACAACGCACGCGAAGCGCACCAGCAGATCCGCCTTCACGCCGACGCCTCGCAAGGCGACATCTTTCGTCCGATCTGCAAGCGCGTCTGGCGCGTCGATGACGCGAAGCTGCTGCCCGACGTGATGCAGCGCGCCCTCAGCCTCGCGCAGACCGGGCGCTCCGGCGCCGTGTTGATCGACGTGCCGATGGATGTCTTCTCCGCCGCCCTGGAAGCTTCGCCCGAAACGCTGTCGCGGCGCCCGGCCTACACGCGCGCCGTCGGCCCCGCCGACGGCATTGCCGAGGCGGCGGGAGTTCTGGCCGCGGCGGTGCGGCCGGTCATCTTCGCCGGCAACGGCGTCACCTTGTCGGGCGCCGCGCAGGAACTGGCGGAACTGGCGCGACTGCTGCAAGCCCCGGTGGCGACGACGCTGATGGGCAAGGGTCTGTTCGCCGAGAACGATCCGCTGTCGGTCGGAACCACCGGGATCTGGGGCACGCGGGCCGCGAACGAAACGACACGCACCGCCGACGTGATCCTCGCCATCGGCACGGCTTTTGGCGAGGCCGATTGCAGCTCGTGGCGCCCCGAGTACACGTTCGAGATTCCGGGCTCCAAGCTGATCCAGATCGACATCGATCCTGGCGAAATCGGCAAGAGCTACCCGGTCGACATCGGCATCGTCGGCGACGCCAAGGCGACGCTCCGGGCGCTCATCAAGCAACTCGGGGCGACGCCCAGATCGACCGCGGCCGTCAAGGCTCAGGCGGACGAGGTGGCAACGCGCAAGCAAGGCTGGCTCGATGAACTGGTCGAATCGCAGCACGACACCGGCACGCCGATTCACCCGGCCCGCTTGCTGCGCGAGCTCTCGGAAGCCGCGCCGGACGATGCGATCTTCGTCACCGACGTGGGCTGGAACAAGAACGGCGCCGGCCAGCAGCTTCAGGTCAAGCGACCGAACTCGTTCATCACCAGCGGCGGCATGGCCACGATGGGCTTCTCGCCGGCCGCGGCGATTGGCGCCAAGCTCGGCGCGCCCGATCGCAAGGTCATCGGTCTGGTCGGCGACGGCGGCCTGATGTCGGTCGTCGGCGCGCTGGCGACTTCGGTCGAACTCAACATCCCGGTGCTCTGGGTGCTGTTCAACAACTTCTGTTTCTCGACGATCCGCGTCGTCGGCACCACCTACTTCAAGAACGCGCAAGGCACCGAGTTCACGAGCCCGGACGGCAAGGCCTACAACCCCGACTTCATGCTGCTCGCGAAGTCGTTCGGGATCGACTCGGCGCTGGTCAGCGATCCGAACGAACTCGGCGCCGCGCTGCGCCACGCGCTCGTCCAGGACAAGCCCTTCATTCTCGAGGTTCGCACGCGCGCCGATGTGCCGATGCCGCGCACCGGGTTCTGGGACATCGCCGAGTTCCTCGCCGGTGGCAATCTCGTCGATTGAAACATCCGGCCATGACAACAAGCGAACCGAAGCGCGCGCTGACTCAGCGCGACTATGCGACGAACGCCACCGGGCCGCTGAAGGATGTGCGCGTTCTCGACCTGTCCCGGCTCTTTGCGGGCAATGTCCTGTCGCAGATCCTGGGTGACTTCGGGGCCGACGTGATCAAGGTCGAACCGCCGAACGGTGACACGCTGCGCGCCTGGAAGACCGAGGGCGTGTCGACCCACTGGAAGATCTACGCGCGCAACAAGAAGAGCCTGTGCGTCGAATTGCGCAAGCCCGAGGCGCGCGAGATCATCCTCAATCTCGTGGCCACGTCGCAGGTCTTCATCGAGAGCTTTCGCCCGGGGGTGCTCGAGAAGATGGGCCTCGGGCCCGAGGTTCTGCTCGCGCGAAATCCGCGCCTCGTGATCTTGCGCATCTCGGGTTGGGGGCAGAGCGGCCCGTACCATCAGCGGCCCGGTTTCGGCACCGTGATCGAAGGCATCTCCGGGTTCGCGGTCACGAACGGGTTCGCCGATCGCGAGCCGGTGCTGCCGCCGATGTACCTGGCGGATGGTTTCGCCGGCGTGTTCGGCGCATCCGCTGCGATGATCGCGTTGCGCGAGGTCGAGATGAACGGTGGACAGGGCCAGGTCGTCGATCTGCCGCTGCTCGATCCGCTGTTCACGATGCTCGGGCCCCAGGCCGCCAACTACCGGCTCTCGGGCCGCCTGCGCGAACGCACTGGAAGCCGCTCGACGAACGCCGCGCCGCGCAACGCCTATCGCACCGAAGACGGCCGCTACGTCAGCCTGTCCGGATCGACGCAAAAGATGGCCGAGCGCATCCTCGCGGCGATCGGGCGGCCCGAGCTGATCGATGACCCGCGGTTTCGCACCAATGCGGATCGGGTCAGGAACGCCGCGGCGCTGGATGACATCCTCGGCGAGTTCTTCTCGCGCCGTTCGCAGCAAGAGGCCGTCGACCTGCTCGAGCGCGCCGAAGTGACGGTCGGGCCGATCTACGACATCTCGCAAATCATGGAGGACCCGCACTTCGTCGAGCGCGAACTGCTGGCCGACTACCCGGACGACGAGATGACGTCGCTGCCGATGCACCACGTCGTGCCGCGCATGCTGGGCACGCCGGGTTCGATTCGCACGCCCGCACCGTGGCTCGGGCAGCACAACCGGGAACTGCTCGCGGAGGCAGGCTTCCATGGCGATCGCTACACCGGTCTGATCATGGCGAAGGTCGTTTGCGAAGGGGCCACCGTACCTCGCGAGGAAGCCGAATGAAGCGCGCGCTGCCGGTCTGGCGATCGCTTCTGTACGTGCCCGCGCACGTCGACAAGTTCGTCGCCAAAGCCCATCTGCGCGGGGCGGACTGCATTTTGCTGGACCTCGAAGACAGCGTTCCTGCGGCGGAGAAGGAAGCTGCACGCGCACGCGTCGAGGCGGCTTCCAAATCGGTGCGGCGCGGTGGCGCCGATGTGATGATCCGCATCAACCGATCACTGGCCCTGGCGGTGCGCGACATCGAATCCTGTGTCGGCCCCGACGTCGACGGATTCATGATCGCCAAGACAGAAAGCGCCTCGCATGTCCGGCTGCTCGAAGACCACATCGCCGAGGTCGAGCTGCATCGCGGCCTGCCGGTTGGCCACTCGAAGCTGATCGTGCTCGTGGAGAGCGCAAGCGCCTGGCCCGAGCTCGGCGCGATCGCGAAGGCGAGCGAGCGCATCGTTGGCGTGAGCATGGGCTCCGAAGACTTTGCGCTCGATTGCGGCATGGAAGCGAACACCGAAACGCTGCTGCTTCCCAAGCAACAGCTGGTGCATGCCGCGGCCGCCGCCGGCGTGCTGCCGCTTGGGCTTGTCGGCAGCAACACCGACTTCGGCGACGCCGCCGGCTTCCGGGCGAACGTCGAACGATCGAAGCGCTACGGCTTCGGCGGCGCGTCCTGCATCCATCCCCAACAGGTGCCGATCCTCAACGAGGTCTTCTGCCCCTCGGCCGACGAACTCTCCCGGGCCGAGCGGATCGTCGCGGCGCTGACCGCTGCGCAGCAGCAGGGGCGCGGCGCCGTTTCGGTCGACGGAAAGATGGTCGATGCGCCGGTGGCAAGGAACGCACAGCGGGTCTTGGCCCGCCACGCCGCGATCGCGGCGCGCCAGGCTCGCCAACTGTCGATGTGACTCTGTCCCGACGTGCACCGCGGTCGGAAGGAGCAACAACATGAAGAAGGACCCGCCCGAAACGCCCCACGCGCTGCGCTCGCTGTGCGCCTCGGCCAGTGAACAGGCGGAGAGTTGGCGCACGGGCCCGTGCATGAGCTGGACGGAGGCACGCGCCGCCTCGCTTTCTGCGTCACGGAGAAAGCGGCTGCAGAAAGTTGGAATCATCGTTGGATCGGGTCTGCTGACACTGGGGGTCCTGGCCTCGCAATTCGGCGGCGAGTCTGCATCCCCCAGTGCGCCCGTGACGATGCGCGCGATCCCGACCGCACAGACGGCCTCATCGCTCACAGCTGCCGATGCGGGCAACACGGCCGCCTTCATTGGGGAAGTCGCGGCGCCTGGCGCCGTGAGCGGTGGCGATGCTCGCACGCCATTTGGCGCAGCACCTGCCGAGCTCGAAGCGGCTGAACCCCCGGCGTCGGCCGAAAGCGAATCCCAGCCCGACGGCTCCTGCTGAGCACGCCCGCCTTCGCGGGTCTCCACAGTCGCAGTTGTCGAGCGCTTGCTCGAGGGCGATGCATGGGTCGTCGCCCGCATGACGTCGCACGGCGTATCGACGCGTAGCCAAGCAGAACGCCACGTCATTTTTGTTGACCGTCTGGCATCGTGATGTTGTAGCCAGAAGCCGCAAGCGCGGCCGCGACTACGACGAGATCGCGACGCGACATGCGCGCGACCCAAGACGGCAGATTTGGGCCACGAACGCCTTCCGTCCACGCTTCGAACCAGAGCAACCCAAGGAGATCCCAACATGAGACTCAACCTTCCCTTCGCGTCGGCATTGATCGCCGCCGCGGCCACCGCGGCCATGGCGATACCGTCCGTGACCTTCGCGCAATCGGCCCTCACGCCCGCCGGAAAAGACTGGCCGTATACAACCGGCAACCTCGGCAGTCAGGGGTACAGCTCGTTGACGCAGATCACCAAGGCGAACGTCAAGCACCTGGACGCGGCGTGGGTGACCCACACCGCCGCCGAGCCGGTGACCTCGCCGGTGGCCGGCCCCGGCAGTACCGACACGGGCCAGCAGACCACCCCGATCGTCGTCGACGGCATCATGTACGCCAACACCGCTGGCGGTGGCGTGATCGCGCTCGACGGCGCCACCGGTGCGGTCAAGTGGAAGTGGTTCCCTTCCGTGGCCGCGAACGGCTACGGCCCTGCCCGGACGCAGCGCGGGGTCACCCTCGGCGACGGAAAGATCTTCACGACCGCCGCCGGCAATCGCGTCGTCGCGTTGAACAAGGACACCGGCGCCGTCATCTGGGCCACGGTCCCGGTCGCGCCCAGCGGTGAGGCCATCGCCGGTGTGTCCAAGGTCCGCCCGATGTACCACGACGGCCTTGTCTTCATGGGCAACAACGACAACAACCGCGGCGCCATGTTCGCGCTGCGGGCCAGCGACGGCTCGGTGGCGTGGTCCTTTTTCAGCACCTATCCGAGCGGCACTTCCTTCACCGACGTGAACGGCAAGACCGTCGCGGCCGGCGACAGCTTCACGACCGACAAGACGCCCAACGACACGCCGAACAACTGCTACCTGACCGCCGGCGCGACGCCGTGGCAGGGCGGTACCGTCGACCCCGAGTTGGGCATGATCTACGTTGCCTTCGGCAACGTGCGCAGCTGCTCGGGTGCGCAAAACGGCGCAGGCCGTCCGGGTGACAACCTCTTCGGCAGTTCGGTGGTGGCGCTGGACCTGAAGACCGGCGCGTACAAGTGGCACTTCCAAGCCGTCCGCCACGACATCTGGGACATGGACAACGCCCTCCCGCCAGTTCTCGCCGATGTCGGTATCGACGGCAAGAAGCAGAAGGTGATGTTCTACGGCAGCAAGTCGGGCTTCCAGTTCACGCTGGATCGCGCCACCGGCAAGCCGGCGCTCCCGATCGAGGACCGCGCCGTCCCGGGTGACACGCGCAGCAAACCCGCGCTGACCCAGCCGTTCCCGCTGCAAAGCCTGTTCATGCCGCTGTGCGTCTCGCTGCAGAACCTGGGCTCCGCCATTCCGGGCGACCCGAACCGCATGGTCCCGAACTGGAACGGCTACCAGGCCGAACCGGATCCGGCCAACCCCGGCCAGCTGAGGTTGACGCTGAAGACCCCGAACTACCTGACCGCTGAAGAGCCTTTCATGGTCGGGCCGGAACGCAAGGGCTGCATGTATGACGGTGCCTACGACGGCTTCGTGTACATGTCGATGACGAGCCAGAACGGCGGCAACGACATGACCAACACGTCGGTCAGCCCGCGCCTCAACATGCGCTACATCGGCCTGTCGTACGCGCCCGTCGGCCACCCGCTGTCATCCGGCGGCAACGGCCTGCGTCAGCTCGGTGGTTACCAGACCGGCGCCATCCTGGGCGTGAACAACTCGACCGGCCAGGTCGTCTGGTACAAGCCGCTGAAGCTCGACCTGTCGCGTCAACACAATCCGCTGGTGACGGGGTCCGATCTGCTGTTCCACACCCAAATGGACGGCTTCCTCGTCGCCCGCGACGCGGCCACCGGCGAGGAAGTGTGGCGCTTCCAGATGGGTGCGGCCAGCCAGGCCGGCACGATCGCCTACGAGATCAACGGCGAGCAGTACATCGCGACGACCAACATGGCAGGTGGCCAGCCGTACTCCCAGGGCGGCAACGGCGACGCGATCTGGGCGTTCAAGCTCGGCGGCACGGCGAAGTACCACACCGGCACCCGCGCCAATCCGACCATCGTGTCGGGCAGCAGCGAAGCACCGGACCCGCTGCCGATCGCAACCTGGCGTCGCGAGGTCGGCAACACCGCCGGCACCGGCATGCCTGCGAACACGGTCTACACGGCGCGCTCGAACGCGACGGCCACGGCGACCAAGGACAGCACGGACACGGCCGCGATGGTTCCGTCCCGGCTGACCGTGGCGGCGGGCACCACGGTGACCTTCACGAACCCGGATGACACGACCTTCGGTGTGGCCGGCAGCGGCAACGTGAAGGAGCATTGCGTCACGCAGTACTTCGAGGGCAAGTTCAACTTCCGGCTGCAACCGGGGCAATCGGCGCAGTACACCTTCGACAAGGAAGGCGTGTACTTCTACAACGACTGCACCGACCCGCGTCCGACCGGCAAGGTGATCGTCACGGCCAACACGCAGGAGCTGCCGGGGGCACTCCAGTTCGCTCCGAGCACGCTCAACATGCGCGCAGCGAATGGCGGCTTCGCCCAGGTGCAGGGGCAGGTCACGGCGACGCTCGCGGTTCCCGAGGGCTACACGCTCGACGGCAACGTGCAGCTCAAGACGCCGCTGACGGCTGCGCTGTTCCCGGCCGTTGAGAGCCGCATGAGCCCGGACGGGAAGACCCTGACGGTCACCTTCGACAAGGCCCTGATCGACAACAACCTGCCTGTGGGTGATGCGGTGCCGCTCACGGTCTCGGCCAACTTCATGAAGGCCGGTGCGCAGACGCAGTTCGTATCCACCGCGAACGTGCAGGTCCTCAAGTAGGCAAGGGCATCGGTACCGGCGTGCCGGGCTGCGAACATTCTCGCGGCCCGGCACGCGCACGTGCCACCCTTCAACAGGAGTCGTTGTGCCCTTGTATGTCAATGCCGGTGGCCTGAGAGCGATCGTCGGCGCACGAACCGCCAGCCTCCTGCTCGGGGTCGTGCCGTCGCTGGCGCTCTCGCAGTCGTTGCTGTCGGCGGAGCCCGCTGCCCTGGCACCGGTCACCGTCACCGCGACGCGAATCGAGACGCCGTCGTTCGACATCCCGGCCTCGATCGATCGCGTCGGCAGTGACGCGATACGCGAAGCTCGCGGCCGGATCAACATCTCGGAGAGTCTCGGCGGCGTGCCGGGCCTTCAGGCGCGCGACCGGCAGAACTACGCGCAGGACGTGCAGATCTCGGTGCGCGGCTTCGGTGCGCGCTCGACCTTCGGAATTCGCGGCGTGCGGCTCTACGTCGACGGCATTCCCGCGACCTTTCCGGATGGGCAGGGCCAGATCAGCCATGTCGATCTGGGCTCGACGGAGCGCATCGAAGTGCTGCGCGGTCCGTACTCGGCGCTGTACGGCAATTCGTCGGGCGGCGTGATCTCGGTGTTCACCGAAGAAGGTGCCGCGCACCCCGTTGTCGACTTCAGCGTGGCGGGTGGCAGCAACGGCCAGCTGCGCATCGGCACGAAGCTCAGTGGCACGGCGGGGAACCTGGGCTATCTGCTGAGTGGCAGTCACTTCAGGACGGACGGGTATCGCGACCACAGCGCCGCCGAGCGCAACATCGGCAACCTCAAACTGAAACTGCAGCTGGACCCGGCGAGCGCGCTGACGCTGATCGCCAACAGCGTCGATCTGTCGAAGGCGCAAGACCCGCTCGGACTGACGCGCGCCCAGTACGCCGCGAACCCGCAAGGGGTGGATCCGTCGGCGCTTCGGTTCGACACGCGCAAGACCGTCGCCCAGACCCAGGCGGGCCTGATCTTCGAGCGTCGGATCGACGCCTCGAACACGCTGCGGGCACTCGCCTACACCGGCCATCGGGCGACCACGCAGTTCCAGTCGATCCCGGTGGCGACGCAGGCCAATCCGCTCCACCCGGGCGGCGTCATCGATCTGTCGAGCCGGTACAGCGGCGCCGACGTCCGGTGGACGTTCCGCGGCGCGCTCGCGTCCTTGCCCTTCAGCGTCGTCGCCGGCGTGGCGTACGACCGGCTCGTGCAGGATCGGCGGGGTTTTCAGAACTTCGCAACGATCGCCGGCTCGACCGTGCTCGGCATCCAGGGCGCCTTGCGGCGCGACGAGACCGACAAGGCCAGCAACCTCGACGAGTATCTGCAAGGGACGCTGCAATTGTCGAAAGACTGGTCGGTCTCGGCGGGCCTGCGACACAGCAGCGTTCGGGTCAACTCCGGCGATCACTTCATCACCGGCGCCAACGGCGACGACAGCGGCTCGGCGACCTACAGCGCCACGCTGCCCGTGGTCGGCATCCTGTATGCGCTCAGCGACAGCGTGCACGTCTATGGCACGGCCGGGCGCGGCTTCGAGACGCCCACGCTGAACGAGCTCGCCTATGTGCCCTCAGGCACGCCCGGGCTCAACTTCGGCCTGCAGCCGTCTCGCAGTGACAACCTGGAGATCGGGTTCAAAACCCGAAGCGATCGATTCGGCGACATGAACGTTGCGGTGTTCAGCACGCGGACCGACCGCGAGATCGTGACGCTCAGCAATGTCGGTGGTCGCTCGACCTACCAAAACGCGGGGTCGACCCGGCGTCAGGGCGCCGAGCTCGGATGGTCAAAGACCTTCGTCGAGAGCCTGCGCGCGCAGGTCGCATTGACCTGGCTCGACGCAACCTATCGCGACGCGTTCAAGGCCTGCAGCGGCACGCCGTGTACCGCCGCGACGCAGCAGACCGTGCCCGCCGGCAACGCCATTCCCGGGGTCGCAGCCAGGACGGCCTGGGCCAGCCTGGCATGGATGCCGCCGGCCGGCTGGCGCGCGGCCGTCGATGGCCGCTACACGAGTCGCGTGCAGGTCAACGATGCCAACTCGGACGCCGCGGCCGGCTTCGCCGCCCTCGGCGCCAGCGTCGGGTATGCGGCGAGCATCGGCCCCTGGGCTCTCGGCGCCTTCGTGCGCGCCGACAACCTCCTCGATCGCCGCTACGCAGGCTCGGTGATCGTCAACGAAGGCAACGCGCGTTTCTTTGAACCGGCACCTGGCCGCACCTGGCTGGTCGGGGCATCGGCCGCGTTGAGTTTCTAGGCCGGACGCATCGACATGCGGGATGCCTTTCGCAAAATAAACGCAGCCGCAAATTTGGGGGGCTGCGCCGGCTTCGTTGCTATTCTGCCTGCACACCATCGAAGCCTTGAGCTTCTCCCGAAACCCGTAGAAGGACAAACGTGAAGAACGAGAAACAGGCCCCGATCCGACGCCGTGTGCTGTGCACGCTGACGGGCGCAGCACTGGCATTGGCGACCTTTGCGGTCGCCGCTCAAGACGTCAAGGAGCGCACACTGAAGTTCGCGTTCAGCCTGGCCAAGGACCATCCGCTGGGCATGGGCGCGCAGAAGTTCTCGGACCTGGTCGCGGCCAAGAGCGGCGGCAAGATGAAGGTGTCGCTGTTCCCGAACGCGGTGCTGGGCGGTGATCCGCAGAACCTCTCGGCCGTGCGCGGCGGCACGCTGGATTTCACCTCGATGGCGACCGGCCTGCTGGCCGGCATCGACAAGGAGTTCATGCTGTTCGACTTCCCGTTCCTGTTCAACAACGCGCAGGAAGCCTACGCGCTGTCCGACGGCCCGGTCGGCACGCGGCTGCTGAACAAGCTCGCCGACCAGGGCCTGATCGGCCTGGGCATCTGGGACCTCGGCTTCCGCAACATGACCAACAGCCGGCGTCCGATCACGAAGTTCGAGGACATGCAGGGCTTGAAGATGCGCGTGATCGCATCGCCGATCTATCTCGATCTCTTCAACACGCTGGGCGCGAACCCGGTGCCGATGACGTTCGGCGAGGTCTACGGCGCGCTCGAGTCCAAGGCCATCGACGGCCAGGACAACCCGGTGGCCGTGATCGAGTCGGGCAAGTTTGCCGAGGTGCAAAAGTACCTGTCGCTGACGCGCCATGTCTACACCGGCATGCCGTTCCTGATGAGCAAGAAGACCTGGGACTCGATGTCCGCGGCCGAGCGCAAGATCATCCAGGAAGCGGCCCACGAAGCCAAGGACGAGGAACGCAAGCTCTCGCAAGCCAAGGAAGCACAGTCGATCGCCACGCTGCGCAAGGCCATGCAGGTCAACGAGCTCTCGCCCGCCGAGGTGACGCGACTGCGCGAGAAGGTTCAACCCGTGGTCGACAAGTTCGCGCGCGAGGTCGGCGAGGCCACCGTGAAGCAGGCCGCTGCCGAACTGGCGCGCATGCGCGGCGCGGCCAAGTAAGAAGACTTGTCGCCACCGCCGCGCAACGCGGCACCGGCGACGCGATGGACGAAAGCCGCGGCCCGACAGAGGCTGTGCCTGAAGGCTGCCGTTGCGGCCTTCAGGCTTTCGGCTGCCATCGAGACGAGGACCCGTCGTGGACAAATTGCTCGATCGCTACTGCAAGGGATTGCAGATGGTGACCGCCCTGTTCCTGGCCATCATGGTCGCGCTCATTCTGGGCAACGTCGTGCTGCGCTACATCTTCAATTCCGGCATCCCGATGTCGGAAGAGATCTCACGCTGGTTGTTCGTGTGGGTCACCTTCCTCGGTGCGATCTTCGCGCTGCGTGAGCATGGCCATCTGGGCACCGACATGCTGGTCGGTCGCCTCGGCACCACGGGCAAGAAGATTTGCCTCGTGATCGGCTACGCACTGATGCTGATGGTCTGCTGGATGCTGTTCGAGGGCGCCCGGGTTCAGACCACGCTGAACTGGAATGTGACGGCGCCGTCGAGCGGCCTGTCGCTGGCCTGGTTCTACGCCGTCGGCCTTGTTTTCAGCGTATCGGCGGCCGTCATTCTGCTGAACGATGCGTTCAAGCTGCTGACCGGCAAGGTCGCCGACGCCGACCTCATCATCGTCAAAGAGTCCGAGGACCAGAGATGACCATCTTCGTCTTCATCGGCTCACTGCTCGGCGCGATGGCGCTGGGCATCCCGATCTCGTTCGCGCTGCTGGTCTGCGGTGCCGCGCTGATGTGGCACCTGAACATGTTCGACGCCCAGATCCTGGCCGAGAACGTGATCCACGGCGCCGACAGCTATCCCTTGCTGGCGATTCCGTTCTTCCTGCTTGCAGGCGAGATCATGAACGCCGGCGGGCTGTCGCGCCGCATCGTCAACCTGGCGATATTGCTGGTTGGTCATATCCGCGGCGGGCTCGGTTACGTGACCATCGTTTCGGCCTGCCTGCTCGCCGCGCTGTCCGGCTCGGCCGTGGCCGATGCAGCGGCGTTGTCCACGCTGCTGCTGCCGATGATGGTCGCAGCGGGCCACGACAAGGCGCGCTCGGCCGGCCTGATTGCTTCGGCCGGCGTCATCGCGCCGGTGGTGCCGCCGAGCATCGGCTACGTCGTGTTCGGCGTGGCCGCCAACGTGTCGATCTCCAAGCTGTTCTTCGCCGGCATCTTTCCGGGCCTGATGATGGCGGCCTCGTTGTGGTTCACCTGGTGGTGGCTGGCGCGGCGCGAGGATGTGGTGCCGCCGGCGCGCGCGAACCTGCGCGACCTGGTCGTCGCGCTGCGTCAGGCCGCTCTCGCGCTGGTGCTGCCACTCATCATCATCTTCGGGCTGAAGTTCGGCGTCTTCACACCCACGGAGGCGGGCGTCGTCGCGGCGTCCTACGCGCTGCTGATCTCGATGCTGGTCTACCGCGAGCTGTCGCTGGCCAGGCTGTACCACGTGTTCGTGAGCGCCGTGCGCACCACGGCGGTGGTGATGCTGCTGGTGGCGGCGGCCGCGGTGAGCGCCTGGTTGATCACGGTGGCGGAGATTCCCACTCAGGTGGTGGCGCTGCTGGAGCCGCTGCTCGACAACCCGACGCTGCTGATGATGGCCATCATGCTGCTGGTGATGGTCGTCGGCACCGCGCTCGACCTCACACCGACGATCCTGATCATGACGCCCGTGCTGATGCCGCTGGTGAAGGCGGCCGGCATCGACCCGGTCTACTTCGGCGTGCTGTTCATGATGAACTGTGCCATCGGCCTGATCACACCGCCGGTCGGCGTGGTGCTGAACACGGTGGCCGGCGTGGGCAAGGTCAGCATGGACGCGGTCACGCGGGGCGTGCTGCCCTTCATGCTGGCCCAGTTCATCGTCATGTTCCTGATGGTGCTGTTCCCGCAACTGGTGACGGTGCCGGCGTCCTGGTTCCACTGACGAGGCCGCGGCGCGGGCCCCCCCACTCGCGGGGTCCAACAAAGGAGGTTGCAAGACCGATTTTGTCGAGGCTTGCGTAACTTCATGCCCTGACCCCCCGCCGCGGATTCGGTGGTCGGCGTCAGCAGAAACACATCACTGGAGACCGGACATGCGCATGACGAAGCTTGCCTGCCGCCTGAGCGCCGTGGCTCTCGCCGCACTGACACGCGCGTCCATTGCGCACGCCGGGGCGACCGTCACGTCGCTGGCGGATGCGTCCTCGGCCTCGGCTGCGTCGCTGGTCGAGGCGCTGCTGAGTCCGTCGAGCGGCCTGAGCGTTGTCGCGGGATCTGCGCAATACACCGGTGCGGCGACGGCCTCGGGCACGTTCACGAACGGCAACACCGATCCGGCGACGGGGCTGGGCATCGACAGCGGCGTGGTGCTGACCACCGGCGACGCCCGTTTCATCGGCAGCAGCGCCGCGTTTGCCGGTGACGCGGCGAACAGCTCCGGCACCTTCACCGCCGGGGTCGGCAACGCGTTGACGCCGAACACGACCGCCGGGAGCTCGCTGTTCGGTTCGTTGACTTCGGCCGCGACCTTCAACGCGTCGGTGCTGTCGTTCGAGTTCATTCCGCTGTACTCGTCGCTGACGCTGAGCTTCGTGTTCGCATCGGAGGACTACAACGACGTCGTCAACAGCGGCTTCCCGACCGACGTGTTCGGCATCTTCATCAACGGCGTCAACCAGGCGCTCGTGCCGGGCACGAACCTGGCGATCTCGGCCTCGACCATCAACTGCGGCGGGCCGACCTCGGGCCCGGCCAACGGCGTCGGCGCCCAGCACTGCGACCTCTACCGCGACAACCCGGCGTTTTACGACGACATCGACAGCGAGCTGAATGGCTTCACGGTGGTGCTGGACTTGGCCCTGTCGGTGAATGCCGGTCAGGTGAACCGCATGTCGATCGGCATCGCCGATGCCGTCGACACCTTCGGTGACTCGGCGGTGTTGCTGCGCACGGGCAGCGTGGCGGCGGTGCCCGAGCCATCGACCTGGGCGCTGATGCTCGGCGGGTTTGCCGCGTGCGGGGTCATGGCGCGGCGCCGACGCGCCTGAGTCCGGGAAAACTGCATCTCGGGGCGCGCGATGGCGCCCCGGTTGTTGGGTCGACATGAATATCAACCAGAAGGAGACAGAGATGGAACGACGCAATTTTCTTTCGGGGGCCGCCGCGGCCGCCGCCGCAGCATTCACGGTCAAGGAAGTGGCCTTCCCCGGCGCGGCTTCCGCCCAGACCCGGGGCGAGGTCGCCGCAGCCGCCGAACCGCAGAAGCTGGTGACGCAACTGTGGTCGCGTCACCTGCAATGGGTCAGCACCCGAGACCAGGCCAACACCGACCCCTATGGCACCGGCATCAAGGTCGGTGAAGCGCTGCTGGCTGCCGGGTATGCGGCCGTCGACCTCACGGTGCGCTCCGACGGCCATGTGCAGCCCGCGCTGGTGGCCACGAACCTGCCGCTGATGCTGAACGGTATTCGCAGCACCGGCGCGATCTGCGACCACATCGGCGTGAACTTCGCGCCGCCAGCCGACCCCACGAACACGGCCTGGATCACGACCCAGTTCGTGCACGAGATCCTGTCGGTGGCCGGCGCCAATGGCATCAGAAAGTACCGCTTCAACAATTCCGGCGCAGTCTCGTTCGCCGCCAACACCTTCGGCGACCAGATGACGACGCTGCTCGATGGCGTCCGGCTGAATCACCGTCGCCTGGCAGCGATCAATGAACGCTACGGCAAGCTGTGCGGCGTCGCCCACACCCACGGCTCCAACATCGGCGTCACGGTGTACGACTACGCCTACGCGATGCAAGGCATCGACCCGAACCTGATCGGCATCAACCTCGCGATCGGCCACGTCGCGACGGCGGCGCCGGGCACGACTTGGCAGACCGCACTGCGCCGCAACATGTCGTCCATCAAGTGCACGGCGGTCGAGGACCTGAAGGCGACGATCGATGCCACCACCGGCGCGCTGAGGATCGGCCGGGTTCAACCCACCGGCGCGACCGGCACCGGCGGCGGCGTGATCAACTGGGCCACGTTCTATTCGCTGCTGCGACTGGGCGGCTACAGCGGCGCGGCCGAGTCGCAGATCGAATACACGATCACCGGCGCGAACGGAACCTCGGTCAGCCTCAACAGCGCCTTCTTCGCCGACCACGCACAGTTCGCGAGTGGCAACCTGACGCCGGCGGTCATGATCGCCGCGATGAAGATGGACTCCGACTTCATCCGGCAGCGGGCCTTGGCCGGCGGCTGGACCGCGGCGCAGATCGTCTGACCGTTCCACGGTGGCGCCACGTCGAATCTCTGTCGTGGGCGGAACCGGGCTGGCGGTGGCGCTGACGCTGCTGGCCTGGTTGTCTGCGAACGACGCGGCCGCTCCGCTCGCCGCCGGCGACGCGCCGGCGGCGGCGAAGAGAGCCTGGTTGACGGGTTCACCGACGGCGCTCGATCCGTCTGACGCGCCGGTATCGGGCGCGCTGGCGGCGGCCGTGCAGAGCGCGCCGCCGATGACCTCGCAGCCCGCACCCGCAGCGCCGAGGGTGCCGATCGCAATGGTCGCAACGGAGAAACTGTACGTCGGCGAGATGAGCGATCTGATCGTCGGCGTGGGCGCGAACCCGGGCATCGGCGAAATCAGCTTCACAGTCCGGTTCGATCCCGACATCCTGCAGGTGCGCACCGGCACCGAAGGCAACTGGACCGCCGGCGCCGCGGTCGACGTCCGCTTTACCGCCGAGATTTCGGGTACGGAGGACCGCGTGCAGATTCGCAGCACGGTGTCCGGCGGCCACCTGACCGGCGCCGGCGGCAGCATCGCCCTCGTGCAATTCCAAGCCGTCGCGCCAGGCAGCACGTCGGTCACGATCAGCGACGTGACGCTCAAGGATGCGGCCGGGAGTGCGCTGCCGTTCGCGCTCGGGTCGTCGAGTGTTCCGGTAACGGCGGAGTCACTGCCGCCGCCGTTGCCCCATGCGACACGCCCGCGCAGCGCCGTCCCGGTCGAATTGCCCGCGAGCGAGACGGTCGACGTCGGCGATTAGGCCCGGCCGCACCAACGCGGGGCCGACCGTGCTCGCCTTGTCAGGCGCCGAACTTGACCTTGTAGCCCCACGAGTCCAGTTCGCCCGGGATCGCGTTGAACGACATCGTGATCCGGCGTTCGCCCCGGTTCGGCGGCACCGCGTGCATCAGGTAGCTCGGGAACAGCACCATGTCGCCCGGCGCCGGCGCCGGGCTGACCCATCGGTCGGCATTGAACGGGCCGGACGCGATCTCGGCGTGGTCGTTCTTGAAGACGAAGTCGGTGCCCCCGGCCGACTTCATGAACACGGTCTGCGAGTCCGGGTGCGTCGGCGTCAGGTAGACGACGCCCGAGACGAAACTGTTGGCATGGTTGTGCATCGCCTGCAGGCCCCCCGGCTCGAGCACGTTGACCCACATCTCCTTGATGGACCAGCCGAGTCGCTGACCGAACAGCAGCGCCCCCATGTCCTCGATCTTCGGCGTGATCAGCATCGCCGCTTCCAACAGCAGCCGGCTGTCGCCGGGGCGCAGCATCTCGGTGTGCGAAAGCTGGTCGGACGCCTTGTTGGCACGCAGTGCAAGCGCGCTGAAATGCTGCACCAAGCCCTCCACCAGGCGTGCGCCCAGCGCGCCGGGCGCGCGCAGCACCGGGGTCGGGAAGAGGCCAAATACTTCGTCCATGCTGCCCATCATTCAGGTCAATCCACAAATATGCCGCCACTTTCGGTTTGGCCACGGCCGTGACGTCCTTGCCGGTCGAGGGTGCGGCGACTCGACAGGCTGCAAGGCTCTTGCATTGAACGTACGGCTTGCAACGATTGAGAAAGTCGCACTGACAAGTCCCACTCTTGATGGAACGGATGCGGCGCAGCGCTGTCATATGATCCGTGACCATGCTTGAACAACGAATCCAGCAGCAGTTCTTCGACAGCGCCGACCTGAAGTACGCCGCTGCCGAGGTGCTCGCCAAACCGATCGCCGACGCGGTCAGCGCGCTGGTCGGCAGCATCACGGCCGGCGGCAAGGTGCTGGCCTGCGGCAACGGCGGCTCGGCCGCCGACGCGCAGCACTTCGCGGCCGAATTCGTCGGCCGCTTCGAGCGCGAGCGCCCCGGTCTGGCGGCGATCGCGCTGACCACCGACAGCTCGATCCTGACCGCGATCGGCAACGACTACGACTTCAATTCGATCTTCTCGAAGCAGGTGCAGGCGCTCGGCGCTCCCGGCGACGTGCTGCTGGCGATCAGCACCAGCGGCAACTCCAACAACGTGATCGCCGCGATCGAGGCGGCGCGCGCCAAAGAGATGGTCGTGATCGCGCTCACCGGCCACAAGGGCGGCAAGATCCGCGATCTGCTGCTGGAAACCGACGTTCTGATCTGCGTTCCGCACGATCGCACCGCACGCATCCAGGAGGTGCACCTGCTGACCTTGCACTGCCTGTGCGATGCGGTCGATCTGCAACTGCTCGGCGAACAGGAAAACACATGACCCCGACGACCCGCTCCCTCACCCCTTCGTTGCGCCTGACCGCGCTGCTCGCCGCATTGGCCGCCACCACCGCGCTGAGCGCCTGCGCCCCGCTGCTGCTCGGCGGCGCGATCATGGGCAGTTCGATGGTCGTGACCGACCGCCGCACCTCCGGCACCCAGGTCGACGACCAGGCGATCGAGCTCAAAGCCACCAAGCGCATCAACGACCTCCTCGGCGACCGCGGCAACGTCAGCACGACCAGCTACAACCGCGTCGTGCTGCTCACCGGCGCCGTCACGAACGAGGCCGACAAGGCGGCGGTCGAACGGGCGGTGAGCGCGATCGAGAACGTCAAGTCGGTCGTCAACGAGGTCGCGATCGGCAGCGCGGCGTCGTTCGGCAACCGCTCGAACGACACGCTGCTGACGAGCAAGGTCAAGGCCAGTTTCGTCGACGCGAAGGACGTGCAGGTCAACGCCTACAAGGTCGTCACCGAGCGTGGTGTCGTCTACCTGATGGGCCGCGTGACCGAGCGCGAAGCGAATCGCGCCTCCGACATCGCACGCGGCGTCAGCGGCGTGCAAAAAGTGGTGCGCGTGTTCGAGGTGGTCAGCGAGGCCGAACTCGCCGATCTGCAGCCCAAGCCGGCGGCCGCACCGGCCACGAACAAGCCCTGATCGCCGCGGGCCGCGCGAGCGCGGCCTCTCAGCGCAAGCGTTTCACCAGGCTCGACGTATCGAGCCGATGGCCGCCCTGCGCCTGGATGTCGGCATAGAACTGATCGACCAGCGCCGTGACCGGCAGGCGCGCGCCGTTGCGCCTGGCCTCGTCGAGCACGAGCCCCAGATCCTTGCGCATCCAGTCGACCGCGAAGCCGAAGTCGAAACTGTCGTCGACCATCGTCGGGCCGCGGTTGTCCATCTGCCAGCTCTGCGCCGCGCCTTTGCCGATCACGCCGAGCACGGCCTTCATGTCGAGGCCGGCCTTCTCGCCGAACGCGATCGCCTCGGCCAAGCCCTGCACCAGGCCCGCGATCGCGATCTGGTTGACCATCTTTGCGAGTTGGCCGGCGCCGCTCGCGCCGAGCAGCGTGACGGCCTTCGAGAACGCCATCGCGACCGGCCGGATCGCCTCGAACGCAGCGGCATCGCCGCCGCACATCACGGTCAACGTGCCGTTGATCGCGCCGAGATTGCCGCCCGACACCGGCGCGTCGATGAACTGCAGGCCGAGCGGCTGCGCCGCGGCGCCGAGTTCGCGTGCGACCTCGGCCGAGGCCGTCGTGTGATCGACGAAGATCGCGCCCGGCTTCATGCCCTTGAGTGCACCTTGGTCGCCGAGCACGACCGAGCGCAGATCGTCGTCGTTGCCAACGCAGCAGAACACGATGTCGGCATTCGCCGCCGCATCGCGCGGCGTCGCGGCGCTCGTGTGGCCGTGTTCGGCGACCCATTGCGCGGCCCGGGCCGGCGAGCGGTTGTAGACGGTCACGTGGTGGCCCGCACCAGCCAAGTGGCCGGCCATCGGGTAGCCCATCACGCCAAGGCCGAGAAAGGCGACGTGCTTCGCGGGCGTCGGGTCGTAGGTCTTGCTCATCGAATCGAGTCCATCCAAAAAAACAGAAAGGGTCGGCAACGCCGACCCCGCCATCGTCTCCTGCGAAGCGTTACACGATCGTCAGGTGTTCGGTGCCCGCCGACAAATCGCTGCTGCGTGCGCGCTGGCTGTGCAGCTTGATCTGCAGCCGCAGGTCGTTGACCGAGTCGGCGTTGCGCAACGCATCTTCGTAGGTGATCGCCTGGCCTTCGTAGAGATCGAACAGCGCCTGGTCGAAGGTCTGCATGCCGAGCTCGCGCGAGCGTTTCATGATCTCCTTGATCTCGGACACCTCGCCCTTGAAGATCAGGTCGGACACCAGCGGCGTGTTCAGCATGATCTCGACCGCGGCGACGCGCCCGCGCCCTTCCTGGCGCGGCATCAGGCGCTGCGACACCAGCCCCTTCAGGTTCAGCGACAGGTCCATCAGCAGCTGCGCGCGCCGCTCTTCGGGGAAGAAGTTGATGATCCGGTCGAGCGCCTGGTTCGCGCTGTTCGCGTGCAAGGTGGCCAGGCACAGGTGACCGGTTTCGGCGAACGCGACCGCGTGCTCCATCGTCTCGCGGTCGCGGATCTCACCCATCAGGATGACGTCGGGCGCCTGGCGCAGCGTGTTCTTCAGCGCCGACTCCCAACCGTCGGTGTCGATGCCGACCTCGCGCTGCGTGATGATGCAGTTCTTGTGCGGGTGCACGAACTCGACGGGGTCCTCGATCGTGATGATGTGACCGAACGAGTTCTCGTTGCGGTAGTCGACCATCGCCGCGAGCGAGGTGCTCTTGCCCGAGCCGGTGGCGCCGACGAAGATCACGAGCCCGCGCTTGGTGATCGCCACGTCTTTCAGCACCTGCGGCAGGTTCAGGCTGTCGATCGTCGGGATGACCTGCGGGATCGTCCGCATCACCATGCCGACGCTGCCTTGCTGCACGAAGGCGTTGACCCGGAACCGGCCGATGCCCTGCGGGGCGACCGCGAAGTTGCACTCCTTGGTGCGCTCGAACTCGGCGGCCTGCTTGTCGTTCATCACCGAGCGCGTCAGCGCCAGCGTGTGCTGGCCGGTCAGCGGTTGCGGCGAGACCTTCGTGACCTTGCCGTCGACCTTGATCGCGGGCGGAAAGTCAGCGGTGAGAAACAGATCGGAACCGTTGCGCGACACCATCAGTCGCAGCAGGTCGTTGACGAATTTCGATGCTTGGTCGCGTTCCATGTGCGTTCCTTCAGCCCGGGAAATTCTCGGGGAACTTGGCCTTGCCGCGCGCCTCGGCCGGCGTGACGACGTTGCGCCGCACCAGCTCGGTGAGGTTCTGGTCGAGCGTCTGCATGCCCATCGCGTTGCCGGTCTGGATCGACGAGTACATCTGCGCG
>JAZJZJ010000179.1:33303-37090 GCA_040389925.1 Pseudomonadota bacterium
CTTGGTCTTGCACAGCGTCTGCGAGATCACGCCGATCAGCGACTCCGACAGCATCGCGCGCACCATCTCCTTCTCGGCCGCAGGAAACACGTCGACCACGCGGTCGACGGTCTTGGCGGCACTCGAGGTGTGCAGCGTGCCGAACACGAGGTGGCCGGTCTCGGCAGCGGTCAGCGCCAAGCGGATCGTTTCCAGGTCGCGCAACTCGCCGACGAGGATCGCGTCCGGGTCTTCGCGCAGCGCGCTGCGCAGCGCGTTGTTGAAGCTCAGCGTGTGCGGGCCGACTTCGCGCTGGTTGATCAGGCACTTCTTCGATTCGTGCACGAACTCGATCGGGTCCTCGACGGTCAGCACGTGGCCGAACTCGTTCTCGTTCAGGTGATTGACCATCGCGGCCAGCGTGGTCGACTTGCCCGAGCCGGTCGGGCCGGTCACGAGCACGAGGCCGCGCGGCTTGAGCGACAGTTCGGCGAAGATCTTCGGCGCGTTGAGTTGCTCCAGCGTCAGGATCTTCGACGGAATCGTCCGGAACACGGCGCCTGCGCCGCGGTTCTGATTGAACGCATTGACGCGAAACCGCGCCAGGCCCTGGATCTCGAACGAGAAGTCGCACTCCAGCGTCTCTTCGTAGGCCTTGCGCTGCGAGTCGTTCATGATGTCGTACACCATGCTGTGGACCGACTTGTGGTCGAGCGGATCGACATTGATGCGCCGCACGTCGCCGTGCACCCGGATCATCGGCGGCAGGCCAGCCGACAGGTGCAGGTCGGACGCCTTGTTCTTGACCGAAAACGCCAGCAGTTGGGTGATGTCCATGGGCTCTTGGGTGGGTTGGCGTCGGGCTGCAACGCGCCCCGCGACGCTCACGGACGCTGCGGGATACTCGGCGCATTATGGCGATGATCGCAAACAACCTACAACAAGTGCACGAGCGCATTGCGCGGGCCTGCGCGCTGGCCGGCCGGCCCGTGCAAAGCGTCACGCTGCTGGTCGTCAGCAAGACCTTCGGCCCCGATGCGGTGCGCGAGGCTGTGGCGGCAGGGGAACACCGATTCGGCGAAAACTACGTGCTCGAAGGCGTCGAGAAGATCGCCGCGTTGAGCGATGCGCGCAGCGCGTCCGGCACGGCGCTCGAATGGCACCTGATCGGCCCGCTGCAGTCGAACAAGACGCGCGTCGTCGCCGCGCACTTCGACTGGGTTCACTCGGTCGACCGGCTGAAGATCGCGCAGCGCCTGAGCGAACAGCGCCCGGCGCACCTGGCACCGCTGCAGATCTGCCTGCAGGTCAACATCAGCGGCGAGTCGAGCAAGAGCGGCTTGCGCGTCGACGAGGTGGCCGAGGTGGCCCATGCGGTGGCCGCCTTGCCGCGGGTCACGCTGCGCGGGTTGATGGCGATCCCGGAGCCGGCCGCTGACTTCGACGCGCAGCGCGCGCCGCACCGCGCGCTGCGCGAGCTGCTCACGCAGCTTCGGGCAGGCGGGCTCGCGGCGCTCGACACGCTGTCGATCGGAATGAGCGCCGACCTCGACGCTGCGATCGCCGAAGGCGCGACGATCGTGCGCGTCGGCAGCGCGATCTTCGGCGCACGCTGAGCCGCCAGCGCTCAGCCCGTGTGCAGCGCCAGCGTCATGAAGACGCTGTTCGGGTCTTCGACATAGGCGCCGAACGGCCCGGTGCGCGTGAAGCCGGCGCTTTCGTACAGGCGATGCGCCGGCTCGAAGGCGGCGACCGAGCCGGTTTCCAGGCTCAGCCGTTCGTAGCCGCGGGCGCGGGCGACCTCGATGATGTGGAGCAGCAGCGCCCGCCCGGCGCCGGTGCGGCGTCGCGCCTCGGGGGTGCGCATCGACTTGATCTCGCCGTGCGTCGGGCTCAGCTCCGACAACGCGCCGCAGCCCAGCAGCTCCCCATCTGCCCACGCCGACCAGAACGTGATGCCGGGCGCGCGCAGCTTCTCGAGGTCGAGCGCATGGACGCTCTCGGGCGGCCCGAGCGCGTGCATGCTGCGCAAGTGCTCTTCCAGCAGCGCGTGAATCGCGGGGCGACACAGGTCGTCGAGCTCGATCTTCATCGGGATGCCTGCCGAAGCTGGGGTCGACGCGGCGCCTCGTTGGCGATCGCGACCAGGTAGCGCGCCGGCGCTCGCGTCGGGTTGCGAAATTCGACCGGCCCGGCGATCTGCATCGCCAGGCAGTCGCCCGCGTCGAGCCGCCAGGTCGCGCCGCCGTGGGTCAGCTGCATCGTCCCGGCCAGCAGCCAGACCTGCTGGCTGATCGTCGCCTCGGGGCTCGCGCCTTCGAGCACGACGCGCTGGCCGGCCGGGAACTCGACCTCGACCAGGTGCAGCGGCGATGGGTGATCGGGCGGCGAGACGTTGCGCCGCAGATAACCCGAGGCCGGGTCGCGCCACTCGGTCTGCTCGGCCCGCCGCAGCAACGGGCCGGGCGCGTCGCGCGCGACCTCGAACAACGCCGCCAGCGCCACGCCGAGCCCGCCGGCAACCTTCTCCAAAATCACGGCTGTCGCGCTCGTCTCGCCGCGCTCGATCAGCGACAGCGTCGATCGGCTGACGCCGCTGCGCGCCGCCAGCGCATCGAGCGACAGCTCGCGTTCAGCGCGCAGCGCGGCGACGCGCCGCGCGATGCGCTGGTTGATGTCGCCTTGCGCGATTGATTCCACCATGATGGAATCATTCTCCATGATGATGGATGCACCGTCAAATCGGCAGCATTGTCGTGTTCTTGACCTCTTCCATCACCGCGTAGGTGCGCGTCTCGCGCACGCCCGGCAGCGCCCAGATCACCGAGCCGACGAAGCCGCGGTAGGCCTGCATGTCGGCCACGCGCGTCTTGATCAGGTAGTCGAAGCCGCCCGCGACGAGATGGCATTCGAGGATTTCGGGCCGCACCTGCACCGCCGCCTTGAAGATGTTCATCGCGTCGTGCGTGGTGCGGTCGAGCACGACCTCGATGAACACCAGCAGCCCGGCACCGAGCTTGTCGGGGTTCAGCCGCGCCTCGTAGCCGAGGATGAAGCCGTCGCGAGTCAGGCGCTTGACGCGTTCGAGCACTGCGGTCGGCGACAGGTGAACGGCCTCGGCCAGCTTCAGGTTCGAGATCCGGCCATCGGACTGCAGCACGCGCAGAATTCGGGCGTCGGTGCGGTCGAGCGCGAACGGCGACAGGTCTTCGATGCTCATGCCGGATTATTCTCCGGCGAGAGGCCACGCTTCGGAGATTAATCCTGATGGCAAACCCATAACCTAGCGATCAATCCAGCCAAGCAGCCCACGAGGTCATCCATGTTCAGCGCCCCACCCGCCTCCGCTCGCCTGCCGCAGCCGTACCGCGACGAGTTCGCGGTGCTCGCGGCGCTGTTGCAATCGATGCAGGGCGAGGTCGACTGGCCCGCCGCGGTGCGCACGGCGCGGCCGTGGGTGCAGTCGGTGCGCGACAACCCGGCGCCGTTCTGGGCCATGGAATCGCTGCTGCAGGAGTACCCGATCTCCAGCGCCGAGGGCTTGGCGCTGATGCGCTTGGCCGAAGCGCTGCTGCGCGTGCCCGATGCCGAAACCGCGATCGCGCTGACCGCCGATCAATTGGGCAAGGCCGACTTCGACTCGGCCTCGGGTGGCCCGCACAAGATGCTCGCGAACCTGTCGGCGAGCGCGATCGCGTTGTCGAAGAAGTTCCTGCCCGAGAACGATGCCGAGAGCGGCATCCTGAAGCGGCTCGGCGCGCAGACCGTCGTCGCCGCGACGGTGCGCGCGATCCAGCTGCTCGGCCGC
>JAZJZJ010000180.1:0-17613 GCA_040389925.1 Pseudomonadota bacterium
CGTGCGCTGTCGGTCGAGGAAGCCGGAGATTCGTCCGCCGCGCAGGAAGCCGATCGTCTCGAACTTCTGGATCGCGGCGTTCATCGCGTAGAAGCTGTTGGTGTGCAGCTCGAAGGCGCTGATCGAGCGGATGCCAGGCACGAAGAACAGGAAACGACCGCTTAGATTGCACTGCTTCGTCTGGTACTCGAGGCAGGTTTCAGGCTCGCACACGCCTCCGTTTTCCTGCCGAAGCATCGTCTTGCGGCCGCCGAACAACCGGATGGCGCGCTTGCCGTTGTCGACCAGCGGCACCGGCGCGTGGCAGCGGCAGTGCCGCACGTGACCATCGGCCGAGTACTCCGACCAGAAGCGCTTCTCGTTGGCACCCCAAGCGGCCAGTTCGTGCGGCATCACGGTCTGCCAGTGGTCCGAAGGGAAGACCACCGGGAAGCGATACAGCCGACGGCCCTCACCCCGGTCCTCGCCGTGTGCGTCCAGCAGTTGCGCCGCCAGCGCCGGGTTCGCGAAGTCCTGACCGCGCACCGTGAACCAAGCCACGTTGCGCGGGATCAGCGGCGTCTTCAGGTTTGGCAATGCATCGGCCAGTGACTTCTCGATCTGGTCGAAGGACTCGCCAGCGGTCACGCCCTGGTCGTAGATTTCGCGGGCGCGCGGTTGTTCGGCTGCGGCGCGCGACAGCACCTTGATGCCTGCCCTGATCTTGCCGGCCGTGGGGATGCGAGCCGCCGACTGGCCCAGCAACGTGGCGGGGGCCATCGGCCCGCCGTGGATTGTCACGATGGCGTTTACCATGATTGCGCTCCCTCATGCGTGTCGAGACATCTCGACAAAACATGCTCTCGCGCGAACGGACCGCGTCAAGGGCGCGAATCATCGGGTTGCAAGCGGCAGCGCCGGCATGACGGATGTGTCCGCGGGCCGGACCCAGGTGATCGCAAGCACGCAGGGCGGCTTCCTTGATCTCGCGGTCCCTGCCGGTCACGAAGGGGCTGAAGACTCGCAGGGGCACCGGCGCTTCGCCCACGTCCAGTAACAGCGCGCTCGGAAACCGCGCTGCACGCTGCGCGTCATACCGCAGGGGCTAGACGAAACGCCGCCGTTGCGCGATCAGCGACTGCACCAGCGGCAGTTCGTGCACGCCCTCCAGCGGAATCCAGTGCCCGTTGGTCAGCACCAGGCTGGCCGCGTCGATCTCGTAGGTGTGCTCTCGGCGCGCGCGGATCAGCGCGGCCATCACGAGGTGCACCCGGCATCCCTTGTCTGCGCCTCGCGACTCGAACAATGGAGCAAACACCTTCTCGATCCGCTTCCATGTCTTGGTGTCCACCAGCAGAGGCGCATCGGGCATGTGGCGAATCCAGACTCGGTGGCCCGAGGAGGTGGACTCGACGGCCTTGAACTCTCCGAGAACGATCGCCAGAGGACTACGGCCTTCGACGGGTCGCAGGATGTCGAGCTTCACACGGCGACGCCGGGCCACCGCCGGGTGGGAGGCCTCGTTGAACGGCTCTGGCACGTACAGTCGCTCCGTCAGTGGAACGCCTTTCGCAATCACCTCGTGAGCGGCCGCGGTCAGGTATTTGCGGCGCACGCCCTGGTTGCGCTTGCCCTCCATCGCAGGCGTCCACCGGTTGAACCCTGCGCGCTCGAACAGGAAGTGGATCAGGCCACGCAAGCTGATGCGATGGCGTGCCACATCCACATCGCCGGGGAAGTCGACGCCCGAGCGTGACCCACTGTGGCCAGGGGATCGCGTCCAAGGGAAGTCCACGGACAGTTCGATGGCGCCGACGTCGGACTCGCGAACCGCGTCACCCACCAGTTCACCCAAGCCTGACAGTGCCGGGTCCGGCTCGTAGGAGGGGCAGCCGGGGTGGTGCCGGTGGCCCGCCGGCATGCGCTTGACGACGAAGTGCCGTAGGCGGGAGACATACATCTCGATTCGACGTTCGACGTTCGACGTTCGACATTCGATGTTTGGGTCAGATCAGTTCGTTCACCAGCCGCGCCATCGTCGGCCGGGACGCGGGAACGATCCGCGCACCGCACTGCGGTCGCTGATGCCCAGCACCAGGCCGACCTGCTCCTCGTCGGCGCCGCGTTCGTAGAGGTGGGCCACCACCGTGTGCCGCACGGAGAGCGCGGTCGCGCCCTCGACGTCGGCATACCGAAACAGCTTGCGATAGGTCTCCAGGATGGGCCGACACACGAAACGATGCGGCCCCACCTCTCCGTAAGGCGTGATCTGGAAACCGTTGCCCGTCGCAGTCAGGAACAGCCGACTTTTGGGGTCGAGACCGCGGAACGCGGATGTCGGCCCCAGCCCCTGCCGGCTTTCGATCCGAACACTCAGGTATGCAGTCAGCGCGTCATCGAGTTTGCTGCTGGCGAAGAAGAGCGGTCGAGACCGCCCGGTGATCGCCGCTTCGGCGCGCAACTCGGATTCCCGCCGCACGTTGCCGTCGGCATGAAGGTAGTCACCCACCTCAATGCGCGCAATCTCCAGCGGCCTCGCGCCGGTCGCGGACAGCACGTAAAACAGTGCGACGTCCCGCGCCGGCTGCGCGCTCCGTCCCCGGATTCGATGCACAGCCCGATCGATCTCCTCGGCCGACACAACTCGTGCCGGCCCGGCGTCGCGGGATGTTTGCGGGTCGAATCGTTGGAGCGCTGCCAGGATGGCGTCACGCTTGAGGCGCAAACGGCGGACAAATGCGGCCCCACCCTCGTTGAGTCCCGGGACACCGACCTCGGCACTCAGTCGAGTGGCGATGCCTTTGACCCGACGTTCGACCGCGGTGCGAGTGATGCCGAAGTCGGCTGCAACCGAATCGTAAGTACGGCCGTCGATGACACCTTTCAGCATCTCGATCGACCGTGCAGCATGGACGCCTTCACGCACAGGCAAATGAAAGCCAACGAAAATCATCCTGATTGAAGGTGGCTTTCGACGCCGAGTGCCGCAAAGTGGACAGCGCACGCCATGGCCAACGGAAGATTGTTCGAAAGTCATTGATGCTGCCCAGGTCCATCCATCGTGCGGACGGCCTGAGGCCCGAACAATCGCCACGTGGCGGGGTAAGAGAGTCACCCCCAGGTGGTTCCCCCGAACGTGGGATAGCGCGTTCGCTTGCATCGAAGAAGCATCGGCTTTGCCCGTTGTTCACCGGCAGGTGGATTACCAACCGAAACCGCCCCGGGTGAAGAGCACGCCTTGTGCAACGATCAACTCACGTACCGCTTCGGGTTGTCGGACGGGTCGATGATGGATTGCACGCAATGCGGCAACGCAACCCGACACATCAAAGCTTGAATGACAGTCGCCGTCAAGGTTCTGACGTTCACTGCGCGCGATCGCCTCCGGACCCCGGACGACAACGTTCACGAGCGTCGATGAAGCAACATCACTGGCCGAATTGAAATGCTGTCAAAGTACACTGCGCCAGCGATTGTTAAGCCGCTGAATGTGCATCCTTGCGAAATATCGAGCCGAGAGCTCGAAGTGCCGAATTGCCGCGTCTGGCACACGGGCTCACGGGACCGACGCTGCTTCAGTCACGTTCACGCTTTGGCACGGGTACGCCGCCGGGATCAATCCCAGCTGAACACGGCAATCGATCAGTTGACGGGCGATTCGGAGCCAATGATGACGCAACCGTGCTGAGCTTGGACAAGAATCAGGCCGCTGCTGGCGACGAGGAGACGACGGAGCGCATCAGCGGCGAACTGCAAACTTGGCTATCGGGCGTGGAGCAATCTGCGTCGCAAATCGGCAAGCGTGCGGGCATCCACGGAGTACACCTCATCGGGTTTTCGGCAGCCTTGGAATCGCGAGATGTCCAGACACTCTCGCCGCGGCTGAACGAGATCTGGGCTGGGACGGCTGAAGTCAAGAATTCGGGCGACACCCATGGCCATGTGGGGGGATCCGCGTGATCCGGGCGGTGGGCGAGATCATGCGTAACTCGGTGGCGAACGCCCCGCATGCGGTGACAAGATACGGCGGCGGGGAATTCGCGATCCTGCCGCCACAGACCGCGCTCAACCGGGCGCTCATCTGCCGCGCCAACGCAGCGTTGTATGAATCGAAGAATGTCGGGCGAGACCGCGTGAGCTGCGGCTGATTTTGATGGGGAACTCTGTTGAGAAATTCCAATTCGCGCTCAACCGCGCGTCATCCTGACCCGGTCGGAACACGTCGCGACGACATGGCCGTTCTTTCCAGTGGGTTCAACGGGCGCCCTGCGCCTGCTCGCGGCAGTGCCGCAGCCGGAGGTGACCTCGTTCAGGACTCATCCCTGATCTCCACTCAGCACGATCTTAAACAGCAGATCGCGCACGAGCTGCGGGCGCGCAACGCGGTGCTGGTGGCTCACTACTACGTCGACGGCGATCTGCAGGACCTGGCGCAGGAGACCGGCGGTTGCGTTGCCGATTCGCTCGAAATGGCGCGTTTCGGCCGCGACCACGCGGCCAAGACGCTGGTCGTGGCCGGCGTGCGTTTCATGGGCGAGACGGCGAAGATTCTGTCGCCGCACAAACGGGTGCTGATGCCCGACCTGGAAGCGACCTGCTCGCTCGACCTGGGCTGCCCGCCCGACGAGTTCGCGGCGTTCTGCGACGCCCACCCCGAGCGCAGCGTCGTCGTCTACGCCAACACCAGCGCGGCCGTGAAAGCGCGTGCCGACTGGATGGTGACGAGCTCGTGCGCAGTGGCCATCGTGCGCCACCTGCAGGGCCTGGGGCAGAAGATCCTGTGGGCGCCCGACCGCCACCTCGGCCACTACATCCAGCAGGAAACCGGCGCCGACATGCTGCTCTGGGACGGCGCCTGCATCGTGCACGACGAGTTCAAGGGCCTGGAGCTGGAGCTGATGCGCCGCGAGCACCCGCAGGCGCTGGTGTTGGTGCACCCGGAGTCGCCCGCCAGCGTAGTGGCGCAGGCCGATGTGGTGGGCTCGACCACACAGCTGCTCAACGCGGTGGCGCTTGGCAAGGCGCCGGCCTACATCGTGGCCACCGACAACGGCATCCTGCACCGCATGCGCCAGTTGGCCCCCGGCAAGACACTGCTGGAAGCGCCCACCGCCGGCCAGAGCGCCACCTGCAAGAGCTGCGCGCACTGCCCGTGGATGGCGATGAACGAACTGCAGGGTGTGCTCGACTGTCTGGTGCAAGGCCGCGGCGAGATCAGCGTGCCCGAGCCGGTGCGCGGCCAGGCGCTGGGCTGCATCGAACGCATGCTCGACTTCGTGGCGGCGCATCCGGCCGGCAAACCGTTGGCACACGTCCCGCACCTCGGCGCCGCCTGACATGTTCGAGCACAACGAAACGCTGGAACAGGCGCGCGAGCGCAACATCCGCGACGCGCTGCGCGAAGACCTCGGCACCGGCGACTGGGCCGGCCGCCTGATCCCCACCGGCCGCCGCGTGCGCGCCACGGTGAAGGTGCGCGAGAACGCGGTGCTGGCGGGGCGCGACTGGTTCGACGGTTGCGTACACGCACTCGATGCGACAGCGCGCATCGTCTGGCTCTTCGACGAAGGGGCTGACCTCGCAGCCGATGCCCTGGTTTGCGAGATCGAAGCCGATGCGCGCGCCCTGCTATCAGCCGAACGGCCTGCGCTCAACTTCCTGCAATTGCTCTCGGCCACCGCCACGACCACGCGCGAGCACGTGCGCGCGATCGAAGGCGCGTCGCCGAAGCCGACCGGCTGCGCCGTGCTCGACACGCGCAAGACCGTGCCCGGCCTGCGCCTGGCCCAGAAGTACGCGGTGCGGGTGGGCGGTGGGCGGAACCAGCGGCTCGCGCTGTGGCACGGCATGCTGATCAAGGAAAACCACATCGCCGCGGCCGGCGGCGTGGCGGCAGCGCTGGCGAGTGCGTTCGCACTGCAGTCGGGCGTGGAGATCCAGTGCGAGGTCGAGACGCTGGGCCAGTTGGGCGAAGCGCTCGCCGCCGGAGCAACGAGCGTGTTGCTCGACAACTTCAGTGAGACGGCGATGCGCGAGGCGGTGGCCGTCACGGCAGGTCGCGCCGTGCTTGAAGCCTCGGGTGGCGTCACGCTTGCGCAACTGCGCAGCATCGCCGCCACTGGCGTCGACCGCATTTCGGTCGGCAAGCTGACGAAGGACGTTCGGGCGGTGGACTACTCGATGCGGGTGTCGGGCGGGGTCGAATGAGCGGCCATTGAGTCGTTCGACGACACCGCAGCGGACAGTGTCGAACGTCCCATCGGCCCCCGAGCAGCGCACATCGCGGGCCTGCTGCTCTCCAGCAACTTCACCAACGCATGCAGCACGCGGTTGACCGGCGTCGCAACGCCAAGCGCTTCGCCTCGACGTACGACAAAGCCGTTGAGATGATCGATCTCGCTGCGCTTTCCGCGCGCGAGATCCTGCGACGTCGAGGAGTACTGGGCTGGCATGGTCCGCGCGAGTTGGGTTACGGCCGCATCGACGTCGCTCGTGATCTGAACCCCGTCGGCCCGCGCGACGGCCAGACACTCCGCCACCACGTCACGCATCACCTCGCTCACGCCTTCGCCCTGTACCAGTGGGCCATAGGGAAGCCGCGCGACTGCCGAGAGCGCGTTGTACGCACAGTTCAGGATCAGCTTGGTCCAGAGCGCCCCACGAACGTTGTCGGAAATCTCGGTCGGCACGCCTGCTTCGATCAGAATCTGTTGCACGGCATTGCTGCCGCTGAACCGCTCGATGACCAGTTCGCCGCGGCCGTGATGCCTGACGTGACCGGGGCCGGCCATCTCGGTTGCGACATAGACCACCGCAGTCGCCACGACTTGAGGAAGCAGAGCGCGCAATCGCTGTGCGTTGTCAACGCCGTTCTGCAGCGTGAGGATCACCGCGTCGGGTGCGAGGTGCGTGCGCATCTGGGCCGCTGGGGGTTCGGTGTCGGTCGACTTCACGCAGAACAGGACCAGCTTCGCCCCGCTGACGGCGCTCGCCTGCGTACTGGCGGAAAGATGCACCCGCTCGTCCCAACCGTGCGCTTCGAGCCGAAGCCCGTCCCGCTCGATCGCCCGGACGTGCTCCGAACGACCAATCAGCACCACGTCGTGGCCGGCACTCGCAAGCATCCCGCCGTAATAGCAGCCGACGGCGCCCGCGCCCATCACGGCGATCCTGGTTCGCGTATCGACCGCCAAACTCATTGAAACCCGTGACACTATTTGCTCCTTGCCGAGGATGATACGGGGCCGCCGACGAAGGCCCCGAACAGCGCAAGCGCAGACCGGGATCAGCAGGAGTCGCCGCCTGTCGGCGAACGATTGGCGAACAGTATCCCGGCGCAACTCAGCGCTTGGACGCGAGCGTGCAACTCAAACCTCCACCCTCGGCGGGCCATCGGCATGGCCCTGCGCCTCGCTGCGCGCCGGCCGCGTCAGCACGGTCGGGAAACTCACCGGCAGCGGGTTCGGAAAGTCGCGGCTGTAGTGCAGGCCGCGGCTCTCGTGGCGCATCAGCGCCGAGCGCACGACCAGCTCGGCGCAGTCGACCAGATTGCGCAATTCCAGCAGGTCGCGGTTGACACGGAAATTGGCGTAGTACTCGTCGATCTCGCCGCGCAGCAGCGCGATGCGGTGCAGCGCGCGCTCGAGCCGGCGCGTGGTGCGCACGATGCCGACGTAGTTCCACATCAGCAGGCGCAGCTCGTCCCAGTTGTGCGAGATCACGACCTGCTCGTCGGCGTCCTCGACCTGGCTTTCGTCCCAGTCCGGCGCCGACGGCCCCGCGCTCTGCGCCTGACACACGATGTGCTCGGCGCAGGTGCGGCCCATCACGACGCATTCCAGCAGCGAGTTGCTGGCGAGCCGGTTCGCGCCGTGCAGCCCGGTGTAGCCGGCTTCGCCGACCGCATACAGGCCTGACAGGTCGGCACGGCCATCGAGGTCGGTGACGATGCCGCCGCAGGTGTAGTGCGCGGCCGGGACCACGGGAATGGGCTGGCGCGCGATGTCGATGCCGAGTTGCAGGCAACGCGCGTGGATGGTCGGGAAGTGCGCTTTCAGGAAGGCTTCGCCCAGGTGCGTGGCGTCGAGCAGCACGCAGTCGAAGCCGTGTTTTTTCATCTCGAAGTCGATCGCGCGGGCCACGATGTCGCGCGGGGCAAGCTCGGCGCGCTCGTCGTGGTTCGGCATGAACCGTGTGCCCCCGGCGGGATCGCCGGCGGGTGCATCGGGCAGGCGCAGAATCGCACCCTCGCCGCGCAACGCTTCGGTGATCAGGAAGCTGCGTTCCTGCGAGTGGTACAGGCAGGTGGGGTGGAACTGGATGAACTCCATGTTCGCCACCCGGCAGCCGGCGCGCCAAGCCATCGCGATGCCGTCGCCGGTGGCGGTGTCGGGGTTGGTGGTGTAGCGGTAGACCTTGCCGATGCCGCCAGTGGCCAGCACCACCGCGCTGGCGGCGAGTGTTTCGACGCGGCCTTGGGCGATGTCGAGCGCGTAGACGCCGTAACAGCGCTGCGCCGGCGCGCGCTTCAGGTGGCGCGAGGTGATCAGGTCGACGGCCATCGTGTGTTCGCGCAGCTCGATGTTCGGGTGCGCCGCGGCGCGTGCGAGCAGGGCGCTGTGGATCGCCTTGCCGGTCGCGTCGGCCGCGTGCGCGATGCGCCGCACGCCGTGGCCACCCTCGCGCGTGAGGTGCAGGCCGAGCGGGCCGGCCGCATCGTCGGTGAAGAGCACGCCTTGCTGCATCAGCCACTCGACGGCGGTGGCGCTGTTCTGCGAGATGAAGCGCGCGCTGTGTTCGTCGACGAGGCCGGCACCGGCCTCCTGCGTGTCGCGCACGTGCGCAGCCACGCTGTCGTCGGCGCCCAGCACGCCGACGATGCCGCCTTGCGCCCACGCCGTCGCGCCTTCGTGCAGGCCGCGCTTGGCGAGCACGATCACGCGGCGCTGGTCGGCCAGATGCAGGGCCGTGCACAGCCCGGCCAGGCCGGCACCGACGATGACGATGGGCAGGGCAGCGCTGTCGGGCATCGCCTAACTTGCCGCGTCGAGTTCGAGGTTGTCGATCAGGCGTGTTGTGCCGAGTTTCGCCGCCGCCACCACAACGAGCGCCTCGCCGCTCGATGGCGCCGCCAGATCGCTGCGGCGCCGGATTGCCACGTAGTCGGGCGACCAGCCACGGGCGGTGAGCGATTGCATCGCCGCGTCTTCCAGCGCCGCCAAATCGCGCCGGCCGCTGCGCAGCGCCGCTGCAATGCCCTTGAGTTCGCGCGACAGCGTGACCGCCTCGACCCGCCGCGTGACATCGAGGTAGCCGTTGCGCGACGACAGTGCCAGGCCGTCTTCGGCGCGGGTCGTCTCACCCGCAACGATGTCGATCGGCAGTGCGAGCTGCCGCACCATCTGGCGGATCACCATCAGCTGCTGGTAGTCCTTCTTGCCGAAAACCGCCACACGGGGCTGCACGCAATTGAAGAGCTTGAGCACCACGGTGCACACGCCGGTAAAGAAGCCGGGGCGGAAATGGCCCTCGAGGATGTCGGCGAGCGCGCCGGGCGGCTGCACCTTGTAGGCCTGCGGCTCCGGGTACAGCTCGGCCTCGTTCGGTGCGAACACGAAGTTGCAGCCCGCGGCGCGCAGCATCTCGCAGTCGCGCTCCAGCGTGCGCGGGTAGGTGTCGAAGTCTTCGTGCGGTGCGAACTGGAGCCGGTTGACGAAGATGCTCGCCACCACCGGGCCGCCGGCTTCCTTCGCGCACTCGATCAGCGACAGGTGGCCGGCGTGCAGGTTGCCCATGGTGGGCACGAGGGTGGTGCGGGTGGTGCCGGCCAGCGCCTGGCGCAGTTCGGCAATGGTGTGGATGACGCGCATGGTGGAACGGGTTCAGTAGGTGTGGATCGACTCGACGGGAAAGCTGCCGTCGCGCACGGCGGCGACGTAGCGGCGCACGGCATCCTCGATGCTGCCGCCACCTTCCATGAAGTTGCGCACGAAGCGCGGCAGCCGGCCTGAGGTGATGCCGAGCATGTCGTGCAGCACCAGCACCTGGCCGCTGCAGCCGGGGCCGGCACCGATGCCGATCACGGGGATCGGCAGGGCCTGCGTGAGCTCGGTGGCGAGCGCACTCGGAATCAGCTCGATCACCAGCATCGAGGCACCGGCGTCGGCCAGCGCATGGGCATGGCGGCGCAAGGTGTCGGCGGCTTGTGCGTCCCGCCCCTGCACGCGGTAGCCACCGAGCGCATGCACCGACTGCGGTGTCAGCCCGAGGTGCGCGCACACCGGAATGCCGCGCTCGACCAGAAAACGCACTGTGTCCACCGTCCAGCCGCCGCCTTCGAGCTTCACCATGTGCGCGCCGCTTTGCATCAGGCGGGCCGCGCTGCGCATCGCCTGATCGGTGCTTTCGTGGTAACTGCCGAACGGCAGGTCGCCGACGATCCACGCTTGCGTGTTGCCACGCGCCACGCACTGCGTGTGGTACGCCATCTCGTCGAGCGACGCCGGCACCGTGCTGGCATGGCCTTGAAGCACCATGCCGAGTGAATCGCCGATCAACAGCACGTCGACGCCCACCGCGTCGAGCAGCCGCGCGAAGCTGGCGTCGTAGCAGGTCAGCATCGCGATTTTTTCACCGCCCGCGTGCATCGCACGCAGCCGGTGCAGCGTGACGGACTTGCGCGTCTCGCTCACTTCGCGACCGCCTGCACCTCGACCTGGTGCTTGAGCCCGGTGGCGCGGTTGCCGGCATCGACGAACACCAGGCGCGGCAGATGGGGCTCGGGCTGCGAATCGGACACCATGCCGAACGCCGCGATGATGACAAGGTCGCCCACCAAAGCGCGCCGTGCAGCCGAGCCGTTCAACGAGACGATGCCGCTGCCGCGTTCGGCGCGAATCGCATAGGTGACGAAGCGCTCGCCGTTGTTGATGTTCCAGATGTGGACCTGCTCGTTCTCGCGGATGTCGCAGGCGTCGAGCAGGTCGTCGTCGATCGCACACGAGCCCTCGTAGTGCAGCTCGCAGTGGGTGACCGTGGCGCGATGGATCTTGGATTTCAGAAGCGTTCGGAACATGATCTGACCTCGAAGCTGGCTGTCAGCACGCGGCGATGCCGAGTGTGTCGAACAGGCGCCTGTCGGCGGCCCAGTCGGGGTTGCCGGTGACCAGCAGCTTGTCGCCGTAGAAGATCGAATTGGCCCCGGCCAGGAAACAAAGCGCCTGCACCGCTTCGCCCATCTGCTGGCGCCCCGCCGACAGGCGCACGCGCGCGCGCGGCATCGTGATGCGGGCCGCCGCAACGGTGCGAACGAACTCGAACGGGTCGAGCGGCGCGATCCCGTGCAGCGGTGTGCCCTCGACCTGCACGAGGTGATTGATCGGCACCGACTCCGGGTACGGCTCGAGGTTGGCCAACTGAGCGATCAGGCCGGCTCGCTCGCGGCGCGACTCGCCCATGCCGACGATGCCGCCGCTGCACACGTGGATGCCGGCGTCGCGCACATGGCCCAGCGTGTTCAGGCGGTCGGCGTAGTCGCGCGTCGTGATGACGCGGCCATAGGCTTCGGGCGCGGTGTCGAGGTTGTGGTTGTAATAGTCCAGGCCGGCCCCCTTGAGCGTGCGCGCCTGGGTGTCGCTGAGCATGCCGAGCGTGCAGCATGCCTCCAGCCCGTGGTCCTTCACGACGCGCACGAGCTCGGCCACTTTCTCGACATCGCGGTCCTTGGGCGCGCGCCACGCGGCACCCATGCAGAAGCGGGTGGCGCCCTGGTCGCGCGCGGCCTTCACCGCGGCAGCCACCTCATCGACCTCCATCAACTTGCTGGCTTCCACGCCGGTGTCGTAATGCACCGACTGCGGGCAGTACGCGCAGTCTTCCGGGCAACCGCCGGTCTTGATCGACAGCAAGGTGGACAGCTGCACCTCGTTGGCGTCGAAGTGCTCACGGTGCACCTGCTGGGCGCGGAACAGCAGGTCGCTGAAAGGCAGGTCGAACAGCGCCTGCACCGCGTCGACCGACCAACGCTCGGCCGTGGCCGCCCCGGCAGGTCGCGCAGCGGGACGGATCACGGTGATGGGTTGGGCGGAAAGTGTCGGGTTGTTCATGGGCATCGGTTTCAAGTGGGTTTCAATGGTGGGTCGGCGCGCTGCGCGCGGTCGCATTCTGGTTGTGTATCAGGTTGCGGCCACGGCCTGGAGCGCCTTGACGAACTGCGCCACATCGGCTTGGGTGTGCGCGGCCGACAACGAGATGCGCAGTCGCGCCAAGCCCGGCGGCACCGTCGGTGGGCGAATCGCCGGAACCCACAGGCCTTGCGCGCGCAGTGCGGCGGCGGCCTCGAGCACGGCCTGGTTGGCTCCGACGATGATCGGCTGGATCGCCGTGCTCGACGGCGACAGCTGCCAACGAAGCCCCGCCAAGCCGACACGCAGTTGCTCGATGAGCCGGCCCAGGTGCTCGCGCCGCCAGCTCTGCGCTTCGATCACGCGCAGGTTGGCGCGCACCGCCTCGACGATCATGGCTGGCGCGGCGGTGGCGAAGATGTAGGTGCGGCTGCGCTGCAACAGCCACTCGACGGCGGTGGCCGGGCCGGCCACGAAGGCCCCGGCGACGCCCGCGGCTTTGCCAAGGGTGGCCATGTAGATGAGCCGCTGCGAGCGCACCCCGAAATGGGCCGCGGTGCCGCGCCCTTGCGGACCCAGTACACCGAAGCCATGGGCATCGTCGATCAGCAACAATGCGTCGTGGCGCTCACACAATTCCAGTAGCTGCGGCACCGGCGCGATGTCGCCGTCCATGCTGAACACCGCATCGGTGAGCACGAGCTTGCGCCGCGCGGTGGATGCCCCAAGCAGCCGATCGAGCGACACCACATCGTTGTGCGAATAGACATGGATGGCGGCGCGCGAGAGCCGCGCACCGTCGATCAGGCAGGCGTGGTTCAGCGCATCCGAAAACACCGCGTCGCCGCGTCCCACGAGCGCCGGCACAACGCCGACGTTGGCCAAGTAGCCGGCGCCGAAGTACAGCGCCCGCGGCAGGCCGACGAAATCGGCCAGTTCGCGCTCGAGCGCCTCATGCGCCGCGCTGTGCCCGTTCACCAGCGCCGACGCACCCGCGCCCACGCCATACTGCGCGGCGGCCCGCTGTGCCGCTTCGACCGCCGCGGGATGTTGGGACAGCCCCAGGTAGTCGTTGCTGCTGAAGGACAACAACCACTGGTCGTCGACTTGCAAGCGGGGGCCGTCCATGGCCTGCACCACGCGCCGACTGCGGCGCGTGCCGGTGTGGTCCAGCGCCGCCAGGCCGGCCTCGAAATCGTTCTGGGCCACTGTGGCCAATGGCAGCGTCATGCCGGCACCTGCCGATTCACCAGCCCGTCCGGCAGACCCAACTCCAGGCGATCCGCCTGGGGTCGCTGCAACCACGGGATGTCGCCGAGCAAGGGCGCCTGCAGCCGCGAGCGCAGCGTGGCGACGTTCTCTTCCTGCGCCGCCATCGTGGGGTCGATGCGGTTGACGACCCAGCCGGCCAGCACGAGACCGCGCGCGCGGATGGCCTCCTGCGTCAGCAGCGCATGGCTCAGGCAGCCCAGGCGCAACGCCACTACCAGCACGACCGGCAGCCCCAACGCCTGCGCCAGATCGGCACCGGTGTGGGTGTCGGTCAAGGGCACGCAAAAGCCACCCGCCCCTTCCACCACCACCGCATCACCCAGCGCGGCCAAGCTTCGGTAACGTTCGACAATCAGCGCGATGTCGATCCGCTGACCGGCACGCCGCGCAGCGAGATGGGGTGAGATGGCTTCGGGCAGCAGGTACGGGTTGTCCAGCTCGCCCGGCACACGCAGGCTGCTGGCGGCACGCAATGCGCGCACATCGTCGTTGTCCCACCCGAGCGCGGTGCGCTGCGCGCCGGCCGCAACCGGTTTCATGCCCACGACCTTGGCGTGCTGCCCGTGCAGGCGGTGCAGCAATGCGCAGCTCACCAGCGTCTTGCCGACTCCGGTATCGGTACCGGCGACGAAGACCCCGAGACCCGTGCTCATGTTGCGCGAGCCACTTGCTCAGACGCAGGCGTCGAGCGCGCCCAAGGTGCCTTCGACGAGGCATTGGCTGGCCTCGTCGTCGATCACGTAGGGCGGCATGAAGTAGAGCGTGTTGCCGATGGGCCGCAGCAGCACGCCCCGCTTCAGCGCCGCCGCGTGGAAGCGGCGCGCGAATGTGGGATCGTCGGTGGCGGCGTCGAAGGCCCAGATCATGCCGATGTGACGCGAGCGCAGAACCTTGCGGTGGCATGCCAGCGGCTGCGCCAGCGCGTTCAGGCGCTGCGCGGTGCCCCGGTTGCGCGCCAGCACGTCGTCACGCTCGAACAGATCGAGCGTGGCCAGCGCCGCCCGGCAGGCCAGTGGGTTGCCGGTGTAGGAATGCGAGTGCAGGAAACCGCGCGCGGTTTCGTCGTCGTAGAAGGCGTCGAACACCTCGTCGGTGGTCAGCACCGCCGACAGCGGCAAGAAACCGCCAGTCAAGCCCTTGGACAAACAAATGAAATCGGGCCGGATGCCCGCCTGCTGGTGCGCAAACATGCTGCCCGTGCGGCCGAAGCCGACCGCGATCTCGTCGGCCACCAAATGCACTTCATAACGCTCGCACAATGCGCGCGCCAAGCGCAGGTACTCGGGGTCATGCATGCCCATGCCGGCCGCGCATTGCACCAGCGGCTCCAGCACCAGCGCCGCCGTCTGCCGGTGCTGCGCCTTCAAATACTGCTCCAGCGCCAGCGCGCAGTGGCGCGCATGCTCAAGCGCGCCCACCCCGGGCTCGGCGCGGCGGGCATCGGGGCTCGGCACCGTGTCGCTCAGGCGCACCAGCGGGGCGTAGGCGGATCGGAACAACGCCATGTCGGTGACCGAGAGCGCGCCCACGGTTTCGCCGTGGTAGGCCTGTTCCAGGCCCACAAATCGACATTTCTCCGGCCGCCCTCGGTTGCGCCAGTAGTGCGCGCTCATCTTCAGCGCGATCTCCACCGCCGAGGCTCCGTCCGACGCATAGAACGCATGGCCCAGACCGGTGAGCGCCGCCAGGCGTTCCGACAGTTCCACCACCGGCGCGTGGGTGCAGCCGGCCAGCATCACATGCTCGAGCCGATCGAGCTGATCGGCCAGCGCGGCCTTGATGTCGGGGTGCTGGTGGCCGAACAGGTTGACCCACCAGGAACTGGTGGCGTCCAGGTAGCGCCGGCCCTCCAGGTCGAAAAGCCACACACCCTCGGCCCGGGCAACTGGCAACAGCGGCTGGGATTCGTGCTGCTTCATCTGGCTGCACGGATGCCAGACGGCGCGACGGCTGCGCTGTTGAAGGGTCTGACTATCGAGCATGGGTCGGACTGGGGCGGGCCACGGTCGAGCGGCTGCCCGGCTCAGGCGGCCGGCCGGATGTGCAGGGTCGCCTCGTCTTCGACGCGCTGCCAGATCTCCACCGCGATCGGGTTGTTGCTCTCCTCGAGGATGTGGCCGACCAGGCCGATGGCACGCGCGAACACGCCGATGCCGCGCACGATCTTCCACGGCAGCCCGAGCTCGCAGCAGATCGCGCCGATCGCGCCGGTGGCATTGACCGGCAGCATCTTGCCCGACGCCCGTTCGGCCTCGGCACAGATCAGCTGTTCGAGCCGGATGTAGTCGCCAAAGAAGCCGTTGTCCTTGGCGATCTGGAACAGCCGCGGCGCCCGCGGGTCGACCGGCTTGTGCAGCGGATGGCCCAGGCCCGGCACGATCTGGCCGCGCGCCCGGAATCCGGCGACGGTGTCGCGCGCGATGCGCTCCAGGTCGGCGCCCTTCGTGCCTTGCGGCAACGCCTCGTAAAGCATCTTGGCCGTGCCCTCGGTCGAGCCGACGAACACCGTGCCCAGCCCGCACAGGCCGGCCGCCACGGCCGCCTGCAGCGACTCGGGCGCGCCAGCGTAGGCCAGGCGGGCGGCCAGCGCACTCGGCGTGATGCCGTGTTCCACCAGCGTCACCGAGATCGCGTTGAACATGTTCGACTCCTGCGGCGTCGGCATGCGGCCGAGGATCTGCAGGAAGGCCATGTCGCCGAGATTGATCTTGCCGAGCAGTTCATCGGGCAGGCTCTTGCCGCGGACCTCGATGCGGTCGGGGGTGCTCCAGGCGATGTCGGAGCGGATCGGTTTGGTCTTGCGGGGCATGGAGTGTCCTTTGAGTGAATGATGGGTCAGGTCGCGGCGCCGGCACGGCGAAGAATGACGAGCGCGAGTTCGTTCAGGGGGCGGTCGATCATCTGGCCGTCGACCGACACCGCGGCGCCGCCGGCGGCCGCGAAGTCGTCGCGGACCCGGCGGGCCCACGCCACCTGCGCCGCCGTGGGCGAGAAGGCGGCCTGCACCGGTGCGACCTGCTTGGGATGGATGCACAGCTTGGCGCCGAACCCCATGCGCCTGGCGCGCTCGGTATCCGCGCGCAGGCGGTCGGCGTCGTTGATGGCGGTGCTGACCCCGTCGGCCGGCGACGCCAGGCCGGCCAGACGCGATGCCAGCACGAGCTCCATGCGGAAAGCAAGCAACTCCTCTTCGTGGCCGTCGGGGCTGCAGTCGATGCCGAGATCGAGCGCCAGGTCGACGCTGCCGAATGCCAGGCGCAGCACCCCGGGCACGCGGGCGATCGCGCGCACCTCCGCGAGGCCGCGTGCCGACTCGATGATCGGCAGCACATCCTTGAAGGTGGTTTCCACGACCTGGCAGACGGCGTCGAAGCCGTCGGCCTTGGGCAGCATCACGGCCGCGACACCCGGGTGACGGCACAGTTCGAGATCGTCGGCGAACCACGGCGTGCCGTGCGCGTTGATGCGCACCACCAGCGGCGCCGCTTCGTCGAGCGCGGCGGCGAGCGCGTCGCGCGCCCGAACCTTGGCCTCGGGGGCGACCGCGTCCTCGAGGTCGACGATGACCGCGTCGGCGCCCGTGGCACGTGCCTTGGCGTAGCGCTCGGGCCGATCGCCGGGAACGAACAGGTACGCGCGCGGCAGCGGCGCGATCAGGCCGGCGTCGCTCATTCGGCCATCCAGCGTTCGATCCGGGGGCACTCGGCGACCGACCAGATGCGTGCGATCAGCGCGTCCATCTCGGCTGGCGTCGCGCCCTTGCCGTAGGCCGCCAGGCGGCGCGCCTTGTCTTCCAGTTCGGCTCGCGTGAGCGTGTTGCCGGGGTCGCCCTTGGGTTCGTCGACGCGGGCGCCCAGCTCGCGCCCGTCGCGGGTGGTGACGCTGACGCGGCCGATCCAGCGCCGCGGGTAGGCCTGGTCGATCTCGGCGTCGAGTTGCATCGTGACGCGGTCGCGCAGCGCCGCCACGCGAGGGGCGAGGAATTGCTGGTCGAACTCGTCCAGGCCGGCGAAGCCGAACTCGGCCACGAGCGCGAGCACCGTGCCTATCGAGAACTTGGCCTGGTGTACCGTACCGGGCACGACCACACGGCCGAGCACGTCGATCGCGCCCTGGTGCACATGCGCGGTCACCTTCGCCAGATCGTCGGCCTTCAGGCCGTGCGTGCGCATCAGCTGCAGCAGTGCGTCGGCGCTGGGGTGGGTGTGGCGGCACGAGGCGTGGTATTTGAACGAGGTTT
>JAZJZJ010000181.1:0-3157 GCA_040389925.1 Pseudomonadota bacterium
AGCGTCTACGGCCGCTTCGGCATCAGGCTGGAGCCGGAGCCGCTGGTGGTGTGAGGCCGGGCGCGGTGGCGCTGTCGGCGAGCAGGCCGAGGCGTCGGCACTCGGCCAGGCTCGCGTCGAACTGCCGTTCGAGTTCGTCGATCGAGGCGACGAGTTCGGCTGTCGTGGCCGTGAGCGGGCTGGTTTGGAGGCGCGCGGCCAGCGCGCCGACGCGTTGCAGTCCCATGCTCAGCGCGGCGCCTTTCTGCGCATGCGCGAGGCGGCTCAACTCGGCATGGCGCGCCGCATGTGCCGCGTCGCGCAGCCCGGCGAGCGCGCCGGCGCGCGCGCCGAACAGGCTGGCCAGCAATTCGCCGTACTTGGCCGGCGCGAGCGCACCGCGGAGCGCGTCGACGGTGGTGGCGTCGAGCAGCGGGACCGGTTCGTTCGCCGCGGCGTCGGCCCCGGCCGACACGGGCGCGGCGGCTTCGGCCGGTGCCGGCGCCGCGGTCCGCAGGCCGGCGCCACCGTGGCGTGCCAGCGCCTCGCGCAGTTGCGGCAGGTGCGCCGGCTTGGTCAGAAAGCCGTCCATCCCGGCCTCGAGCGCGAGCTGGCGTGTGGCCTGGAACGCATCGGCGGTCAGCGCCACGATCGGCACCGTGCCGCGCGGTGCCGGCAGTGCGCGGATCGCGCGGGCGGCGGTGAAACCGTCCATGCCGGGCATGTGCAGGTCCATCAGCACGACGTCGAACGCGGCGTCGGCCGGTTGCGCCTCGACGGCGCGCAGTGCCGCGTCGCCGTCGGCCGCGAACACGGCGTGATGGCCGAGGCGGTCGAGCACCGCTTCGAGGTAGGCGCGGTTCACCGCGTGGTCCTCGGCGACGAGCACGTTCAGACTCCTGATGCTGCCCGCGCTCGCCGCGTCGAAATCGTCCGCGTCCCGGGACGGCGCGGCCACCGCCGCGAGCGGCAAGGCGGCGATGAAGGTGCTGCCGACGCCGGGCTGGCTGCGCACCGTGATGTCGCCGCCCATCAGGCGCGCCAGATCGCGCGAGATCTGCAGACCCAGGCCGGTGCCGCTGGCGCGGCGCGACGGGCTCTGGTCGCCCTGGATGAAGCGCTGGAACAGGCGGCCGAGCGTGGCCTCGTCCATGCCGATGCCGGAGTCGGTGACGCGAAACTCGAGGCCGCCGCTCGCTGCGCAGGTCACGCCGAGCACGATGCGCCCGGATGGGGTGAACTTCAGCGCATTGCTCAGCAGATTGAACAGGATCTGCTTGACCCGGGTCGGATCGGCCGCGACCCAGCGCGGCACGTCGGGCGCGACCTCGACATCGAGCGCCAGCCCCTTCGTGTGGGCCTGCGCGCGCATCAGTGCGTCGACTTGCGCGATCAGCTGCGGCAGATCGACCGTCTGCGGCGTCACCTGGAGCCGGCCGGATTCGAGTTGCGACAGGTCGAGGATGTCGTTCAGGATCGTCAGCAGGTGGTGCGCCGACTCGCGTGCGGTGTCGAGATGGATCGCCTGCTGTGGCGAGAGCCCGCCTTCCTGGAGCAGCGACATCATCCCCAGCATGCCGTGGAACGGGGTGCGGATCTCGTGGCTCATGTTGGCGAGGAACGCGCTCTTGGCACGGCTCGCCGCTTCAGCGTCCTGGCGCGCGGCGCCGAGGTTGTCGGCCAGCGCTTCGAGGCTGCTGCGGCGTTCGGTCAGCGCGCGCAACTGGCGCAGCACGATCACCGCGAGCACCAGCAACAGCAGGCACTGGAACGCGGTCAGCGCGATGCCGAGCATGCTCTGCTGGCGCACCGCCTTGTTGCGCTCGGTGGCGCGCTGGTAGAGCAGGTGCGAGGCGCCCAGCGAGAGGTCGTGCAGCGGCGCGTTCAGCGCATCGAGCAGACCCATCAGCTCGGTGGTGGCGGCGCCGTCGAGCGGGCGCTGCGGCGACTCGCCGAGGTAGCGGTCGGCGGCCCTCACGAAGGCACGCACCTGCGTGATTGCCGGCCGGTAGGCGGGCTGGTCGCGCATGATGCCCGCGGCGCGTTCGTGGTCGACCAGACCGATCCGGCTGACGAAGATGTCGTAGCGCAGCTGGACGCTGCCGGCGTCGAAGCGCTTCGGGTCGTCCTGGTGGAGTTCGAGCTGGCTGCGCAGACGCAGCTGTTCGGTTTCGAGCTGCGAAAAACTCCAGCCGAGCGCGTCGTTCTGATAGTGCGAGGCCGTGTCGAGCAGCTTGTACTGGCGCCACTGCACATAGCCGATCGCCAGCAGCACCAGCGCCAGAACCCCGGCCACCGCGACCAGCCAGGCGCGCGGCGGCTGCGGGCGGGGCGCCATCGCGCCGATCATTTCAGTTCGAGGGTGCGAAGCTGCCAGATCGCGCGGCTGTAGTGCACCGCGGTGCGCAACTCGGCCCGGTCGTCGAACGGGTAGATGACGACCAGCGGGCCGCGTTCGCGCACCGACATCGGTTTGTCGTCGAGCAGCCAGGCGAGCATCGCGCCGTGGCGGGTCACGTCGTCGGCGGGGATCTCGACCCGGTAGTCGTTCAGCGCCACCGCCTTGAGCGTCGCGCCGGCAGGCGCGCCGGCGGCGGCCAGCAGGTCGGCGAGCAGCGCGCCGCTGAATTTGTGCGGCCGCGGGTACCACGGCGTCCGGGTCGTGAAGCTGTGCTGCGGCAGCGTCTGCAGCAGCGCCAGATCGAACGAGGCGGCGCCATTGTCGTTCGGATGGGCGAGCGCGCCGCGCACCGTCAGAACGACCTTGCCGGCCGGCGCCTCAAGCGCGCGCGCCGGCGCCGCAACCAGCGCGGCCAGCAGTGCCGCGGCGGCGAGGCCAAAGCGTCTGCGGGTGAGGGCTGCCGAATGCTGCATGGCGCGATTCTGGCACGGTGCCGCGCCGCAGCCGTCACCAAGCCTGGCGCGCGATTCAGCTGCCGGCGTCGGTCTTCGGCAGGCGCAGCAGCTCGGCCGCGCCGCCCGCGGCGAGCAGGCCGGTGTCGGCATAGATGCCGAGCTTCTCGCGCGTGTCGGCGATGTCGAGGTTGCGCATCGTCAGCTGGCCGATGCGGTCCTGCGGCGAGAACGCGCCTTCGACCTTCTCCATGCTCAGCCGCTCGGGCTTGTAGGTCAGGTTCGGCGATTCGGTGTTCAGCAGCGAGTAGTCGTTGCCGCGGCG
>JAZJZJ010000182.1:0-37894 GCA_040389925.1 Pseudomonadota bacterium
CGCCAACGTGTGCGCTTCGAGTTCCAACCACCGCGGCAGCGGTTTAGTTCAACGTGGTTTAGGCCGCGAGCCACCCGCATCACCCGGCGGCAGCGGAATCAGTCGCGCGTCTTCGATCAGTTCGGCATCGCGCGTGCCACCACGCACCGGCGGCAAGACTTCGACCGCTTCGCGCTCGCGCCGCAGCGCCTGCAATGCCGCCAGCGCGAAATGCGTGAACCACAGCGCCGAGAACGCGAACACCAGCGTGTAGATCCAGATGGCGACTGGCACCAGCACCGGTGCGAACACGATCGCGATCGCGCCCGATGCCCACACCAGCGACGGCGCGGCGCCGAGGTAGCCGGTCATCACGCCCATGCCGAGCAAGGTGGTGCGATGACGCTTGACAAGTTCGCGGCGCTCGTCGGCGCTGGCGTGTTCGGCCAGCACGTCGTAGGTCATCACGCGGTAGGTGAGCCAGCCCCAGATCAGCGGCGGCACGATCAGCACCAGCGGCGGCACGAACCACAGCGGGATCGAGACCCCCAACGCGAGCAGCGCCGCGAGCGTCGCCCACAGCGCACCGAAACTGCTGCCGACGAACGAGCCGCCGTGCTTGCGTTCGAGCAGCGGGAAGCGCCGGTTCGCAACCAGCGTCAGCATCGCCGGCGTCATGAACGCAGCCACCAGCAGCAGCGAGAGCACGACGATCACCGGCGTCGTCAGGAACACGACCACCATCGGCGCGAGCACGGTCTTCAGGTTCGTCAGGCCCACGCCTTCGAGCCAGCCGATCATCGTCTTCAGAATGGCCCAAGACTCGAAGGTCGATCGCACCGCGTCGATCGCCGGCTCCCAGAAGAAGTAGCCGAGGCCGAGCGCCAAGCCGGCCATCAGCACCAGCGGCAGCAATGACAGCACGATCACGCGCGGGTGCAGGCAGTACGCGGCCGCGCGCCAGAACGAATCGAGCAAGACCTTCACGAGTTGCTCGCGGCGCAGCGGCTAGCGCATGTTGCCGGTGTGGCCCAGCGAGTAGCGCCCCGGCTGCGGCCACACGGTCAGGCCGTGCGGCTCGGCGCCGACCTTGATCTGCCGCACTGCGCCGGTGGCGGTGTCGAAACGGTAGATCACGTCGTCGTAGCGCGCTGCCAGCCACAGCCACTTGCCATCGGCGCTGACGTTGCCCATGTCGGGGCTGCCGCCGCCCGGCACGGCCCAGCGGGCGACGACCTTCTCGGTCGCGAAGTCGATCACCGTGACGCCACCGTCGCCGAGCTTCGGGCCGTGGATCTTGTGCGAGCCGCGGTTCGCGACGTACAGGTTCTTGCCGTCGCGGCTCGGGTACAGGCCATGCGCGCCGATGCCGGTGGCGATGAAGCCGACCTTTTTGAAGCTCTCGAAGTCGACGATGTGCACACCATCGGCATGCATGTCGGCGATGAACACACGCTTGCCGTCGGGCGAAAAGCGGATGTCCTGCGGCATGCCCTTCGAGACCGTGCAGATCTCGGTCTCGCCCGGCTCCCAGACCTTGCCGGCTTCGGTACGCGGTGCGCCCTTCGTCTCCTTGAAGCGCGTGGCCGGCATCTGCAGCGTCAAATAGCCGATCACCTCGCGCTTGACCAGGTCGATCTTGACCAGCGAGCCCGAAAACTCGCAGGTGAAGATCGCGCTGCGGCCGTCGATCGCGAAGTCGGCGTGGTTGATGCCGGGGCAGCCGGGCGTGTCGATCGAGTACTGCAGCGCCATCGTCGCCGGGTCGCGGAAGTCGAGCCGCTTGCGCGCTTCGGCGACGACGATCGCCGACTTGCCGTCGGGCGTGTAGTACATGTTGTACGGGTCGTCGACCAGGATCGCCTTGCCGGGTTTGCCGGTGCGCGGGTCGATCGGCGTCAGGCTGCCGTCGGTGCGGCCCTCGGCGTTGTTGGTCGCCCACAGCGTGCGCATGTCGTGCGACGGCACGATGTGCTGCGGGCCGATGCCAACCTTGAAGCGATCGACCACCTTCATCGCGTTCGGATCGACGACATAGACGTCGTTCGAGCGCAGGTTCGGCACGTAGATGCGTTCGAGGTCGCCCTGCAGCGCCGTCGCGACCTTGCCGGCCGCGGTCTCGCTGTAGAGATTGCGCGGGTCGATCACCGGCGGCATGCCGGGCAGCACCGACAGCGCGGCGGCGGCGGGCGTGGAGGCGCCCGCCGGGGCGACCGCGCGCGTCTGCGCGGCCACACCCGTCACCTGGCTCAGCGCCGTCACGCCGGCCACGGCGCTCAGGCCCACGGCCCAGATCACCACTTCCTTGAATGCCAGTTTCATTGCACGGTTCCGTCTCGAATGTCAGTCGTTATGGGTTGTTCAACGCGCCCGGGCCGCCTCGCGGATGACCTGCACCGAGCGTTCGATCTGGCGCTCGACGCCGAGCTGCCCGAGTTCAGCCGTGGCGCGCCGCGGGTCGCCGTGCACGCCCTCGCGCGGGCCGGCCTTCGCCGCCTGCGCGAACGCCTGCGGCCGCACCGCTGCCGGGTCGATCGCCAGCATCAGCGCGGTGTCGGCCAAGCCCGCGTGGGTGCCGATCTCGTCGCTACCGAAGCCCTTGGCCTTCAGCGCCTCGACGAAGTCGGTCTGGGTCACGCGATAGTAGTCGACCAGCGCCAGCACCCGGCAGCCCGGCCGCCCCGCCCACTCGCGGTTCAGCTTCGCGGCGACGCGCTCCAGGCTCTTCTGGTAGCCACCGTGGTCGCCGAGCAGCACGACATCGCGAAAGCCGTGCTGGCGAAAGCTGCGCACCGCCGATTCGAGCATCGCCTCGAAGGTCGCGTCGGAAATCGAGATCGTGCCGGCGAAGCGCATGTGGGCGGTGGGCGGCTCGATCGCGCCTTCGGGCACGTAGGCGATCGTCGGCGCGACCACCGCATTGCCCAGGCGCTGCGCGATCCGGCCCGCGATCGCCCTCGCGCGCAGGTTGTGCTTGCCGAGCGCCATCTGCGGCCCGCTCTGCTCGGTGCCACCGATCGGCACGAGCACGGTCGTGGTCCCGGCCGCGATGCGGTCACGCAGTTCGGTCCAGGTCAGGTCTTCGAGGTACGGGCCGGCGGCCGGCGCGGCCGCGAGTGCTGTCGCGCCCGTGGCGAGCAACAGGCTCGCCAGCAACGCGCGGCGCATGCGATGCAGATTCGGCATCGGGCTCAGTCGTCGTCGCCACCACCGAGGATGCTGCCGAGCAGCCCGCCGCCGGCGACCGCGCCGAGCACCGAGCCCTCTTCGCGCGAGCCGCCGCGCTGCGGCGCGGCCGCGAACACGCGTGAGGCCAGGCGCGAGAACGGCAGGCTCTGCAGCCAGACCGTGCCCGGCCCGGTAACCTTCGCGAAGAACAGGCCCTCGCCACCGAACAGTGCGGTCTTGATCTTGCCGACGTACTGGATCTCGAAATTCACGTTCGGCGTCATCGCCACCAGGCAGCCGGTGTCGACCATCAGTGTCTGGCCCGGCTGCAGTTCGCGCTTCACGACCGTGCCGCCGGCGTGCACGAAGGCCAGGCCATCGCCTTCGAGCTTCTGCATGATGAAGCCCTCGCCGCCGAAGAAGCCGACCGAGAGCTTGCGCTGGAAGAAGATGCCGAGCGAGACGCCGCGCGCGGCGCACAGGAACGCATCCTTCTGGCAGATCAGCATGCCGCCGAGCTGACGCAGGTCCATCGGCAGGATCTTGCCCGGGTACGGCGCCGCGAACGCGACCTTCGCCTTGGCCGACGACTGGTTCGTGTAGACCGTCGTGAACAGAGATTCACCGGTGACGAGGCGTTTGCCGGCGCCGAGCAGCTTGCCGAACAGGCCGCTGCCGCCGCTGCTTTGCGAGCCGTCGCCGAACACCGTGTCCATGCCGATGCCGGCGTCCATGAACATCATGCTGCCGGCCTCGCCGACCGCCGCTTCGCCCGGGTCGAGTTCGACCTCGACGAACTGCATCTCGGCGCCCTTGATCTCGTAGTCGACCACGTCCATTGCCATCTCGAATCTCCGTGTGCACTGCCCAGCCGCAGCTCAGGAGCGCGATTATCGCGGAGCCCGTCGCCGCGGCGCGGCCGGGCGCGACCCGATCAGCGCGTCAGTTCGAGGATCGCCCAACCGGCCGAGTCGGCGTGATGCCGCAGCCGCGGATCGGGGTCGACGGCGATGGCAACGCCCACCGCCTCCAGCAGCGGCAAGTCGTTGCTGGAGTCGCTGTAGAACACCGCCCGCTCCAGCGTCTCCGGCGCCAACGCCTGCTCGCCCAACCACGCCTGCAGCCGCGTCACCTTGCCCTCGCGCATGTTGAGCACGCCCTGCGTGCGGCCGGTGCAGATGCCATCGACGAGCTCGACCTCGGTGGCGAGCAGATCGTCGATGCCCAGGTGCTGCGCGGTCAGCTCGGTCAACACACGGTTCGTCGCGGTCGTCATCACGAGCCGGTCGCCGCGTGCGCGGTGCGATTCGAGCAGCGCGTGGGCCGAGAGCGGGATGCGCGGCGCGATGACGTGGTCGAGAAAGCGCTGGCAGATCGGCCGCCATTCGGCGAGCGTGCGGCCAGCGAGCGTGGCGACATAGAAGTCGCAAAAGTCCCGCGCGCTGACGCTGGCCTCGCGGTAGCGCCGCGCCATCTCGGCGTTGCGCGGCGCGAACCCGGCGCGGTCGAGCAGGCCTTCGTCCATCAGGAACTCGCACCACAGCACGTCGCTGTCGCCCGACAGCAGCGTGTGGTCGAGATCGAAGAGCGCCAAGCGCGTCATTGCAGGCCGAGCGCCGGGCCGCCCCAAGCCGGCCTGCATCCCCCTGGGGGATCAGCCAACGTACTCGTTGGACGAGGGGTCGTCATTCAAGGCTGGCGCAGATGCCAAGCGCGGGGCCGCGTGAACGTTTGAATCCCCAAGGTCGACAGCGTCAAGCCGACGCCCGAATCGCCATGCCCGGACCACGGCAGCCGCGGGCTCACGCGGTCGCAGCAGTTCCAGTACACCGTGCCGGCGTTGACCTGGCCGAGGATCGCCTGTGCGCGCGCCTCGTCCTTCGTGAACACGCCGGCCGTCAGCCCGTAGCGGGTGTCGTTCATCAGCGTCAAGGCCTCGGCATCGCCACTCACTTTCTGGATGCCGATGATCGGGCCGAAGCTCTCCTCGCGCATCAGGTCCATCGTGTGATCGACATGGCTGAACACGGTCGGCGCGTACCAGTTGCCGGGACGATCGGTGATGCGCTGGCCGCCGGCCAACAGCACCGCACCCTTCGCTTTCGCGTCGGCGACCTGCGCGTCGAGCACGTCGAGCTGCGGCGCGCGCGTGATCGCACCGATGTAGGTGTCTTCGCTGGTCGGGTCGCCGAGCCTGAAGCCCTTGACGGTCTCGACGAAGGCCGCGACGAACGCATCGTGAATGCGCTCGTGCACGTAGATTCGTTCGACCGAGCAGCAACTCTGGCCGGTGTTGTACATCGCGCCGTCGGCGAGCGATTCGGCCGCGGCTTTGACGTCGGCGTCTTCGGCGACATAAGTCGGGTCTTTGCCGCCGAGCTCGAGCTGCAGCTTGATGAAGCGCGGGCCGACGGCCGCAGCGATGCGCTGGCCGGTCGCGTGCGAGCCGGTGAAGAACACACCGTCGATCTGCTGTTCGAGCAGCGCGGCGCCGACCGCGCCGCCGCCGACCAGCGGCACGAACACGTCGAGCGGCACGCCCGATTCGTGCAGCAGCCGCGCGATGTGCAAGCCCGTCAGCGTCGCGAACTCGGACGGCTTGTAGAGCACCGCGTTGCCCGCCAGCAGCGCCGGCACGAACACGTTGCCGCCGACGAAGTACGGGTAGTTCCAGGCCGAGATGTTGACGACCACGCCGAGCGGGTCGAAGCTCAGCACTTCGCGCGTGCCGCCCTCGTCGTGGACTTGCTGCGCGCCGATCGCGGCTTCGGCCTGCGCGATGAAGAAGTCGATGCGCGGCAGCAGGCCGTTGACCTCGTTGCGCGCCTGGCGGATCGGCTTGCCGACCTCGGCCGTCAGCGTCGCGGCGAGCGACTCGACCTCGGCCGCAATCGCAACCCGAAAGCGCTGCAGGATTTCCATGCGCTCGCGCATCGGGCGCGCCGCCCACGCGGGTTGCGCGGCACGCGCCGCTTTGGCGCGCTCGGCGACGAGTTCGGGCGTGGCCGCAGGCACTTCGGCGAGCAGCGCGCCGGTGGCGGGGTTGTGAATCTTCATCATGTCTTGCGTCTCTTGAACGGACGCCCCCACGAGGCGCGAGCGGCACGCGCGGTGGCCAAAAAGTCATTGAGGATCGGGCTGCCATCGAGCTGACTCGTGTCCAGCGACTTCAGTGCGAGGAACTCGGGGTGCCACTGCATCCCGAACACATAGCTCGACCCGCGCCAGCGGATCGCCTCGATGATGCCGTCGGGCACGCCCTGCGCTTCGACCACGAGATCGCGGCCCAGCGCCTTCACCGCCTGGTGGTGAATCGAGTTGACCTTGGCTTGTTTCATGCCGGGGTACATCTGCGCGAGCTTGGTGCCCTGGATCAGGCTCACTTCATGCAGCGCGCGCTCGTACAGATCGGCGTCGCGGTGCGAAATGGCTTGCGTCACCTGCGTCGGGATGTCCTGGAACAGCGTGCCGCCAAGCGCGACATTGATGAGCTGGCAGCCGCGGCAAATGCCGATCACCGGCTTGCCGGCCGCGACAAAGGCGTTGAACAGGTCGATCTCGTAGCGGTCGCGGACGCGGTCGCCCGACCACTCGGGCGTCAGCGGCGTTTCGCCGTAGCTCTCGGGCGCGACGTCGGCGCCGCCCTGCAGCACGAGGCCGTCGAGGTGCTCGGCATACGAGTCCAGGCTCATCTCGCTGCGCTGGATCAGGCCTTCGCTCTCGATCGCCGGGATCATCACCGCGAGCACGTCCTTCGCGAGCACCCAGTGCGCAACCGATTGCTCGAGGTAATGCAGCGTCTTGGTGTAGACGCCGCCGAGACTGAGCACCGGGCCGACCGGGTGGTGAATGCGCGCCGAGATGCCGATGATGAGCGGGCGGGCCATCTCAGAAGGCCTCGCTGAAGAAGCGCTCGAAGTCGGCCGGCGCGCAGACGCGCGGGTTGGTCGCGTGGCAGCCGTCGGCGGTTGCGATCTCGATCAATCGCCCGAACTGCTCGCGCTTCACGCCGACCGCCGCCAGCCCCGGCGCAATGCCGATCTGCTGCTTCAGGTGCGCGAGCCACGGAATGAACGCATCGCCCGAGGCTGCGCCAACCACATGCGCGAGTTCGGCGAACTTCTGCGGCACCGCCTCCCTGTTGAACCTCATCACCGGCTCGATCATCAGCGCGTTCGCCAGGCCGTGGTGCAGATCGCAGACCGTGCCGAGCGCGTGCGCACACGAGTGCACCGCGCCGAGGTCTTTCTGGAACGCGATCGCGCCCATCATCGAGCTCATCATCATGTCGGCCCGCGCCTGGACGTTGCCGGGCTCGCACACGGCCGTGAGCAGCGCGCGCGCGCCGATGCGCGTGCCCTCCAGCGCGATGCCATCGCAGAGCGGGTGGTACGCGGGCGACAGATAGCTCTCGATGTTGTGCGTGAGCGCGTCCATGCCGGTCGCGGCGGTCACCGCGGGCGGCAGGCCGAGCGTGAGTTCGGGGTCGGCGAACACGACCTTTGCAAGGATCGCCGGCGAGAAGATCACGCGCTTGACGTGCGTGTCTTCTTCGCTGATCACGCTGCTGCGGCCGACCTCGCTGCCGGTGCCCGAGGTCGTCGGCAGCGCGACGAAGTACGGCAGCGCGGCGGCGTCGATCGCGCGCACGTTCGGGTGATCCCAGACGTACTCCATCACGTCGCCCGGGTGCGTCGCGAGCAGGCCGACGACCTTGGCCACATCGAGCGCCGCGCCGCCGCCGACGCCGATCACGCAGTCGGCATCAAATGCCTTGTACGCCGCCGCGCCGCTCATCACCTGGCTGCCGGTCGGGTTGCCGAACACGCCGCCGTAGACCGCGACCTTCAGGCCGGCGGACTCCAGCCCGGCTTTCAATTCGGCGATCAGCGGCAGTGCGGCCAGGCCCTTGTCGGTGACGATCAACGGGCGCTTCAGGCCCTGCTCGCGCAGGTGCGGACCCGCGAGCGAGCGCGCGCCGGCGCCGAAGTGAATCGTGGTCGGGAACGAAAATCTGGTGATGCTCATGGCGGTGTTTCGATGCGGCCGGTCGCTCGGCTTGGTGGATTATTGAACGCGCGCCCAGCGCAGTTCGGTGTAGTCGGTCGGCCACTGCACGACGCTGACCTTCTTGCTCATCGCCCAGTTCAGCGTGCGGCGATACAGCGGGATGAACGGCAGGTCGTCGTGGACGATGCGCAGTGCCACGCCGACCATCGCGCGCCGGCGCGTCAAATCGGGTTCGACGCGCATCCCGTCGATCAGCGCGTCGAGTTTCGGGTTGCTGTAGCGCCCGGCATTGAAGGTGCCGCCGCCCGACTTGTCCCAGGTGCGGAACAGCGCGTTCAGCGAAGCCCAGGCATCTGGGTTCGGGGTCCAGCCGAACTCCATGAAGCTGGCGGTCGCGCCGGTCAGCTTCGGGAAGAACTGGTTCGTCGGCGAACTGCGCAGGCTGGTGCGGATGCCGACCTTCGTCAGCATCGCCGTCATCGCCTGGCATACCGCCTCGCGCCACGGCACGTTGACGCAATCGAGCGCCACCGAGAAACCTCCTCCGTAGCCGGCCTCGGCGAGCAATGCCTTCGCGCGCGCCGGGTCGAACGCCAGGCGCTGGTCGAGTTCGGCCGGCGAGCCGTCGACCTTCGGCGACAAGAACGCGCCGGTCGGCACGCCTTGCCCGCGCAAGACCTTCTGCGTGATCAGCTCGACGTCGATCGCGTGGTAGACGGCGCGGCGCACCCGCAGGTCCTTGAACGGGTTGCGCGGCTTGCCGTCAATCCTGGCGTCGCTGCCTTCGAGCTCGTCGCGCGCCTGGTCGAAGGTCAGGTACTGCTGGCCGAGGTCGGTGGTCTGCATCAGCTTGATCGCGCCTTCGCGCTTCAGGCGTTCGATGTCCTGGTACGGCGGATCGAGCACCAGATCGATCTCGCCCGACACCAGCGCCGCCAGGCGCGTCGCATCCGAGCGCAGCGCGATCAGCGTGACCTCGTCGACATTGCCATTGCGCTTGTCGGCGCTCTTGTCACTGAAACCCCACCAGCGCGGGTTGCGCTTGAGCACGGTGCGCACGTCGGGCTCGAAGCGGTCGAGCCGGAACGGCCCGGTGCCGTTCGCGTTGCGCACCGCGAAGGTTTCCTGCTTGCCGTTGAAGTCTTGTGCCTTCTCGACCTTGTTCGCGACGCTCCAGGCGCGACTCATGATCGCCAGACCCTGCAGCTTCTCGGGCAGCACCGCATCGGGCGCGTCGAGCACGAAGTCGACGGTCAGGTCATCGACCTTGCGCGCCGCCTTCACGCCCTTCAGCTGAAACGAGCGCTGCGAGGTCGGGCCCAGCGCGCGCTCGATCGAGAACACGACGTCATCGGCGCTGAACGGCGTGCCGTCGTGGAACAGCACGCCGGGTCGCAACTTGAAGCGCCACGCGGTCGGGCCGACCGCGGCCCACGACAGCGCGAGCGACGGCTCGATCCGGAACTGCGCATCGCGATTCACCAGCGACTCGTAGACCTGCGTGTAAACGCGCGTGTGGTACAGCAGCGCAACCGCGTGCGGGTCCATCGTCTGCGGGTCGAAGGCGCTGGCGACGCGCAGCGTGACGGCGCCGGCCAGCGGGGCGGCCACAACCAATGCGGCCACCAGCGCGCGCCGCGCACCGCGGAACAGGCGTTTCATCGTCAGATGACCTCGAAGTAGCGCTTCAGTTCCCAGTCGGTCACGCCGTCCAGCCACTGGCGCCACTCCCATTCGCGCGTCGCGGCGAAGTGGTCGACGAAATCATCGCCGAACCAGTCGCGGGCGACCGTCGACTGCTTGAACACGCGCGTCGTCTCGATCAGCGTGCGCGGTGCGCGCGGGATGTCGTCTGCGCCCTGGTTGGTGCCAGTGATCGGCGGCTGCGTCAGCTTCAGGCCCTGCTCGACGCCGTGCAGGCCGGCCGCGATCACCGCGGCCATCGCCAGGTACGGGTTCACGTCGGCGCCAGGGCAGCGCGTCTCCAGACGCGTCGCCTTCGGGCTGCCGGCGATCACGCGGAAACTCGCGGTGCGGTTGTCCATGCCCCAAGTCGGCTTGACCGGCGCCCAAAAGCCGTCGACCAGGCGCTTGTAGCTGTTGATGGTCGGCCAGAACATCGGCGCCATCTCCATCAGAAAGCCGCACTGGCCCGCCAGATAGCTCTCGAACAGCTTGCTCATCTTGCGCGGGCTCTTCGCGTCGAAAAACAGGTTCGTCTTGCCGTCAGACAGGCTCTGGTGGATGTGCCCGGAGCAGCCCGGCAGCTGCTGGTTCCACTTCGCCATGAAGCTCGGCATCACGCCGAAGCGCGAACCGATCTCCTTCGCGCCGGTCTTGAACAGGATCGCGCGATCGGCCTGTTCCAGCGCCTCGCCGAACGCGATCGCGACTTCGTAGACGCCCGGCCCGGTCTCGGTGTGCAACCCCTCGATCGGCACGCCGAACAGCGGCATCTCGTCCATCAGCGCCTTGAAGAACTCGCGCTTGTGGTTCATGCGCAAGAGCGAGTAGCCGAACATGCCCGGCGTGATCGGCTCGGGGTCGACGCCCTTCTTGGCCGCCCAGCTCTGCGGCGTCTCGGCGAAGTTGAACCACTCGAACTCCATGCCGGCCATCGGCAGCACGCCGAGCTTCTCGGCGCGCTTGAGCACACGCTTGAGGGTTTGGCGCGGGCAGATCGGCGATGGCGCGCCGGCCGGCGTGACGAAATCGCCGAGGAAGAACGGCACGCCATCGTCCCAGGGCACGGTGCGATACGTGTCGAGGTCGAGGCGCGCGAGCGCATCCGGAAAGCCGTGCTGCCAGCCGGTCAGCGAGGCGTTGTCGTAGCAGTGGTCGTTCGCGTCCCAGCCGAACACCACGTCGCAGAAGCCGAAGCCGCCGTTCGGGTGCGGCTCGGCGGCGCCGAGAAACTTGTCGATGTGCAGGTACTTGCCGCGCAAGATACCGTCGATGTCGCTGACCGCGACCTTGACCTTGCCGGTACCGGATTCGCGCACCGCGCGCAGCGCCGGATGTTCGTTCGCGCCGTCCTTCGAGCCTTTCGACTGCTTCGTTGCCACGTCGTCTCCTTGTGTTCAACGCGACCAGCGTAGCGCATCCATCGCATCGGCGACCGCGTGCACCGCCTGTTTCATCTCGTTCGGACCGATCGCACCGATGCAGCCGACGCGGAAAGTCTCGACCTGCGTCAGCTTGCCCGGGTACAGGATGAAGCCGCGGCGCTTGACCTCGGCGTAGAAGGCCTTGAAGTCGTAGCCCTGCACCGCCGGCGCGTGAAAGGTCACGATGATCGGTGCTTGCAATACGGGGTTCAGGAACGGCTTGAAGCCGAGCCGCTTCATGCCGTCGATCAGCGTCGCGCAGTTGTCGGCGTAGCGCGCCAGGCGGGCCGGCTGGCCGCCCTCCTCATTGAACTGCTTCAGCGCCTCGCACAGCGCCGCGACCACGTGCGTCGGCGGTGTGAAGCGCCATTGGCCGGTCTTCTCCATGTAGGTGTGCTGATCGAACAGGTCCATCGCCAGCGAGTGCGAGTTGTTCTCGCAGCCGGCGAGCACGGCCTTGCGGATGAACACGAAACCCATGCCGGGCACGCCTTCGAGGCACTTGCCGCTGGCCGCGACCAGCGCGTCGAAGGTGAGCGTGCGCGCGTCGATCGGCAGCGCCGCGAACGAGCTCATCGCGTCGATGATCAGGCCCTTGCCGTGGCGTTGGCACACGTCGCTGACCGCCTGCAGCGGGTTCAGCACGCCGGTGCCGGTCTCGCAGTGGATGAAGCCGACGTGCGTGATGCTCGGGTCGGCGCGCAGTTTCGCGTCGAGCGCGTCGGCCGAGACGGTTTCGTCTTCGGCGTGCGACATGATCGTCGTGCGCCGGCCCATCAGCGTCGCGACCTTGCCGAGGCGCTTGCAATAGGCGCCGTTGTCGAGCACCAGCAGGTGACCGTCGCGTGGCACGAGTGTGGCGACCGCGGCTTCGACCGAGAAGGTGCCGCTGCCCTGCAACGGCACGACGACATGCGAGTCTTCGCCGTGCACGATCGAGATCAGCTGGCGGCGCAGCTCGGCCGTCATCGCGACGAAGTCGGCGTCCCACGAGCCCCAGTCGCGCAGCATCGCGAGCTTGGTGCGCAAGGTCGTCGTCAACGGGCCGGGGGTCAGCAGAATGGCATCACGGTCCACGGTTCGCGTCTCCTTCGTCTTGTTGTCAGCGGCCGCCGCGCCAGGCCTGCGTGCTGCGGTTCACCCACCAGCCCAGCACGATGAACAGCAGCGTGACGATCGTCGAACCCGCGGTGATCAGCACCGCGCAGGCCGCGGCGGCGCCGGCCTCGCCGGCTTCGTCGAGGTTCAGGATCGCGATCGACGCGACCTTGGTGCTCGGCGAGTAGAGAAACACCACCGCCGAGATCGTCGTCATCGCATTGATGAAGAAGTAGCGCGCGATATCGAGCAGGGTCGGCGTGCAGATCGGCAAGGTCACGCGCCAGAAGGTCTTGAAGAACGGTACCTTCAGCGAGGCCGAGACCGACTCGAACTCGGTGTCGAGCGCCTTCAGCGCGGTCACGGCCGTGAGATGCCCGGTCGTGTAGAAGTGGACGATCGTGCACAGCACCAGCAGCGGCAGCGTCTGGTACATGCCGTTCAACGGATTGCTCGGCAGGTTGAAAAAGAAGATGTAGCCCAGACCGAGCACGAGGCCGGGCACCGCCATCGGCAGCATCGCGAGCAGGCGCACGACCGGGCGCAACGCGTCCATGCCGCGCGTCTTCTCGAGCATGTAGGCGCCGACGAACACGAGGATCGTGCCGAAGAACGCCGTGCCTGCCGCGAGCTTCAGGCTGTTGACGAAGGCCTCGCCGACTTCGGCGTCGACCAGGCCCATCGTGTAGTGCTTCAGTGTCGGCGCGAGGTTGTAGGGCCAGAAGCTTGCGAACGACGCGAACACCGCCATGCCGATCATTGCGATCATCAGTGCGGCGATCAGCAGCGCGTAGGCGAGCATCGCGGCGTCGAAACCGCGCGCCGGCTTCGGCCGGTACGGCACCGCGCGTGCCGACAGCATCGCGGTCTGTTTGCGGCTGACCAGCCAGTCGATGCCGAAGGTCAGCACCGCCGGAAACAGCAGCAACAAGCCGACGACCGCGCCACGCTGAAAATCCTGCTGGCCGATCACGAGCTTGAACACGTCGGTCGCGAGCATGTTGAAATTGCCGCCGATCACCTTCGGAATGCCGAAGTCGGTCATCACCAGCGTGAAAGTGACCATCGCGGCCGAGATCAGCCCGTACTTCGCCCCGGGCAAAGTGATCGTGAAGAATTTGCGCCGCGTGCTGGTGCCGAGCGCGTCGGCGGCTTCGTACAGGCGTGCGTCGGCCAGCGACAGCGCGGTGATCAGAATCATCAGCGCGTGCGGGAACACCGCGAAGCACTCCGCCATCACGATGCCCGGCGCGCCGTAGATGTTCTCGAAGCCGACCGCGCGGATCACGCCGAGCAGCGCGCCCTGGTTGCCGAACCAGTAGATCAGCGAGATCGCCGACAGCAGCGACGGCGCGAGCAGCGGCACCAGCGCGATCGTGCGCAAGGTGCCCTTCAGCGGCATGCAGCTGCGCGACAGCGCGTAGGCGAAACCGAAGGCCAGCGGCAGCACGATCAAGGTCACCAGCACCGACACCCAGACGCTGTTCCACAGTGAGGTCAGCAGCGACGGCGTGGCGAGGTAGCTGGTGAAGTTGACCAGCCCGACGAACGCACCATCGGCGTTCTGCAGCGACTTGACCAGGATGCTCGCCAGCGGGAGCGCCAGGAACACGACCAGCGCGAGCGCGATCAGCAGCATCACCGCATGCGCGATGCGGTCGGTCCAGTGCGCGCGCTGGCGCAGCGCGGCGGCGCCGGCGTTCACGGACAAAACCGCCGACATCCGCGCCTCATGCGGGAATAGCGGCCGCAACAACTGCAGGGGCAGCGGCCGGCGCCGACACGAACGCGCGCAGCCGCTCGGCGCGCAGCGCGAAGCGCAGCGTCGCACCTTCGCGCACGTCGAAATCGCGCATCTGGTTCAACGAGAACTGCAGATGGATCGGTTGCTCTGGCAAACCTTCGACCTGCATCTCGGCGAGGCAGTTGCCGCCGAGAAAATCGACCCGTCGCACCGTGCCGACGCACTGATGCGGGTGCGCGCCGGTCAGGCCTTCGAGCACGCGGTCTTCGGGGCGCAGGTAGAGCGTGAAGGCCGAGCCCGGCGCCAGCTCCGCGCCCCAACTCGGCAGCCACGGCAGGTGCAGATGGCCGCATCGCAGCATGCCGTCGCCCTCGGCCACGGCGGCGAGCCGATTCACCTTGCCGACGAAATCGGCGACGAACGCGGTCGCCGGCTCGCTGTAGACCTCTTGCGGCGTGCCGACCTGTTCGATCACGCCGTGGTTCATCACGACGATGCGGTCGGCCACCGACAGCGCCTCTTCCTGGTCGTGCGTGACCATGATGGTCGTGACGCCGAGCTTGTTCTGCAGCGAGCGGATCTCGTGGCGCAGCCGCACGCGCTCGAGCGCGTCGAGCGCCGACAACGGTTCATCGAGCAGCAGCAGCCCCGGCTTCGTCGCCAGCGCGCGCGCCAGCGCGATGCGCTGCTGCTGGCCCCCCGATAATTGCGCCGGGTATTTGATGCCGCTGCCCGGCAGGCCGACGAGCTTGAGCAACTCCTCGACGCGCCTGGCAATCTCGGCGCGCGGCTGCTTGCGATTCACGAGCCCGTAGGCGACGTTGTCGGCCACCGTCAGGTTCGGGAACAGCGCGTACGACTGGAACACGATGCCGTAGTCGCGCTGCGCCGGCGGCAGCACCGAGATGTCGCGGTCGCCTTGGCGGATGCTGCCGGCGGTCTGGGTTTCGAGCCCGGCGATGATGCGCAACAGCGTCGTCTTGCCGCAGCCCGAAGGCCCGAGAAAGCAGACGAACTCGCCCTTCTCGATCGCGAGCCGAATGTCGCGCAGCGCCTGGAAAGAACCGAAGTTCTTCCGGATGCCTTCCAGCCGCAGGTACTCAGCCATCGACAGCAGACCTACTTTTTCGGTTCCGACTTGGCGTCGTAGCGCTTGTTCCACTCGGCCAGGACGCGCTCGCGATTCGCCGCCGTGGTCGCGAAGTCCATCTTCACGAGGCGCTTCTCGTAGTCGGCCGGCACGTTCTTCAGCGGCTCGGCGACGCCCGGCATCGCGGTGATCGCGAAGTTCTTGCCGTAGAGCTTCATCGCGTCCTTGCTCGAGGCCCAGTCGGCGAGCTTCTTCGCGGCATCGAGCTTTTTCGTGCCGGCGTGGATCGCGAAGGCTTCGAGGTCCCAACCGAGGCCCTCCTTCGGGAAGACGAGGTCGATCGGCGCACCCTTGGCCTTGTTGGTGTTGCCGCGGTACTCGAACGAGATGCCCATCACATACTCACCGGTCGCCGCCATGTTGCAGGGCTTGGAGCCGGAGTGCGTGTACTGCGCGATGTTCTCGTGCAGCGCGTCCATGTACTTCCAGCCGCCGCCCTTGCCGTTGTCGTCGCCCCAGAGCGTCAACCAGGCCGAGACGTCGAAGAAGCCGGTGCCCGACGAGGCCGGGTTCGGCATCACGATCTGGCCCTTGTAGATCGGCTTGGTCATGTCCTTCCAGGTCTCGGGCTTCGGCAAGCCCTTCTTCTGCGCTTCGACGGTGTTGAAGCAGACGGTCGCCCCCCACACGTCCATGCCGAACCAGGCCGGCGGAGTCTTCTTGTCGCGGTACTGGCTCATGATGCCGTCGAGGTTCAGCGGCGCGTACGCGATCAGCATCTTCTGGCTGTCGAGCAACGCGAGGCTCGACGCGGCCACGCCCATCACCACGTCGGCCTGCGGGTTCGCCTTTTCGGCGAGCAGCTTCGCGGTGATCACGCCGGTCGAGTCGCGCACCCACTTGATCTCGATCGTCGGGTTGTCCTTCACGAAGCCGGCCTCGTAGGCCTTCAGCTGATCGGTTTCGAGCGCGGTGTAGACCGTGAGCTGCGTCTTCTGCGCGAACGCACCGGTGGCAGTGACGAGCGCCAGCGCAACGAGCACCGGCTTGATGGAACCCAGATTCATGCTTATCTCCTGACGAAGAAGTCCTGGCGAGGGGGATGAGAAACGGTGGGAGGTGCAAGCCGCGTGCCCGAGTCGAAACAGCAGGTCACGTCGCTGGGAAGGCAGTCTAGGGGGGCGTTCAAACTGCCGTCAACTGTTTCTTGAAAATTGTTGACAATGAACATTGCCTGTCATCTACTCGTCACCCATGAGCGCTACCGTTGTGCCCCATCCCACCATCACGCTGCTGCAAACGAGTTCGCTGACCAGCGTCGTGCAGAGCGAACTGGAGCGAATGATCCTGTCCGGCGAACTGGCCCCGGGGGCGAAGCTGACCGAGATGGCGCTCGCTGCCCGCCTCGGCGTTTCGCGCGGGCCGCTGCGCGAGGCGTTTCGGATGCTCGAAGAGGCCGGCCTGGTGCGCACCGAAAAGAACCGCGGCGTGTTCGTGCGCGACATCCCGATCGACGAGGCGGTCGAGATCTTCGACCTGCGCGCCGCGATGGACGAGCTCGTCGGCCGGCGCTTGGCCGAGCACATCACGCCCGCGCAGCTGAAGGAAATTCGCGGCCTCGTCGACCAGATGGAACAAGCCGTGAAGGCGAAAGACGCTTACCACTACCACCTGCTGAACCTGAAGTTCCATGATCGTCTCGTCGAGCTCGCCGGCAACAGCAAGCTGACCGCGATCTACCGCAAGCTGATCAAGGAACTGAGCCTGTTCCGCCGCCTGAACCTGGCCGACGGCTGGCTGATGCCGATCTCGGCGAGCGAGCACCGGCAGATCGTCAAGGCGATCGCCTCGGGCGACCCGCAGGCCGCCGGCAAGGCGATGTTCGACCACGTGATCGAAAGCAAGGAACGGACAATCAAGAACAATCTGCGCCAGCAACAGGCGCACCCGATTGAACCCGCGCCCGCCAAGACGCGCGCGCTGGAGAAGGCCTCCCCATGATGATCAACGTCAACAACCGAAACTACGCCTCGCCGAAGCAACCCACCGTCGTCGTCTGCGTCGACGGCTGCGAGCCCGACTACATCGCGCAAGCCGTCGCGCACGGCAAGATGCCGTGGCTGAAGCGCGTGCTCGCCGACGGCACGGTGCTGGTCGCGGATTGCGTGATCCCGAGCTTCACGAACCCGAACAACCTGTCGATCGTGACCGGCGCGCCGCCCTCGGTGCACGGCATCTGCGGCAACTACCTGTTCGACGTCGCGAGCGGCACCGAGGTGATGATGAACGACCCGAAGTGGCTGCGCGCGCCGACGCTGCTGGCCACGCTCGCCGAAGCCGGCGCGTCGGTCGCGGTCGTCACCGCGAAAGACAAGCTGCGCAAGCTGCTCGGCCACAAGATGACCGGCATCTGCTTCTCGGCCGAGAAGGCCGATGAAGCGACGCTGGCCGAGAACGGCATCGACAACGTGCTCGCACTCGTCGGCATGCCGGTGCCGTCGGTCTACAGCGCGGAGTTGTCGGAGTTCGTGTTCGCGGCCGGCGTCAAGCTGATGCAGCAACCAGTGACGACACAAAAGCGCCCGGATGTGATGTACCTGTCGACCACCGACTACGTCCAGCACAAGCACGCGCCCGGCACGCCAGGTGCCGATGCGTTCTACGCAATGATGGACAACTACCTGGGGCAACTCGACGCACTCGGCTGCGTGATCGCGCTGACGGCCGACCACGGCATGAACGCGAAGACCGGCATGGACGCGCAGCCCGACGTGATCTACCTGCAAGACGTGCTCGATGGCTGGCTCGGCGCGGCGAAGGCCAGAGTGATCTTGCCGATCACCGACCCGTACGTGGTGCACCATGGCGCGCTGGGTTCGTTCGCGACCGTGTATCTGCCGGGCGATATCGACCAGCCCGCATTGCTCAAGCGCATCGCGTCACAGCGCGGCATCGAGTCGGCGCTGACCCGCGCCGAAGCCGCCGAGCGCTTCGAGCTGCCGGCCGACCGGATCGGCGACATCGTCGTCGTCTCGGAGCGCTTCACCGTGATCGGCACGGCGGCCGCGCGCCACGACCTCAGCGCACTCGACGCACCGCTGCGCTCGCACGGCGGCGTCTCGGAGCAACGCGTGCCGCTGATCCTGAACCGCCGAATCGACGGCCTGGACGCGAACCGCCGCTGGCGCAATTTCGACGCCTTCGACCTGGCACTCAACCACGCGCAATGATCATGAGCGACACCATCCAGAACCGGGGCATGCGGATTGCCGGCGAGAAGGTCGGCATGGACCGCAGCGGCGACCGCTGCATCCAGGTCTTCAACCCGTTCACGAACACCTGCATCGCGAGCGTGCCGAAGGCCACGCTCGCCGAAGTGCAGAACGCGTTCGCGATCGCCCACGCCTACAAGCCGAAGCTGACCCGCTTCGAGCGCGCCAACATCCTGAACAAGACCGCACTGCTGGTGCGCGAGCGCACGGCGCAGATCGCGGCGCTGATCAGCGCCGAGTCCGGTCTGTGCATGAAGGACGCGACCTACGAAGCCGGCCGCGTCGCCGACGTGCTGGTCTTCGGCGCCAACGAGTGCCTGAAAGACGACGGCCAGATCTTCTCGTGCGACCTGACGCCGCACGGCAAGAAGCGCCGCGTCTACACCCAGCGCGACCCGCTGCTCGGCGTCATCACCGCGATCACGCCGTTCAATCATCCGATGAACCAGGTCGCGCACAAGGTCGTGCCGAGCATCGCGACGAACAACCGGATGGTGCTGAAACCCTCCGAGAAAGTGCCACTCTCGGCCCTGCTCTTCGCCGATCTGCTGTACGAAGCGGGGCTGCCGCCGGAGATGCTGTCGGTCGTCACCGGCGACCCGCGCGAGATCGCCGATGAGCTGATCACGAACCCGCTGGTCGACCTGGTCACCTTCACCGGCGGCGTCGCAATCGGCAAGTACATCGCCGCCAAGGCCGGCTACAAGCGCATGGTGCTCGAGCTCGGCGGCAACGATCCCATCATCGTGATGGAAGACGCCGACCTCGACGAAGCCTCGACGCTCGCTGTGCAGGGTTCGTACAAGAACTCGGGCCAGCGCTGCACGGCGGTCAAGCGCATGCTGGTGCACGAAGCCGTCGCCGCGACCTTCACCGATCTCGTCGTCGAGAAGACCAGGGCTTGGCGCTTCGGCGACCCGAGCGACGCAAGCGTCGAGATGGGCACGGTGATCGACGAGGAAGCGGCGCGGCTGTTCGAGTCGCGTGTCAATGAGGCGGTATCGCAAGGCGCGCGGCTGCTGGTCGGCAACCAGCGCGACGGCGCGCTGTACGCGCCGACCGTGATCGACCGCGTACGCCCCGAGATGACGGTCGCGCTGCAGGAGACCTTCGGCCCGGTCTCGCCGATCATCAGGTTCGCGAACATCGACGAGGCGATAGCGATCTCGAACGGCACCGCTTACGGGCTGTCTTCGGCGGTTTGCACGAACCGGCTCGACTACATCAGCCGCTTCGTCGCCGAGTTGCAGGTCGGCACCGTCAACGTGCGCGAGGTGCCTGGCTACCGACTCGAACTCACACCCTTCGGCGGCATCAAGGATTCTGGCCTGGGCTACAAGGAAGGCGTGCAGGAAGCGATCAAGAGCTTCACCAACACCAAGACCTACTCGCTGCCCTGGGTCTGACCGGCCCCGACCGCACAAGATGGCGCACAGAACAGGAAAGGCTTTCCCGACTCGATGATCCACTTGTTGAACTTGCTCGCCGCGATCGCGCTGCTGGTGTGGGGCACGAACATCGTGCGCACCGGCGTGATCCGGATCTTCGGCGAGAACCTGCGCAAGGTGCTCGCCAGCAGTCTGAGCAACCGCTTCAAGTCGCTGCTCGCAGGTCTTGCCGTCACCGGCCTGGTGCAATCGAGCACGGCCACCGCGGTGATCATTTCGTCGTTCGTCGGCAGTGGCCTGGTCGGCATGGGCGCGGGCCTGGCGGTGATGCTGGGCGCCGAGATCGGCACCAGCCTGATGACGGTGGTGTTCTCGTTCGACCTGTCGTGGCTCTCGCCGCTGCTGATCTTCAGCGGCGTGGTGCTGTTCATCTCGAACGGCAAGAGCACCTCGGGCCGGATCGGCCAGATCGCGATCGGCTTCGGCCTGATCACGCTCGGCTTGCAACTGATCGTCGCCGCGACCCAGCCGATGATCGCCTCGCCGGTCATGCGCGGGTTGATCGTCGGGCTGCCGAACGATGTGTTTCTCGACATCATCGTCGGCCTGCTGCTGACGATGGCCTGCTACTCCAGCCTCGCGTTCGTGCTGCTCACCGCCACGCTGGCGGCCTCGGGCATCCTGCCGGTCACGGTGGCGCTCGGGCTGGTGCTGGGCGCCAACCTCGGCAGCGGCATCCTGGCGATGCTGACGAGTTCCGGCCCGCCGACCGTGCGCCTGCGCCTGCCGCTCGGCAGCCTGCTGTTCAAGCTCGCCGGCTGCGCGGTCATGATCCCGCTGCTGCCGCAGGTTCATGTGCTGCTGCAGAACCACATCCCGAGCGTCCACGCCCAGGTGATCGCGTTCCACCTCGGCTTCAACGTGATCCGCGCGGCGGTGTTCATCGGCTTCACCGGCCCGATGGCGCGGCTGGTCGAGAAGCTGCTGCCGGCGCCGCCCTCGCCCGCCGGCTCAACGCGGCCGCGCCACCTCGACCCTTCTGCGCTGCAAACGCCGTCGCTTGCGATCAGCTGCGCGGCGCGCGAAGCGCTGCACCAGGCCGATGTGGTCGAGACGATGCTGAACGGCATCCTGCCGGTGCTGCGCGACAACGACCTCGTGCTCGCCGAGCACCTGCGCAAGATGGACGACACGGTCGACGAACTCTATTCGGCGATCAAGTTCTACCTGACCCAGATCTCGCGCGAAGCGCTGTCGGAGGACGAAGGCCGGCGCTGGACCGACATCGTCTCGTTCACGATCAACATGGAGCAGATCGGCGACATCATCGAGCGCGTCATTCAGGACATCGAGGACAAGAAGATCCGCAAGAGTCGCCGTTTCTCGGACGCCGGCATGGCCGAGATCGTGCATTTGCACGAGCGCCTGACCGCGAACCTGCGGCTGGGCATGAGCGTGTTCCTCGACGGCCATGTGCGCGACGCGAAGAAGCTGCTCGAAGAGAAGGCGCGCTTCCGTGACCTCGAACACGAGTACGCCGCGACCCACATCGCGCGGCTGCAGGACAACACCGCGCAGAGCATCGAGACCAGCTCGCTGCACATCGACCTGATCAGCGACCTGAAGCGGATCAACTCGCACATCTGCTCGATCGCCTACCCGATCCTCGAATCGGCCGGCGCGCTGACGAAGACGCGCATCCGCAACTCGCAGCACGGCGCGTTGACCGGCCCCGAGGACCCGATCGTCTGAACGACCCCGACCACCTACACGCACGACCATGCTCAGCCTGACCGACATCGAACTCCTGTTCGCCCGCTTTGGGGCAAGCCAGTACAGCGGCGAGCCGGTCACACAGCTCGAACATGCGCTGCAGACGGCGCATCTGGCCGAGCAGTCGGGGGCCGACGATGCGCTCGTGACCGCGTGCCTGCTGCACGACCTCGGCCACCTGCTGAACGATCAGGGCCGCGGTTTCGACGACACACCGTCGCTGCGTGGCGTCGACGACACGCACCAGTATTTCGCGCTGCCGTTCCTGCGCGGGCTGTTCCCCGACGCCGTGCTCGACGCGATCAAGCTGCATGTCGATGCGAAGCGCTACCTGTGCCATGCGAACCCCGGCTACTACACGCGGCTCTCCGAGGACTCGAAACGCAGCCTCGCGCTGCAAGGCGGCGTGTTCAGCGCCGAGCAGGCCACCGCGTTCCTCGGCCAGAGCGGCGCGCGTGACGCGGTGATGCTGCGCCAGTGGGACGATCTGGCGAAACAGGCCGATCTGGTCACGCCGCCGCTGGCGCACTTTCTCGCGCGGGCCGCGTGCTGCGCGCTGACGCCGATCGACGCGCCCGCAGCCTGATGGCACTGACCTGGCCGATCGTCGCCGCGGTGCTGTGCGCGGCGCTGCTTCATGCCTCGTGGAACGCACTGATCAAGTCCGGCCAGGACAAGGCGCTCGACACCGCGCTCGTGCACTTCCTCGGCGCGCTGATCGCCCTGCCCTTCATGCTCCGGCTCGGGCCGGCGCCGAGCGCCGCGTGGCCGTACATCGCCGCGTCGCTGGTGATCCACATCGCCTACTACATCGCCCTGGTCGGCGCTTACCAGCACGGCGAGCTGGGCCTGACCTACCCGATCATGCGCGGCTTCGCACCGCTGCTGGTCGCGCTGGCGAGCGGCGTGTTCATTGGCGAGGCGCCCTCGATCGTCGCCTGGCTGGGCATCGCCGGCATCACGGTCGGCGTGACCCTCGTCGGCCTCGCGCACCCCGGCGAGGCACTGCACCACCGCAAGGCGCTGATGTTCGCGTTCGCGAACGCCGCGATCATCGCGATCTACACCGTCGTCGATGGGCGCGGCGTGCGCGAGAGCGTCACCGACGACCACGGCGCCATCCGCTACGTGCTGACGCTGTTCGTGCTCGACGGTATCGCCTACCCGTTGCTGGTGTGGCTCCGGCGCAGTGCCCAGGGCCGGCGCGAGATCGTCGCGTACGCGCGGCGCCGCTGGCCGGTCGCGGCACTCGGCGGCAGCGCCTCGATCGGCGCCTACGGCATCGCGCTGTGGGCGATGACGCGCGCGCCGGTCGCGTCGGTCGCAGCCTTGCGCGAGACCTCGGTGCTGTTCGCCGCGGTGCTCGGCACCGTGTTGCTGAAGGAGCGCTTCGGCCTGCAGCGCGCGATCGGCACCGGCGTGATCGTCGCCGGCGTGATGGCGCTTCGTTTCGGATAGGAGTTCGCCGATGAACCTACCCTCACAAGCCCGCATCGTGATCGTCGGCGGCGGCATCGCCGGCTGTTCGACCGCCTACCACCTGAGCCTGATGGGCGAGCGCGACGTGCTGCTGCTCGAACAGGGCAAGCTGACCTGCGGCACGACCTGGCACGCCGCCGGCCTGATCGGCCAGATGCGCCCGAACCGCACGATGACGCAGATGAGCAAGTACGGCATCGAGCTGTACGCCAGGCTCGAGGCCGAGACGGGTCTGGCGACCGGCTGGAAGCAATGCGGCAGCGTCAACGTCGCGGCCACGCCCGAGCGCATGAAGGTGCTCCGCAAACAGGCGTCGCTGGCGCGCAGTTTCGGCGTCGAGGTGGAGGTGATCGGCGCGCAGCGCGCCGGCGAGTTGTATCCGCTGCTGCGCACCGACGACCTCGAAGGCGGGTTGTGGATTCCCGGTGACGGCAAGGCGAACCCGGCGGATTTGACGATGTCGCTCGCGAAAGGCGCACGCAACCGCGGTGTGAAGATCATCGAAGACATCGAGGTCACCGGCGTGCTGACCGGGAACGGCCGCATCACGGGTGTCCGCACCAACCAGGGCGACGTGCAGTGCGAGATCCTCGTCAACTGCGCCGGCCAGTGGGCACGCCAGTTCGGCCGGCTGGCCGGCGTCAACGTGCCGCTGTATTCGGCCGAGCACTTCTACATCGTCACCGACCGCATCGACGGCGTGCACCCGATGCTGCCGGTGATGCGCGACCCCGACGGCTTCATCTACTACAAGGAAGAAGTCGGCGGCCTCGTGATGGGCGGCTTCGAGCCGCAGGCCAAGCCGTGGCAGATGGACCCGATCCCGAACACCTTCCAGTTCCAGTTGCTCGGCGAAGACTGGGACCAGTTCGAGATCCTGATGACCAACGCGATCCACCGCACGCCGTGCCTGGAGACGGCGAAGGTCAAGATGCTGCTGAACGGCCCCGAGAGCTTCACGCCCGACGGCAACTTCATCCTCGGCGAGGCGCCGGAGCTGCGCAATTACTTCGTCGCCGCGGGCTTCAACTCGGCCGGCATCGCGAACTCGGGTGGCGCGGGCCGATTGATGGCCGAGTGGATCATCTGCGGCGAGGCGCCGGGCGATCTGTGGGAGGTCGACATCCGCCGCTTCGGCGCGTTCATGGCGAACCGCAAGGCGCTCTCGGAGCGCACCGGCGAGACGCTCGGCCTGCACTACGCGATGCGCTGGCCACGCCAGGAGCTCGAGACGGCGCGCCCGTTGCGCACCTCGCCGCTTTACGATCTGCTGGCCGACAAGGGCGCGGTCTTCGGCAGCAAGAACGGCTGGGAACGCGCGAACTGCTTCAAGCCGGCCGGCGCGCACCCGGCCGAGCATGGCCTGGGCCGGCCGCAGTGGCTGGATTGGGTCATCGACGAGCAGCGCGCGACGCGCGAGGCGGTCGCGCTCTACGACCAGACCTCGTTCTCGAAGCTGCTGCTGCAAGGCCGCGATGCGCTCGCGGTGCTGCAACGGCTGTGCGCGAACGAGATCGACATCGCGGTCGACAAGATGGTTTACACCGCGCTGCTGAACGAGCGCGGCGGTTTCGAGAGCGACCTGACGATCATCCGGCAGGCACCCGAGCGCTTCCTGATCGTCACCGGTTCGGCGCAGACCACGCGCGACATGGACTGGATCAACCGCCACATCGAGCCGGCCGAGCACGCGTTCCTCACCGACGTGAGCGCGATGTTCTCGGTGCTGTCGGTGATGGGGCCGAAGGCGCGCGAGCTGCTCACGCGCGTGAGCCCGGACGACCTCTCGCCCGAGTCGCTGAAGTTCTCGCACACGCGCGAGATCGATGTCGGTTTCGCCCGCGTGCGCGCCGCGCGCATGAGCTATGTCGGCGGGCCGGGCTTCGAGCTCTACGTGCCGATCGAGATGGCACGGCACGTGTACCTCGCGCTGATGGAGGCCGGCGAGGAGCTGGGCATCCGCGACGCCGGCTACTACGCGCTCGATGCGCTGCGCATCGAAGCCGGCCGGCGCGCCTGGGGCGCCGAACTCGGCCCCGACGAAACCCCGTTCGAGGCCGGCCTCGCGTATGTCGTCAAGCTCGACAAACCCGCCGATTTCATCGGCAAGGCCGCGCTGCTGACGGCGCAGGGCCAGCCGCTGCGCAAGAAGCTCGTGACGGTCGTGCTCGACGCGGCATCGCACTACGCCTGGGGCGGCGAGGCGCTGCTGATCGATGGCGCACCGGTCGGCGAATTGTCATCGGTCGGCTGGAGCCCGAAGGCGAACGCCTGCGTCGCGCTCGCGTATGTGCGCGGTGAGGCCGCGCTGCGGCCTCACGCCGGCACGCGGGTGGCGATCGACTTGTGGGGCGAAGCAGTCACCGCGACGGCGTGGGACGCGTGGCCGCCGCGGGCCTGACCAGCACCTCGGCCAGGATCAGCGCCGCTTCGAGCGTGAACTCGCCGCGCTCGATGCGCGCCCGCAGCGCCGGCCGGGCCAGGCACTCGAAGCGCGCGACCTCGCCGTCCTGGTTGGTCGGCGTCAGGCCGTCGGGAACGATCGCGACGACGACCTCGATGTACTCGACCATGTAGCCGTCAGTGACGGGACGGCGCACGACCACGCGGCCGACGCTGCGCAAATCGCACAGATCGGCGACGCGCAGCCCGGCCTCCTCCCAGGTCTCGCGTTCGAGCGTTTGGGCGTCGGATTCGCCGGCCGCTTGCAGACCGCCCATCAGCGTGTCCCACAGCCCCGGGTCGGTGGCCTTGTCGAACGCGCGCTGCTGAACCCACACGCCACCGCCCGGCGCGAGGCCGACGAGGTGCACCGCGCGCGTCGCGATGCCGAGCGGCCGCACTGCGGCACGCTCGATCCGGGCGCGTGCGGTGCCAGCGGTGTCGGTGACCACCAACAGTTCGTCGCGCCATGTCGAGCCGAGACCTTCGCGCTGCAGCCAGCGCGCGATGCGGGCCAGCGCAGCATCCGCATCGGGCTCGGCGGCGATGCGCCAGCCCGCTGCGTCGGCAACGATCGGCAGCGTCGCTGCCTGCATCGCGATGGCCAGCGCCGGTTCGATCGAGCCGATCTGCGCAGCGGCGAGCCACAGCGCATCCCGCGGGCGCGCCGGCGGCGCGTCGGCACGCGCCTTCAGCGCCTGCCAGACCGCCGCATTGAGTGCATCAGGCGCGTCAGGCATCACGGCGCGTCGACTGCCGGCAGCAGCGCCAGCAACGCCGCCTCGTCGAGCACCGTGATGCCGAGCGCGGTCGCCTTGTCGAGCTTGCTGCCGGCCTCGGCACCGGCGACGACGAAGTGCGTTTTCTTCGAGACCGAACCGCTGACCTTGCCGCCGGCCGCTTCGATGCGGTCTTTCGCCTCGTCTCGGCTCAGCGTCGGAAAGGTGCCGGTGAGCACAAAGGTCTGGCCGAGCAGCGGCTTCGGCGACGTGTCGGCAGTGCCGTCGTCTTCGCGCCAAACGATGCCGCAGGCGCGCAGCTGCTCGACGATCTCGCGGTTGTGCGGTTGCGCGAAGAAAGTGTGGATGCTGTGCGCGACGATCGGGCCGACGTCGTTCACTTCGAGCAGCTGCGGCTCGGTGGCCATGAGCACGCGGTCGAGCTGGCCGAAGTGCTTGGCCAGGTCTTTCGCGGTCGTTTCGCCGACGTGGCGAATGCCGAGCGCGTACAAAAAACGCCCCAGCGTCGTCTGTTTGCTCTTCTCGAGCCCGTCGATCAAGTTCTGCGCGCTCTTGTCGGCCATGCGCTCGAGCGCCGCGAGGTTCGCGACGCCGAGCTTGTAGAGCTCGGGCAAGGTGCGCACGATGCCGGCGTCGACCAGCTGATCGACGAGCTTGTCGCCCAAGCCCTCGACATCCATCGCGCGCCGCCCGGCGAAGTGCAGGATCGCCTGCTTGCGCTGCGCGGCGCAGAACAGGCCGCCCGAACAGCGCCAGTCGACCTCGCCGTCCTCGCGCGTGATTTCGCTGCCGCAGACCGGGCATTTGCCGTCCAGCTTCTTGTACAGATCGAACGGCTGCGCATTCGCCGGGCGCTTCTCGGTGATCGCACCAACGACCTCGGGGATCACGTCGCCGGCACGGCGCACGATCACGGTGTCGCCGATGCGCACGTCCTTGCGGTCGATCTCGTCCTGGTTGTGCAAGGTTGCGTTGCTCACCGTCGTGCCGCCGACGAACACCGGCAGCAGCTTCGCCACCGGCGTCAGCTTGCCGGTGCGGCCGACCTGCACGTCGATGTCCTGCAACAGCGTCGTCTGCTCCTGCGCGGGATACTTGTGCGCGACCGCCCAGCGCGGCTCGCGCGACTTGAAGCCGAGTTGCTCTTGCAGCGCGCGATCGTCGAGCTTGTAGACGACGCCGTCGATGTCGAACGGCAGCGCGTCGCGGCGCGCGGCGATCGCCTGATGGAAGCGGATCAAGCCTTCGACGCCTTGCACGACCTGGCTGTCGCCATTGACCGGCAAGCCCATCCTGGCGAACGCGGCACCGAGGCCGTGCTGCGTGCCGGGCGCGTCCCAGCCGACGACCTCGCCGAGCGCATACGCAAAGAAGCTCAGCGGCCGCTTCGCTGCCTTGCCGGCGTCGAGTTGCCGCACCACGCCGGCGGCGGCATTGCGCGGATTCACGAAGGTCTTCTCGTTCTTCGCGCCGCCTTCGATCAGCTTGCGCTGGCGTTCGTTCAGCGCCTCGAAATCGTCGCGCCGCATGAAGACCTCGCCGCGCACCTCGATCACCGCGGCCGGCGCGCCGCGCAGGCGCTTCGGCACGGTCGAAATCATGCGCACCGTGTGGGTCACGTCCTCGCCGGTTTCGCCGTCACCGCGCGTGGCGGCCTGCACCAGTTCGCCGCGCTCGTAGCGCAGGTTGATCGCCAGGCCGTCGAACTTCAATTCGGCGTTGTAGGCCAGCGGCGGCGCGTCGTCGGCGAGCGCGAGCGCCTTGCGCACGCGGGCGTCGAACTTCTCGGCGCCGGCCGGTGTGGTGTCGGTCTCGGTGTGGATCGACAGCATCGGCACCTGGTGCCGCACCGGTGTCAGGCCGTCGAGCACTGCGCCGATCACGCGCTGGGTCGGCGAGTCGGGCGTCAGCAGTTCGGGGTGCGCGGCCTCGATCGCCTGCAGCTCCTGGAACAGCTGGTCGTAGTCGGCGTCGGGGATCTCCGGCGCGTCGAGCGTGTAGTACAGATTTGCGTGGTGCTGCAGTTGCGCGCGCAACTCGGCAGCGCGCTTCGTGGGGTCGGAGGCGGCCATGGGCCGAAGTGTAGACAGAGGTGCGCGCCCGGTATCCAGGCCGCGCTCGCAGCAGTCTTGCGGGGCCTTTGGAATGGGTGTATATGTTCGCTGTCAATCGCTTCGGAACCGCACGATTCGGTGCAAGGAGGGAGCCATGCGCAGACGCATTTATTGGCTGTTACCCAATCTGGAGAGCGCCAGACGGTCGATGGACGATCTGCTGCTCGCCCGGATCTCCGAACCCCATATCCATTTTGTCGCGCGCGAGGACGCCGACATGTCCGGGCTGCACGCCGCCAACCTGTTGCAGACCTCGGATCTGGTGCGCTCGGCTCAGTCCGGCTTGGTCATCGGCGGTGCCGTCGGTGCCGTACTCGGCGTGGTCGCGGCGCTGTTTTTCCCGATCGTCGGCAGTTCGCCGCAGTGGGGCATGGTCGCGGTGCTCGCGATCGTCGGCGCGGGCTTCGGCGCTTGGTCGTCGAGCATGATTGGCGTGTCCACGCCGAGCAGCCGGCTCAAGCGCTTCGCGCCGGCCTTGGCCCAAGGGCAAATCCTGCTGATGGTCGACGTTCCTCATGCACGCGTCGAGGAGATCGAATCGCGTCTGCAAGCCTTGCATCCTGAAGCGCATCTGGAAGGCGTGGAGCCGAACATCCCGGCATTCCCGTAGCCGGGATCGCTGTCCCGGCCGCGCCTCGCGCACGGAGGTGATCATGGAACTTCGACTGCATCTGCATCGCTGGGAGCGCCGGGAACCGGACTGGTTGGCGGCTGCGGCGTCCGGGTTTGCCGCAGGCGCGGTGCTGATGGTGCTGGAGCTTGTCTGGGCCGCGGTCATGAGCACTGCGGGACCATGGCGCATCTCGCAACTGATCGCGGCAATCGTGCTGGGGACGGAGACGCTGCAACCCTCGGCCGCTGGCGCGTTCAGCGTCTCCGTCGTGGCCGTGGCGCTGGTGATCCACTATGCAGCGGGTACGGCCTTCGGCATGGCGGCAGCCTTCATCGGTGCCGGTTTCCACTACGACACCAGCCCCGCCATGATGGCGGCCATGGGTGCCGCATTCGGCGCGGAGCTGTATGTGTTCAGTTTCCACATCGCGACGCTGGTCTTCCCGTGGCTGGTGGAACTGCGCGGCTGGCCCACGCTCGCGGCCCATCTGATCTTCGGCGTCACCGGTGCCCTCATGTACTGGAAGTTGGCGCGCCGCCCTGCCGAATCGCAGCGCAACCCATGACCGGCGGCGGGCACGGCCCAGTGGGAGACGCTCACCATGGCAATCGCACTCGCGCTGCTGGCGATTGTCGTCGGGTCGGTCGCGTTCCATCTCCTGACCCCATGGTGGCTGACGCCGCTGGCCTCCAACTGGAAACAGATGGACGACACGCTGGCCATCACCGTGGGCGTGACGGGGTTCTTTTTCGTCGTCATCAACCTGTTCGTCGTCTACACCGTCTGGCGCTACCGCCATCGCCACGGTCAGCGGGCCGCGTATGAACCGGAGAGCAAGCGGCTCGAGCGCTGGCTGATCGGCGTCACGACCGTGGGCATCGCCGGGCTGCTGGCGCCGGGGCTGGCGGTCTATGCCGACTATGTGCGCACGCCGAGCGACGCGCTGCTGCTCGAAGTCGTCGGGAATCAGTGGCAATGGCGGTTTCGGTTCCCCGGCACGGGCGGCAAACTCGGCGGCAGCGACGCGCGGTTCGTCAGTGCCGCGAATCCGCTCGGGCTTGATCCGGCCGACCCGGCCGGGCAAGACAACCTCGTCGTGCTGGGCAACGAGGTTCATTTGCCCGTCGGCCGGCCGGTCAAGGTGCTGATGCGTTCGCACGACGTGCTGCACGATTTCTTCGTGCCGCAGTTCCGCGCCCGCATGAACATCGTGCCGGGGCAAGTCAGCACGTTCTGGTTCACACCGACCCAGCCGGGCCGCTACGAGTCGATGTGCGCGCAGTTGTGCGGCGTCGGGCACCCCAACATGCGCGGCTTTGTCGTGGTCGAGGACGACGCTGCGTTCCAAGCGTGGTTGAAGCAGCAACCGACCTTCGCGACGACCCAGGCTGCCGCGCCGACCGCAACCCGCGCCGAGCCCGACGCGCTGCCGGCATTGGGCCGCTCGCTCGCCCAGTCCAAGGGCTGCGTCGCCTGCCACACGGTCGACGGCAGCCTTGGCGTGGGGCCGACCTGGAAAGGGCTGTTCGGCAAGACCGAAACCATGGTCGACGGTTCCACCGCGCTGGTCGACGAGGCCTACGTGAAGGACTTCATCCGCAACCCGCAGGCTCGGGCCGTGAAGGGGTTCGCGAAGGTCATGCCGAAGATCGAGTTGAGCGACGACGAAGTGACGGCGCTGACGGCCTGGATCAAGTCGAACGGCGCTGCGCCGGCCGAACCGGCGCGCTGATGATGACAGCCCGCAAGGAACGCCATGGCCTACGCTGACGCCGACTCCGCGCACCACGCCCCGCAGACCTTCATCACGAAGTACGTCTGGAGCCAGGACCACAAGGTGATCGCGGTCCAGTACGCGAGCACGGCCATCCTGGTCGGCTTGGTCGGGCTCGTGCTGTCCAACCTGATGCGGCTGCAGATCGGCTTCCCGGGCCAGTTCGCCTTCATCGACGCCGAACGCTACTACCAGTTCGTCACGATGCACGGGATGATCATGGTGATCTACCTGCTCACCGCGCTGTTCCTCGGCGGCTTCGGCAACTACCTGATCCCGCTGATGGTCGGCGCGCGCGACATGGTGTTCCCGTACATGAACATGCTGAGCTTCTGGGTCTACCTGCTGTCGGTGATCGTGCTGATGGCGAGCTTCTTCGTGCCCGGCGGCCCGACCGGCGCGGGCTGGACGCTGTACCCGCCGGCGGCCATCCTGCCCGGCACGCCGGGCTTCGAGTGGGGCATCATCCTGATGCTGGTGTCGCTGCTGATTTTCATCGTCGCGACCACGATGGGTGGCCTGAACTACGTCACCACGGTGCTGCAGGCACGCTGCGAAGGCATGACCCTGCTGCGCATGCCGCTGACGGTGTGGGGCATTTTCGTCGCCACCATCCTGGCGCTGCTGGCCTTCCCGGCGCTGTTCGTCAGCGGCGTGATGATGCTGCTCGACAAGACCCTGCACACCAGCTTCTTCATGCCGGCGGTGCTGTCGCTCGGTCAGGCGACGAACTACAAGGGCGGCAGCCCGCTGCTGTTCCAGCACCTGTTCTGGTTCTTCGGTCACCCCGAGGTCTACATCGTCGCGCTGCCGGCCTTCGGCATCGTCTCCGACCTGATCAGCGTGCATGCGCGCAAGGCGATCTTCGGCTACCGGATGATGGTCTGGGCGATCGTCGTGATCGGGGCGTTGAGTTTCGTCGTCTGGGCCCACCACATGTTCGTCAGCGGCATGAACCCGTGGTTCGGCTTCTTCTTCGCGACCAGCACGCTGATCATCGCCGTGCCGACCGCGATCAAGGTCTACAACTGGGTGCTCACGCTGTGGCGCGGCGACATCCACCTCACGGTGCCGATGTTGTTCACGCTCGCCTTCATCCTCACGTTCCTGAGCGGCGGGCTGACCGGCCTGTTTCTCGGCAACGTCAGCGTCGACATTCCGCTGTCGGGCACCTATTTCGTCGTCGCGCACTTCCACATGGTGATGGGCGTGGCGCCGCTGCTGGTGGTGTTCGGCGGCATCTATCACTGGTTCCCGAAGATCAGCGGCCGCATGCTCGACGACCGCATCGGCAAGCTGCATTTCTGGGTCACCTTCATCGGCACGTATCTGATCTACTTTCCGATGCACTACCTCGGCGTGCTCGGCATGCCGCGGCGCTACTACAACTACGAGAACTACCAGTTCATTCCGGCGTCGGCGCACACGCTGAACGCCTTCATCACAGTGGTCGCGCTGATCGTCGGCGTCGCGCAGTTGCTGTATGTCTACAACCTGGTCTGGAGCACGTTCCGCGGCCGGCGCGCCGACGCCAACCCCTGGCGCGCCGCCTCGCTGGAGTGGGCCACGCCGAATACGCCGCCGGTGCACGGCAACTGGGGGTTGCGGCTGCCGATCGTCTATCGCTGGGCCTATGCCTACAGCGTGCCGGGCGCACCGCAGGACTTCATCGCCCAGAGTGCGCCGCCCGAGGCGGGTGGCCAGGAACCCGGGCCTTCGCCGCGGCCGAAGGAGGCGTTGGCATGAACACCGCCACACTGAGGCCGCCCGCACTCGACAGCTCGGCCGCAGCGCGAGCCCTCGGCACCGGCCTGTGGGTCTTCATCGGTGTGGCGAGCACGCTGTTCGCACTCTTTCTCACTGCCTATGTGATGCGCATGGATGGCGGCGACTGGACGACGATCGCGCTGCCCCGTCAGCTCTGGCTGAGCAGCGCGCTGCTGCTGGCCGGCAGCGTGCTGCTGCAGCGCGCCAGTCGCGCGGCGCGGGCCGGACGCTGGCCGCGCGCGCAGATCCTGCTGCTGGCGGGCGGTCTCTGCGCGATGGCCTTCCTCGGCGCGCAGCTCTGGGCTTGGCAGTCGCTGCGCGCCGCCAACGTGACGCTCGCCGGCAATCCCGCCGCCAGCTTCTTCCATGTGTTGACGGCGCTGCACGGACTGCACGTGATCGGCGGCCTGATCGCCTGGGCCGCGACGATGGCCGCGCTGCCCTCGCCGCCCTCCGCTTCGCAACCGCCCGACCCGGCCAGCGTGGCCCGGCGCGTCGCGCTGTGTGCGCGCTACTGGCACTTTCTGCTCGCGGTGTGGGCGGTGCTGTTCGCCGCGCTGGGCTGGCTGACGCCGGACGTGGTCCGATACATCTGCGGCACGAGCTGACATGAGCACCCTTCCCGGGCCGCAACGCGGCATGCACGAGCTGGTGTCCGACTGGTCGTCCGACCGCGAGGTGTTCAAGAGCGTCCCGTGGGGCAAGGCGATGATGTGGGTCTTCCTGCTCAGCGACACCTTCATCTTCGGCTCGTTTCTCACCGGCTACATGACGGTGCGCGCCTCGACCACGGTGGCCTGGCCGAACCCGAGCACGGTGTTCGCGCTGCACATCGGCGGCGCCGACGTGCCGCTGCTGCTGATCGCGATCATGACCTTCGTGCTGATCAGCAGCAGCGGCACGATGGCGATGGCGGTCAACTGCGCTTATCGCCGCGACCGCGTCAACGCGGCCCGGCTGATGTTCGTCACCGCCGCGTTCGGCGTGATGTTCGTCTCGATGCAAGCCTTCGAATGGACCAAGCTGATCCTCGAAGGCGTGCGCCCCTGGGGCAACCCGTGGGGTGCGGCGCAGTTCGGTTCCACGTTCTTCATGATCACCGGCTTTCACGGCCTGCACGTCAGCGCCGGCGTGATCTACCTGAGCGTCGTCGCGGTGCGCCTGTTGCGCGGCAGGTACGACCATGGCGGCAATTACCAGATCGTCGAGATCGCCGGCCTGTACTGGCACTTCGTCGATCTGGTGTGGGTCTTCATCTTCGCGCTGTTCTACCTGTGGTGAGGTGTTCGATGACAACCGCGACGAGTCAACAGCATCCGATCAGCCTGTACCTGAAGATCTGGGCGCTGCTGTTCGTGCTCAGCACCTTGTCGTACGGGGTCGACTACTTTCACTTCCAGGGGCTGCTGCGCTGGGGCCTGATCCTGCTTTTCATGATGATGAAGGCCGGGCTGATCGTCGCGGTCTTCATGCATCTGGCCTGGGAGCGCCTGGCGCTGATCGGCGCGATCCTGCTGCCGCCTTTGTGCCTGCTGGTGCTGGTCGGGCTGATGGTGGCCGAGGCCGATCACACCCATCTGGCCCGGCTGCTGTTCTTTCGCTAGAGAGCCCGAGGGTTGCACCATCGACACGCTCGTCGCCCCTGTCGCGGCCGTTCGCGCGCCCTGGCGCAACTACCTGGAGCTGACCAAGCCGCGCGTCGTTGCGCTGATGCTGTTCACCGTCGTCGTCGGCATGCTGCTGGCCACGCGCGAGGGGCCGCCGTGGCAGGTCCTGGTCTTCGGCTCGCTGGGAATCGCCCTCGTCGCCGGTGCCGCGGCAGCGGTCAACCATCTGGTCGACCGACGCATCGATGCGCTGATGGCGCGGACTCGCGGCCGGCCACTGCCGCGCGGCGCGGTGCGCGCCGCGCAAGTCGGCGCCTTCGCCGCGACGCTGGGGTTGGCCGGCATGTGGCTGCTGCTGGCTTTCACGAATCGCCTGTGCGCCGTGTTGACGCTGGCGTCGCTGGTCGGCTACGCGGTGGTCTACAGCGTCTTCCTGAAGCGTGCCACGCCGCAGAACATCGTCATCGGCGGCGCGGCGGGCGCGGCGCCACCGTTGCTCGGCTGGGTGGCGGTCACCGGTCAGCTCGATCCGGGCGCGCTGCTGCTGTTTCTGATCATCCTGGTGTGGACACCGCCGCACTTCTGGGCCCTGGCCATCCACCGCCGTGACGACTACGCGCGGGCCGAAGTCCCGATGCTTCCGGTCACCCACGGCGTCGCGTTCACGTCGGGGCGGATCCTGCTGTACGCCGTGGCCCTGTTCGGGGTCACGCTGGTGCCGTTCCTGATTGGCATGAGCGGCGCGCTGTACCTTGCCGGCGCGCTGCTGCTCGGTGTGCGCTTCGTCTGGTTGACGTGGCGCCTGCGCCGCGACGAGCGCTTGGCCATGCCGACCTTCCGCTATTCGATCGTCTACCTGTTCGGCTTGTTCGCGGTGCTGCTGGCCGACCATTACGCGGCGGCCCTCTGAACACGACACCCGGAGCGCGACGCTCAGCCGCGCTGCCCCGAGATGTAGTGTTCCAGTTGCTCGATGATGAACCTCTGCTCGGAGATGATGTCTTTCACCAGATCGCCGATCGAGATCAGGCCGGTCAAGTGAGCGCTTTCCATCACCGGCAGATGGCGCAGCCGGTTCTCGGTCATCAGCGCCATGCACTCCGCGCTCGTGCGGTGCGGATGCACGTACATCACCGGGCTCGTCATGATCTCGCGCACCAGCGTGTCGCGCGACGCACGGGCCATCAGCACGATCTTGCGCGCGTAGTCGCGTTCGGTGACGATGCCGACGACCCGCTCGCGTTCGACGACCACCAGCGCGCCGATGTTCTGCTGCGCCATCAACCGGACGGCGTCGAAGACCGACGCCGCAGGATCGATGGTGTGAACGCTGGTGCTGCCTTTGGACTTCAGGATCTCGGCGACGGTGGTCATGACGCTTCTCCGCTGCTGTGCAACCGCGCCTCAATAGATCGGATCGCCGCAGAAATGCCCGTGCCGTTGCGCAGCCATCAGTGCGTGGAACTGATCGTGCGACATCCGCAACAGGCGCTCGTGATCGCCACCTTCCATGTAGACGACCTCGTTGGCATCGAGCTCGTCGTCGACGACGGTCTCGATGCCCCACGCCATGCCAAGCGCCGGCACGGCGCCGGGCTCGCAGTCCGCGAACAGCGCTTCGACGCGGCTCTTGTCGGCAAGTCGCAAATGCCGGCGATCGAGCAGGCGCGACAGCAGGCCGAGCCTGACGTTGCGGTCGGCCGGCAGCACGACCATCACACAGCCGGCGTCGTCCTCGACGATGACCGGCTTGGCGAGCTGATGCGGGGCAACGTGTGCGCTGCGCGCCGTCTGCACGCTGCTGCGGCTGGGGTCATGTGCGCAGACTTCGTAGCGTGCGCCGCGTTGATCGAGGTAGGTGGACAGACGCGCTGGAATCGACATGGCGGCCTCCATGGGCGAAGCGGCCGACACAGTTCACGACACGGCGTCGTGCTGCGCGAGCCGGTGTGTGAAGTGTGCTCCCGGAGCCGCCGCCGCGCCAGACCGGGCGGGCCGGTCGGGCGGCGGCGGGTGCACCGCTCAATGTGCCGTGGTCCGGTCGCGCAGCCAAGCGCGATAGTCCTTGTCGGTCGCCAGCGTCCAGAACGCCAGGGCAGCGACCGCGATACCGGCGACGATGGTCGCGCGCCGGGCGTCAACTTGCATGCCAAAGCCGAGTGCCCACGGCGACACGATCAGCCACAGGCCGAGCACCGCTTCGGTCCACTCCTCCCAAGCACGCGGGACCAGCATCGCGCCGAGTGCGGCGGCGACGAGCGCGAGCCCGATGAGCACCGCGTTGATCGTGGCGACGTTGTTGCCGTTGAAGCCCAAGGCCCAAGGCGTGAAAGCCAGACACGCGCCAAGCACCGCGTTGACCGGATCCTGCCAATGCTTCACTTGCTTCATGGTCTTTCTCCTGCCGGCAACCAGTTGCCGGTCTGTCTTGGAGCACTGCGTCGCCGCCGTGTTCCGCAGATCCTGCGATGCCGGGCTGCCCGGCGACGCGGCCCCGCGCTCACCCCGGACTCGCTGCCGCGATGACTCGCCTCAGCTGAACAGCCGCCGCGCCGCCGGCGTGCCGGCCGCCAGATCGCGGCCCTCGAGCGCGGCATACAGCTGACCGAGTTCGTTGCCGATCGCGGCAAAGCTCTCGGTGCCGAGCGCGCGGCCGTGGTCGTCGACGATGCTCGCATCCATGCCTTGCGCGAGCGCCTGCGCGCTGGCTTGCCACGCGGCAAACGGCCGCGCCGCCGGATCGGTCTGCGGCACATCGAAGCTCAGCGTCACCTCGCGCACCGCGGCCAGGTTCGGGTCGTCGGCAAGCGCGGCCTGCGAGTCGAACGTGAGCGTGAGCACCGGCGGCGCGCCCTCATCGGTGGCCGGTATGACGAGCCGGCCCGGCACGACGCCGGGCACGAAACCGTGCCGCCCCGCGTGCTGCTGGATGTAGCCGACGCTCCACGCCGCCTGGCGCGCGCGCAGTTGCACCGCGAGCTGCGCGTCGTGCGCGCTCGCGAAGTGATCGAGTTCGCGCGCACCGGCGACGGCTTCGAGCATGTCGGGAAAGTCGGCCAGCGCGCCGATCGCGTCGGCAAACGCCTGCACCTTCTGCACGAACTCGGAGTACTCGATCTCGTTCAGCGCCCCGGTGCGGTTCGCGAGCTGCACGCCGGCCTGAAACTCGCCGTAATGATGGCCGGCGGCGGGCGCCTCCCACTCGCCCGACTCGGTGTTCAGCCCCTCGATCATGAACGGCTTGCCGCCCGCGCGGCGCGTGGTCGGCAGGTGCGCAATCGCCTGCGTACCGCCGATCGGCGCGTCCAGCCGCAGCGTCGCGATCGAGTCGATCAGTGCATCGAGCTTCAGCGCGACGCGCCGGTTCGCGCGTCGTTCCGGGGCCGGCGCGTGGAGTGCGGCGAGCACGGAGCCCGCGTCGGCCTCGGCCACCACGGCGCCGTCGTCCATCACCGGCTCGCGCGGCTCGGTGCGCTCGGGCGCGGGTTCGGCACGCTTCGGCCCGGCCTTGCGCGCCTGCCACGCGCCGTGCGCGATCACGCCGGCGAGCACGACGCCGCCCAGGGAAGCGAGCGCGATCGTCAAGGTGTTGCTCATGGCTGGATTCCGTTCAGGCCGCTTCGGCCAGGCTCACGGCCGCATCCATGTCGACCGTGACGATGCGCGACACGCCTTGCTCCTGCATCGTCACGCCGATCAGCTGCTCGGCCATCTCCATCGCGATCTTGT
>JAZJZJ010000183.1:0-5306 GCA_040389925.1 Pseudomonadota bacterium
CCGGCCTGTCGGCCGACTACAACCGCCTGCACGTCGACGCCGAGTACGCCAAGGGCACGCCCTATGGCCAGCGCATCGCGCACGGGCTGCTGGTGCTGGCGGTGATGTCGGGGCTGGTCACGCGCATGCAGCTCAACCAGCACCTCGAGCCCAGCCTGATGGGCCTGCTCGACATCCAGTGCCGCTTTCCCAAGCCCACATTCATCGGCGACACCTTGCGCGTGCGTGTCGAGGTGGCCGAGAAGAGCGAGACCTCCAAACCCGACCGCGGCGTCGTGGCCTTCAGGCGCCAGGTCATCAACCAGCGCGGCGAGGTCGTCGTCGAAGGCGTCTGGAAACTGCTGGTGAAGCGCCGCCCGGCCTGAGAACCTGAAACGAGAAGCAGCATGACCATCAAGACCCCCATCGGCTACACCACGCGCGACGAGATCTTCGTGCGCGACCGCAACATCGCCACCGAGATCCTCGGCCAGCTCGACTTCATCGACATGATCTTCCTGGCCGCCACCGGCCAGACGCCCAGCGCGCCGATGAAGCGCATGGCCAACACGCTGATGGTGGCCGTCACCGACCACGGCCTGACGCCCAGCGCCATCGCCGCACGGCTGACGATCCTTGGCGCGCCCGAATCGATCCAGGGCGCGGTGGCGGCCGGCCTGCTGGGCGCGGGCAACCACTTCCTGGGCACCATGCAGCTCAGCGCCCAGATGCTGAAGGACGCGGTAGCCGGCCTGGCGCCCGACGCCGACAGCGCCGCGTTCGACGCCTGCGCCGCGGCATTGGTGCGCGAGTACCGCGCCGGCAAGCGCATCGTTCCCGGCATCGGCCATCCCATCCACATCAAGGGCGACCCGCGCGTGCCGGCGCTGCGCCGCGTGGCCGGCGAATGCGGCTTCGAAGGCCGCCACTGGCAACTGGCCTCGGCCATCGAGCGTGCCGCGCAGGCCGAGTACGGCAAGCTCTTGCCGCTGAACGCCGCCGGCGCCGTGGGCGCCTGCGTCGCCGACATGGGGCTGGACCCGCTGTGGGCGCGCGGCTTCGCGCTGATCGGCCGCTCGGCCGGGCTGGTGGCGCACTTGCTCGACGAGAAGCGCGCACCGCTGGGCCAGAAGCTGTGGGACCTGGTGCTGGCGCAGGACGACAGCGCCGAGCTCGCCGGCCACGACAACCCGATCCCGCAGCGCGCGCAGGCTCTGAAGGCGGGCCGAGCATGAGCGCAGGCACAACGGGTGGCAGCCCACCGCTGGCCGGCCTGCGCGTGCTCGACCTGTCCGAGCTGCTGCCCGGCCCCTATGCCACGTCGCTGCTGGCCGACCTGGGGGCCGAGGTGGTAAAGGTCGAACGACCCGGCGGCGACAACGCACGCGCCATCGTGCCCGACATGGTGGAGGCGCTGAACCGCGGCAAGCGCAGCATCTGCATCGACCTCAAGACCGAAGCCGGCCGCGCCGTGCTGCGCAGCCTGGCCGAGCGCAGCGACGTGCTCGTCGAAGGCTTTCGCCCCGGCGTGACGCGCCGGCTCGGCGTCGACTACGACAGCCTGAGCGCCCTCAACCCGCGCCTGATCTACGCCTCGGTCTCGGGCTACGGCGCCAGCGGGCCGCAGGCGCTGCGGCCCGGACACGACCTGAACTACCTCAGCGCCGCCGGCGTCGTGGGCCTCACGCAGCGCGGCGGCGCCCCCACCCACGACGTCAACATCCCGGTGGCCGACATCGCCGGCAGCATGTTCGCGGTGGTGTCCATCCTGGCCGCGCTGGCGCAGCGCGAGCGCGACGGCCGCGGCCAGTTCGTGGACGTCGCCATCGCCGACGCCGCACTGCACTGGACCACGCCGCGGCTCGGCTCGTGGTTCGCGGCAAAGGCGCGCGGCACGGCCGCCAGTGCGGGTCTGCCGCGCCAGCCGGCCTATGGCGTGTACCCCACCGCCGACGGCCGCTACCTCAGCATCGCGGCCATCGAAGACCCGTTCTTCGCCCGCCTGGTCGCTGCGCTCGGGCTGACCGACCTGCATGGGCCGGCGCTCGCGCGCCACCACGACCGCGTGGCGCACCGCGCGCGCATCGACGCGGCCATCGCCGAATGCCTGCGCGCGCAGCCGCTCGCGCACTGGGCCGTGCTGTTCGATGCCCAGGACATCCCGTGTGCGCCGGTCAACAGCCTCGACGACGTGCTGGCCGACCCGCACTTCCAGGCCCGCGGCATGGTGAGCGAGGGCGACGGCCAGCCGCGCCTGCGCTTCCCGGTGCCGCTGCGCGACCTGCCCGCGTCCAGCGCCAAGGCGCCGGCGATCGGCGAGCACACGCAAGCCATCCTGGCCGAGCTGGGCCTGCCGGCCGACGCGCTGGTGAACGCCACCCGATCCGAGACCTGACGCGCATGGACTTCGAACTCGCCGACTGGCAGCGCGCCGCGAGCGACGCCTTCGCCGACTACCTGGCACGAGAAGTCGCGCCCATCGTCGGCGCGCACGAACGCGAACGCCGCCTGCCGCCGCGTGAGCTGGTGCGCGCGATGAGCGGCTACGGCCTGCTCGGCGGCCTGCTGCCCGAGGCACTCGGCGGCCAGGGCCTGGACCACGTCACCTACGGCACGCTGCTGGCCCAGCTGGCCGGCACCTGGGCCTCGCTGCGCAGCATGATCAGCACCTCGAACCTGGTGCTGTCGATCATCGCCGAGCGTGGCAGCGCCGAGCAGCGCGAGCGCTTCCTGCCGGCGCTGATCCGCGGCGACACGCTGGCCTTCTTCGGCCTGACCGAACCCAACGTCGGCTCCGACGCGAGCGGCGTGGAGACCCGCGCCGAACGCGACCCCGCCAGCGGCGGCTGGCGCCTGCGCGGGCGCAAGCTGTACATCTCCAACGGCGTGCACGCCGACCTGGGCGTGGTGTTCGCGCGCACCGGCACCGGCAACGACCGCGCCGTGTCGGCCTTCATCGTCGAGCGCGGCATGGCCGGCTTCTCGGCGCGCGAGGTGCACGCGATGGGCATGCACTGCTGCCCGCTCGGCGAGCTGCTGTTCGACGACGTGCTGCTGCCGGCCGGCAACCTGATCGGCGCCGAAGGCCAGGCCTTCGCGATCGCCAAGCACTACCTCAACCTCGGCCGCTGCTTCGTCGCCTATGTCTGCCAGGGCGTGGCCGAGGCGGCCTACAGGGAAGCCTGCCGCTACGCCGGCCAGCGCCAGCAGTTCGGCCGGCCGATCGGCCAGTTCCAGCTGGTGCAGCAGATGGTGGCCGACATGATGACGCGGGTGGAGACCTCGCGCCTGCTCGCCGGGCGCGCCGCCGATGCGCTCGACCGAAAGAGTGCCGACGCGCAGCGCTGGTGCTCGATGGCCAAGCGCCACAACAGCGACGCAGTGCTGCGCGTGTGCGAGGACGCCATCCAGGTCCTGGGCGGCGCCGGCTACACCAGCGACTTTCCGCTCGAACGCCACTACCGCGACGTGCGCCATCTGGCCATCGCAGAGGGCAGCAACCAGATCCAGGCGCTGCTGCTGGCGCAGGGCGAGCTGGGACTGTCGGCGCTGCGCGGCTAGCTGCCGGCCAACGACAACCAAGGAGATCCGAATCCATGACCGCTCAAGCCGCCCTCACCCGACTGCCGGGCACGCCGGAGCCCATGCACCGCTGGCCCGGCCATGGCGGCGTGCACATCGCCGGCGATGCCTGGGGCCCCGTCGACGGACCGCTGGTGCTGCTGCAGCATGGCGGTGGCCAGACCCGACACGCCTGGAAGGGCACCGGCGAAGCGCTGGGCGCAGCCGGCTACCGCGCCGTGGCCTTCGATGCCCGCGGCCATGGCGACAGCGACTGGGCGCCAGACGGCCTTTACGGGCAGGACGCGATGGTGCGCGACCTGCAGTGCGTGCTCGGCGCGCTGGGTCAGCGCCGGCCGGTGCTGGTGGGTGCGTCGATGGGTGGCGGCACCAGCCTGGTGGCGGTCGGCGAATCGCATGTCGATGCCACCGCGCTGGTGCTGGTGGACATCGCGCCGCGCGTCGAACCCGCAGGCGTCGACCACATCCAGGCCTTCATGCGCCTCAAGCCCGAGGGCTTCGCCTCGCTGGAAGAGGTGGCGCAAGCGATCGGTACCTACCAGCCGCACCGCAGGCGCCCGCCCAAGCTCGACGGCCTGGGCAAGAACGTGCGCCTGGGCGCCGACGGCCGCTACCACTGGCACTGGGACCCGCGCTACCGCGCCGCCCCGTTCGATCTCGAGCAGCGCTCCCGGCGATTGGCGGCCTGCTCGGTGAACCTGCACCTGCCCACGCTGCTGGTGCGCGGCGGCCTGTCTGACGTGCTGAGCGAGGCCGGCGCACAGGAGTTCCTGGCGCTGTGTCCGACGGCGGAATACGTCAACGTCACCGGCGCCGGCCACATGGTGGCCGGCGACCGCAACGACATCTTCGCCAACGCCGTGATCGATTTTCTGGCCCGCGTCGTGCCGGTCGGTGGTGCGCCGCTGCACCCGCCGCATCCGGTGCGGCCGCTCGAAGGCGACACGGGTGTCGACACGATCGATGTGCCATGACGAACGCAGCGCAGAGCGTGCGCTCCCGCTAGCCGCCGCATGCACGCCGTCACTGCGTTTGCCGAGCGCATTCCGCGCCGCGTCCGGGGCCTGCTGCTGGGCCTGATCGCCGCGCTGTCGTTCACGCTGCTGCACACCTCGGTGCGCTATGCCTCGCGCGAGCTGCACGTCTTCGAGATCACGTTCTTCCGCTACTTCATCGCCCTGTTCTTCATGCTCCCCGGCCTGCTGGGCAGCCGCTTCGCCGTGCTGCGCACGCAGCGGCTGCACCTGCACCTGATCCGCTGCGTGATGCTGATGATCTCGATGCTCGGGCTGTTCTCGGCGCTGACGATGTCGCCGATCTCGATGGTCACCGCGCTGAGCTTCGTCTCGCCGGTGTTCGCGTCGGTGGTCGCCATCCTGGTGCTGCGCGAGCGCTCCAGCGCCCGACGCTGGTTCGCCGTCGCGGGCGGCATCGTCGGCATGCTGCTGATCGTGCGCCCGGGTGTTGTGCCGCTCTCGCTGGGGCCTGTGTTGGCGATCTGCGGCGCGGTCGCCTGGGCGGTGTCGATCATCGTCATCAAGATGATGTCGACCACCGAGTCGAGCACGACGCAGGTGACCTACATGTCGCTGATCGTGACGCCGCTCACCTTCCTGCTCGCCGTGTGGGTATGGAAGTGGCCCAGCTGGCAACTGCTGCCGGTGCTGGTGTTCATGGCCTCCATCGCCACCGTGGGGCAGTTCGCCTACACCAAGTCGTTCAAGTACGCCGAAGCCACGGCGCTG
>JAZJZJ010000184.1:0-4730 GCA_040389925.1 Pseudomonadota bacterium
TCCTTGCCGACGTAGCCGACCTCGGTGAACTTGGTCGCCTCGACCTTGATGAACGGTGCGTCGGCGAGCTTGGCCAGGCGGCGCGCAATTTCGGTTTTGCCGACGCCGGTCGGTCCGATCATCAGAATGTTCTTCGGCGTGATCTCGGCGCGCATCGGCTCTGCGACCTGCTGGCGGCGCCAGCGGTTGCGCAGCGCGATCGCGACCGCGCGCTTCGCGCCGTGCTGGCCGACGATGTGGCGGTCGAGCTCGGAGACGATCTCCTGCGGGGTCATGCTGCTCTTCATTCGAGCGTCTCGATGATGTGATTCTGGTTCGTGTAGATGCACAGCTCGCCGGCGATCTCGAGCGACTTCTTCACGACGTCGTGGGCCGACAGCTCGGTGTTCGAGAGCAGGCCGCGCGCCGCCGCGTGCGCATACGCGCCGCCCGAGCCGATCGAGACGATGCCGTGCTCGGGCTCGAGCACGTCGCCGTTGCCGGTGATGATCAGCGAGGCTTCGCGGTCGGCGACCGCGAGCATCGCCTCCAGGCGGCGCAACACGCGGTCGGTGCGCCAGTCTTTCGTCAGCTCGATCGCGGCGCGCACCAAGTGGCCCTGGTGTTTTTCGAGCTTGGCCTCGAAGCGCTCGAACAAGGTGAACGCATCGGCCGTGGCGCCGGCGAAACCCGCCAGCACCTGATCGCGGTAGAGCTTGCGCACCTTGCGGGCCGACGACTTGACGACGATCGTGCCGAGCGTGACCTGCCCGTCACCACCGAGTGCCACCACGTTGCCGCGGCGCACGCTCAGGATGGTCGTGCCGTGATAGTTTTCCATCGAGAGAAGATAGTTGCGAGCCGCGCTGTTTCAAGCGCAGCGGTCAGAAGAAGAACCGCGAGGCTAAACCGTGCGGACCTTGACCTTGGCATGTTCGTTGATGCCCATCGCGCCGAAGAACAGCGCGACCATCCGGTGCGCCTCGATGAAGCGCACGCTGCGGTTCTCGCTGCGCCGCGCCAGCACCCAGTTCAGCAGGTCGCCGGCGGCGATGAAGTCGACGCGGATCAGGCGCGCGCACGAGACGTTGACGATGCTCGCGACGCCGAGTTCGGCGTCCATTTTCTTCAGCGTGGGGCCGATGTCGCCGACGAGTTGACCCGAGAGTTCGACCGTGCCGACCTGCACCAGGCCGGTGTCTTCGGTCAGCCGCGATTCGAGGAAGCTGGTCGATACGTCGCTGACCACCGACATCGGCGGCGACGAGGTCGACGCGCCGGCACCGGCGCCGCTGACCCGCACCTGGCAGCGGGCCGGCTCCCACGATGGCGGCGAGACTTCGTAAGTGACGCAGTAGTCGATGGCCGCCTCGTCGAACTGGTCGGGCCGGTTCGCCATGCGTAGCGCGTCGAGCCGCACCTGCCAGTAGGCCGGATCGGCATCGCGCACGCCGTTCGGCGCGGATTCGGCGAGCACCGCGAACAGGCGTTCGCCGCCGAGCCAGCGCATGTCGAGATCCTGGCCGATCCAGTTGCGGAAGAGCTCGGAAAGGCGCGTGCACGCTTCGGCATCGATGCTGCGCAGTGCGCTCCAGTCGAACACCCAGGGCAGCGGCATCTGCAGCGAGACCGACGCCAGCCGGGCGACCGCCTCGGGGTCGATGTGATCGGGGCTGTTCCAGCCGACCTGGCCTTCGATGTGCCGGCCGCGCGGCCGATCTTCGCTGGCGGCTTCGGCCACCAGCTTGGGCAGCGAGAACCATTGCGGCGCCGACCGGCCGAATTGCTGGGCGTAATCGAGCGCGAGGCTCTCGAACTTGGGCTGCTGGCCGATCGCGCGATACAGGTCGAACAGCACCAGCCAAGTCTCGGCGTGCTGCGCGCGGGGCCCGCCGAGCGCGGTCAGCGTTGACAAGGCATGCTCGCATTGATCGAAATCGGCGTTCGCGAACGCGATCACCGCCTCGTCGAGTTCGGGGTCGTGCGCGACATCGGTCAGCTCCTGCGCGACCGGGCTCGGCAAGTCGCCGGCCGCCGGATCGAACCTGACCGAGCTCAGCGGCGAGACCCCGCCGCCCATCACGACCGGCGACGTGGCCATCGGCATCGCGCGCTCGGTCATGAAGTCGTCGACCTTGCCGCCGTCCAATTGGGCGGCCACGGTCGACGGGGATGCCGCGCGTTTGCCCCGGATCTCCAATGCGGCGGGTTCGGTCGGGGCGTTGTAGAACTCGGGCGTGCGGCGGGTCGAGTGGCCGGGATACGACGCGTCGCCGACCATCTGCTGCTCGATCTCGTCGATCTTGGCCTTCACGCCGATGTCGGCCTTGGCACCGCTGTCGACCAGCTTGGCTTCCGAGTCGTCGAGTCGCGACGAGCCGCCGAGTGCGGCCAGTTGCTCGCCCGTGAGGCCTTCACGACGCACCTTGCGCAGCATGTCGAACTCGCGCTTGCGGACGAAGTCGTTGCGCCGCTTGCGCTCGATCATCGCCTTCAACTCGCCCTTCGCGAACTCGGTCTCGCGCACGTCTTCGGCGGGCACGCCGAGCTCGGCCCACTCCGTGGTCGGGTTGGCGACGAACTTGACAACCTTGCGGAAGAAGCTGGTCGTGTCTTTCGGGTCCGACATGTCGCGGGCTCGCAGGCTCCCAGGTGAAATCACGGTTGCCGGCCCGCGGGCACCGCGGGCCGTACCAGCTCAGTCGCCGAACATCTTCTGCTTGAGTTCGCGCCGCTGCTGGGCTTCGAGGGACAGTGTAGCGGTCGGCCGCGCGATCAAGCGGCCGAGGCCGATCGGTTCGCCGGTTTCGTCACAGAAGCCGTAGTCGCCCGCTTCGATGCGCTGCAGCGACTGCGAGATCTTCTTGAGCAGCTTGCGTTCGCGGTCGCGGGTGCGCAGTTCGAGCGCGTGTTCTTCCTCGATGGTGGCGCGATCGGCCGGGTCGGGCACGATCGAGGTGTCTTCGCGCAGGTGCTCGGTGGTTTCGCCGGCATTGCTGAGCAGGTCGTCCTTCAGCGTCTGGAGCTTGACGCGGAAGAACTCGAGCTGCTTGTCGTTCATGTATTCCGATTCCGGCATCGCCAGGACTTCGGGCTCGGTCAACTCGCGGCCGGTCTTGGATTTCCAGGCGTTCGCGAGTTTCGGGTCCGACTTCTGCGCGTGGCGCGGCGTGTCGAGTTCGAGGTTGTTCATCTGCCGGGTCGGGGGCCGGGGCGGCGCAAACCGGTCGGCGAATCGGGACGTCGGCGGCGGCAGCGGGGCTTGAACCTGTGGCGCCGGATACTTGGAGGCGCCACGGCCCTTTTTCGGTGCGACGGGGGCGGGGGTGAGAGCGGGCGCGGTGGCGACGACGACGGGAGCAGGTGCGGGTTTCATCACAGAGGGCTTCGGAGCGGCCGCGGCAGCGGCCTTGGCAGGAGCCGCAGCGGGTTTGGCTGCGGCGGCGGGCGCGGCCGCCGGTTTGGTTCGGGCCGGCGTGGGCTTCGTGGACTTCGCGGGCGCCGGGGCGGGCTTCTTCGCGGCGACCGGTTTTGCCGGCGCCTTCGCAGCCGTCTTGGCCGGCGTTGGCTTCTTCGGGGGCGCTTTCTGGGCCGGTGTCTTGCTCACAGCGTTCTCCTCGCGTCGGCGGTTATGCCCTGTGCACAGGGGCGGGTCTTCGGCCGCCGCGGATTGTAGCCACGTTGCAGCGCAGCAAGCTTTGAAACTTCACGGCCCGGGCCGGGTGTGCAACAAGGTCAAACCAGACAGCCTTCGAGGCCCTGAAGAAAGATGTCTTTCGGCAGATCGAGCCCGATGAACACCATCTTGCTCGTCTTCTTCTCGCCCGGCGCCCACTTCGGCCCCAAGTCGCTACCCATCAGCTGGTGCACGCCCTGAAAGATGACCTTGCGGTCGCTGCCTTTCATGTTCAGCACGCCCTTGTAACGCAGCATCTTCGGGCCGTAGACCTGCACGATCGCGCCCAGAAAGTCTTCGAGCTTGGCCGGGTTGAAGGCCTTGTCGGCCTTGAACACGAAGGATTTGACGTCGTCGTCGTGGACGTGGTGGTGCGGGTGGTCGCAGTGCTCGCCATGCGCGTGATCGTGGTGGTCATGGTCGTGGTCATGCCCGGCATGCGGATCGGCGTTCAGGAACTCCGGGTCGATGTCGAGCTTGGCGTTCAGATTGAAGCCGCGCAGGTCGAACACGTCGGCCAGCGGCACCTCGCCGAAATTCACCTTCGTTTGCTTGGCGCGCGGGTTCATGTGCTTGATGCGGTGGATCAGCGCATCGACCGTGTTGGCGTCGACCAGATCGGTCTTGCTGATGAAGATCTGGTCGGCGAATCCGATCTGGCGGCGCGCCTCTTGGCGATCATCGAGCTGCTGATCGCCGTGCACGGCGTCGACCAGGGTCAGGATCGAGTCGAGCAGGTAGCTCTCGGCGATCTCGTCGTCCATGAAGAAGGTCTGCGCGACCGGGCCGGGGTCGGCCAGACCGGTGGTTTCGATCACGACGCGGTCGAAATCGAGTTCGCCCTTGCGTTTTTTCTCGGCCAGGTCGGACAAGGTGGTGCGCAGATCTTCGCGGATCGAGCAGCAGACGCAGCCGTTGTTCAGCTGGATGATCTGCTCCTTGCTGTCCTGGACCAGGATCTCGTTGTCGATGTTTTCTTCGCCGAACTCGTTCTCGATCACAGCGATCTTCTGGCCGTGGGCCTCGGTCAGCACGCGCTTGAGCAGCGTGGTCTTGCCCGAGCCGAGAAAGCCGG
>JAZJZJ010000185.1:0-2063 GCA_040389925.1 Pseudomonadota bacterium
TACTTCAACTTCGGCAACCACCGCTTCCGCGACGACAAGGAGGGCGGCCACGGCTCGGTCGACATGTACAAATCGATCGTGCAGTCGTGCGACACCTACTACTACATCCTCGCGAACGATCTCGGCGTCGACGCGATCCACGACTTCATGGCGCCGCTCGGTCTCGGCCAGCTCACCGGCGTCGACATGCAGGGCGAACTGCGCGGCGTGCTGCCCTCGACCGAATGGAAGCGCAACGCCTACAAGAAGAAGGAACTGCAGAAGTGGTACGCCGGCGAGACCATCTCGCTCGGCATCGGCCAGGGCCAGAACACTTTCACGATGCTGCAGCTGGCGCAGGCCACGGCGGCACTCGCCTCGGGCGGCCAGCGTTTCAAGCCGCACCTCGTGAAGATCGTCGAGAACTTCGAGACGCGCGAGCAGCGCCGCGCGATCGGCGAGGCGCTGCCGCCGCTGAACTGGAAGCCCGAGCACGTCGAGTTCATCCGCCGCGCCATGTACGGCGTGACCCAGGAGGGCACCGGGCGCAGTGCGTTCCTGAATGCGCCGTACCAGTCGGGCGGCAAGACCGGCACCGCGCAGGTCATCGGCATCAAGCAGGGCGAGAAGTACAACATCCACACGATCGACGAACGCCACCGCGACCACGCGCTGTACACCGCGTTCGCGCCGCTGGAGGAGCCGCGCATCGCGCTCGCGCTGGTGGTTGAGAACGCCGGTTTTGGCGGCGCCAATGCCGCGCCGATTGCGCGTCGCGTGATCGACTTCGTGCTCACCGGCCAGTACCCGAGCGAGGCCGACATCGCGGCGACGAAACTCGGCCAGTCGACCGCGCCGATCGGCACGCCACGGCCGGCGGCCTCGGTGCCGCTGCCGGGCACGACGATCGACGGTGCGGCCGCGGCGCTGCTGACAACGCCGACCGCGCCGGTGGCGCCGGCCGCAGCATCCGCGGCCTCGGCGGCGATCGCGCAGCGCGTCGCAATGAAGAAACCATGAGCGCCGTCTTCGACCAGCCCTCGCCGTGGCAGCGCATCAAGCCGATCTTCAGCGGCTTCGATGTGCCGCTGCTGCTCGCGATCCTGCTGCTCGCCGTGGCCGGCATGCTGACGATGTACTCGGCCGGCTTCGACTCCGGCACGCGCTTCGTCGACCACGGTCGCAACATGTTGCTGGCGGCGGGCGTGATCTTTCTCGTGGCGCAGGTCACGCCGCAGACACTGATGCGCTTCGCGGTGCCGTTGTACGTGTTCGGCGTGGCGCTGTTGATCGCGGTCGCGGTGATGGGCGTCACGAAGAAAGGCGCGACGCGTTGGCTCAATGTCGGCATCGTGATTCAGCCGAGCGAGATTCTCAAGATCGCGATGCCGCTGATGCTGGCCTGGTGGTTCCAGCGCCGCGAAGGCCAGTTGCGCGTGCCCGACTTCATCATCGCGCTGCTGCTGCTGCTGGTGCCGGTCGGGCTGATCGTCAAACAGCCCGATCTGGGCACCGCGATCCTGGTGCTGTCGGCCGGCTTCTACGTGATCTTCTTCGCCGGGCTGAGCTGGAAGCTGATCGTGCCGGTGTTGGTGGTCGGCGCGATCGGCATCACCGCGATCGTGGTTTCGGAAGACCGCATCTGCCAGCCCGAGGTGAGCTGGCTGCCGGTGCTCAAGGACTACCAGAAGAACCGCGTCTGCACCTTGCTCGACCCGACCACCGACCCGCTCGGCAAGGGCTTCCACATCATCCAGGGAATGATCGCGATCGGTTCCGGCGGCATCGACGGCAAGGGCTTCATGAAGGGCACGCAAACGCACCTCGAGTTCATCCCGGAGCGCACCACCGACTTCATCTTCGCGGCCTACTCCGAAGAGTTCGGCCTGATCGGCTGCGGCGCGCTGGTGCTCGGTTTCATCTTTCTGATCTTCCGCGGGCTGATGATCGCGGCCGAGGCGCCGACCGTGTTCACGCGGCTGCTCGCCGGCGCGATCACGCTCTCGTGGTTCACCTACGCGTTCGTCAATATGGGCATGGTCAGCGGCATCCTGCCGGTGGTGGGCGTGCCGCTGCCGTTCATC
>JAZJZJ010000186.1:0-2305 GCA_040389925.1 Pseudomonadota bacterium
CTTCGAGGCGCTGAAGGCCTGGCGCGCCGAGGTCGCGCGCGAGCACAACCTGCCGGCCTACATCGTGTTCCACGACGCCGCGCTCGCCGAGATGGCGCAGGCGATGCCCGACACGCTCGACGCGCTCGGCCAGATCAGCGGGGTCGGCGCGAAGAAGCTCGAAGCCTACGGGCGCGAGATTCTGCGGGTGCTGGGCGACTGACGCCGCGCGGCGGCGGCGCGATTCACCCCGCGCGCGCCGGTGCGCCGTATCAGCATTGGTTCAGGCAGACTTCTCACCGTGACCCCCGCGCCTTCCGAACCCCATGACGACGCGCTGATGACCGCGTACGCGGCCGGCGACGCGCGCGCGTTCGAGCAGTTGTATGCGCGGCACCAGGCCGGCCTGTACCGCTTCATCCGCCGCCTGCTCGGCAGCGCGCTGAACGCGCAGACCGACGAGGTGTTCCAGGACACTTGGCTGCGCGTCGTGCACGCCCGCGCGCGCTGGGAGCCGCAGGGCGCGAGCTTTCGCACCTGGCTGTTCACGCTCGCGCACCACCGCGTCGTCGACATGCTGCGGCGCAGCGGCCGCGAGGTCTCGATCGACGCGTTCGAGGGCGAAGATGGCGCGCCGTGGGAGCCGGGCGCAGAGGCATCCGCCTCGACCCACGCTTGGCAGCACTGGCCGGCGCCGGCCGGCGCCGCGTCGCACACCGAGGAGCTCGCGTTCTGGCGCCGGGCGGGCGAGAAGCTGCTCGGCTGCCTCGAACAGTTGCCGATCCCGCAGCGCAGCGCGTTCCTGCTGCACCATGACGATGGTCTGGCGCTGGAAGAAGTCGCGAGCGCGCTCGAGGTCGGCTTCGAGACCGCGAAGACGCGGCTGCGCTACGCGATGAGCAAGTTGCGCACCTGCATGGGCGCTTACTTGTCGCCCTTCTCTTCTGCAGTGCCCGGGAACGAAGCCCGATGAGCACGCCCCGCCAGGACGACACCGAACGCGACGCGTGGCTCAGCGAGGCGCTGCGCCACGCGCCCGATGCGCAGGCCGCGCCGCCTTCGGCGCTGAGCGATGCGATCCTGCGCCAGGCGCGTGCTGCAGCGAACGTGGCACGAGCGCCGGCAAACACGCGCCCGAAACCGCCCGCACGCAGCCCGTGGGCCGCCGCGTGGGATTGGTTCGCCCGCCCGCCGGTCGCGGCCGGGTTCGCGAGCGTGATGGTCGCGACACTGCTCGGCCTGATGTGGTGGGATCAGCCGATGGACCCCACGATCGCGCGCCCACCCGCGCTCGATGCGACACCGCCGGCCGCGGCGCCGCCCCCGGTCACGGCCGCGCCGCAACCGAACGCGCCGGCATCTGAAGAAGTCGCCCAGGGCGTCGCGAAGGCCGAGCCCGCCGCATCGAAACCGGCGCAGCGGCGCATCGAAGCAGAGCCGGCGCGCCGCATGGCGCCCGCGCGCGAGCGCGAAGGCCCCGAGCCGTTCGCCGATCGCGGCACTGCGGCTGACGCCACCGCCGCGGCACCCGCAACGCCACCACCCGCAGCCGCGCCGGCAGCCGCGCCCGCCCCGGCGCAGGCGCTGCGCGCGCGCGCGGCGGCAGCGCCCACCGCCGCGGAAAGCAAGGCCGAGATGGCCCGCGACGAGTCGCGGGCACCGACCCCGCAGCGCACCGACAACGTCGCCGACGCACGCCCCGCGGCGCTCGGCGCATTGCTGGCGTCGATCGGCGCGCAGCCCGAGCGCTGGACCTGGGAACGCCGCGCTGCGCCCCAACCGATCGGCCCGGCGCTGCAACGCTGGCTGGCGCGGCTCGACGCCGCCACCGCGAGCGCGCGCTGGCGCCCCGCCGCCGAGACCGCCGCGTCGGGCGAGACCGCCGTGTTGCGCCTGTACCGCGATGGCGTGCTGGCCGCAACGCTGCGGCTCGACGACGAGAGCGTCGAGCTCGCGCCCGGGCCGCGCGCCGCGCTGCCGCCGGCGACGCTCGCCACGCTGAAACAGGCGCTCGACGACGCCACCCGCTGAGTTCGGCGCGGGCGACCTACCGGCCCGTGCAGCGCCCGACCGTTATCATGGTCGGTTTTGCGCGCCTCCCCGATGCCCGATTCTGTTGAACCCGCTGCCGCACGCTCGTCGCCGCTCGAAGCGACGATGATCCGCGTGCGCGGGGCGCGCACCCACAACCTGAAGAACATCGACCTCGACATCCCGCGCAACCAGCTCGTGGTGATCACCGGTCTGTCGGGTTCGGGCAAAAGCTCGCTGGCGTTCGACACGCTGTATGCCGAAGGGCAGCGGCGCTATGTCGAGAGCCTGTCGG
>JAZJZJ010000187.1:0-30924 GCA_040389925.1 Pseudomonadota bacterium
GCAGATCGAGAACGAGTTCTACGGCACGATCCGCCCGAAGCGCGTGATCTTCCCGGGCGAGCGGCCGCTGCACGCGCTGCGCGAGCGCGGCGTCGAGTACGTCGAAGTGCGCCTGATGGACCTCGACCCGTTCGAGCCGGTCGGCATCAATGCGCAGACGATGCAGTTCATCGACCTGTTTTTGCTGCACTGCCTGCTCACCGACAGCCCGCCCGACACCCCGGAAGAGATCGGCGCGCTCAAGCGCAACCAGCAGCGCGTGGCCGCGCGCGGGCGCGAGCCGGGGCTGCGGCTGGAGCGCGTCGACCATGCGGTGACGTTGACCGAGTGGGGCGGCGAGATCCTCATCGGGCTCGCGCCGATCGCCGAACGGCTCGATGCGCTGCACGGCGGTCGCGGTTATCGCGACGCGCTGGCCGCCGCGCACGCGGTGCTGCGCGCGCCCGACACCGCGCCATCCGCCCGCGTGCTCGGGACGATGGCGCGCGACTTCGACAGTTCGTATGTCGGCTTCACCCGCGCGCAATCGGTGCAGACGCGCAATGCGCTGCTCGCGCTGCCGTTCGGTGACGACGCGCACAAGCGTTTCACCGAAGAGTCGAAAGTGTCGGTCGACGAGCAGAAGCGCATCGAGGCCGGCGACAGCCTGCCGTTCGAGATCTACCGCCAGCAATACATCTCGGCCGAGCGCCTCGGCGTGCCGGGCAAGCGCGCACCGGCGCGCGTGTAGAGATCCGCGCATCGGCGCGCGTTCAGGCCGTCACGCTCAGGCGTTCTCGCGCAGCCACGCGCCGGCCTGGCCGCGCGACGCGAGGCCGAGCTTGTCGAGGATGTTCGCGACATGCCGCTTCACGGTGTGCGGGCTGATGTCGAGCGCGCGGGCGATCAGCTTGTTGCTGTCGCCGGCGCCAATGCGGGCCAGCACTTCGCGCTCGCGCGTGCTCAGTTGTGCGGCCGCGGCCGCAGCGACGACCGCGTCTGAAGCCGACTGCGGCGCGGCCGCGCCGGCACCTTGCGGCGCAGCGATCCGCACACTCGCGGCGAGCGCCGACGCGGCCTGCAACTCACCCAGTTGCTCGCTCGACAGCAAGCCGCCCCACCGCGCCGACGCCAGCGTTCCGAGCAGCGCCGACCCGCACATCAGCGCGTGACCGCGCTCGTCTTCGAGGCGCATGCGATCCAGCGCCGGCGCTGCCGCCGCGGCGGCCTCGGCGACCCGGTCGCAGCGCAAGCGCGCGTGCGCACAGCGCAGCTGCAATTCGATCGCCTGGCCGTTGACGTCCATGTTGTTCGAGCGCGGCAGCAGGTGATCGAACAGCGCCGCTGCATCGTGCCAGCGGCCTTGCGCGGCGGCGTAGCGTGCGCGCGCCGCGACGGCGCGCGCGGTGATCGGGGTCGGGTCGATCAGCGGGCGCTCGAAGAGTCGGGCGGCCCAGTGCGCCAGCGCGGCTGGGTCGCCGCCGAGCACATCGCTCAGGCGCACGCCGTAGACCGCCATCTGGTGCTGCCACAGCGCGCGGCGCTCGTCGGTGGCGCTGTCTTCGCGCGTGTACAGCGCATCGAGCCGGCGGTAGACGGCTTGCGCGTCACCGCGCATCGCGGCCTCGATCATGCGGAAGGTCTCGACGCCGACTTCCATTTCGGCTGAGCAGGCCAGCCATTGCATGTCGGCTTCGGCGCTGCGCGCTTCGGTGGCGGCCGCGTCGAGCTGGCCCGACCAGAGCCGCAGGTACGCGCGCAGCAGCTGAACCTCGCCGCGCATCGGCAGCGCGCGCTCGCCGAGCCGCGCGAACGCGCCGTCGGCGTAGCGCGACAGCAGCGCGCGCATGCCGCGAATCGTCGACCAGTTCGTCGCCGGCACGCACTCCCACCACGCGTACAGCGGCGCGCCGGCTTCGAGCGACTGCAGCACCTGAGCGTAGACGGCCGGCAGCGCGGCATGGTCACCGCGCCGGAAATGCTGGGCCGCGTCGGCCATCAGCATCACGCGCTGCGCGTCCGCGCCGAGCGTGCCGCCGGGCGTGGCGGCGTGCTCCTTCAGGCGCGCGATCAGCGCCTCGCTGTGGGTGTCGCGGCCGAGCGGGTAGCTCGCGAGCGCGAGGTAGGCCTGCGCGAGCGTGCGCTCGGCGGCGTCGCCGGCCGCCGCGGTTTCGGCCTCCTGCATGCAGCGCGCCATCTCGGTCCACTGCCAGCGCAGGCAGCAGCCGATGCCGGCCAGGCGCAGCAGCCGTGGCGACGCGCCGCGCCAGTCGGGCGGGAATTGCTCGATCAACCGCTGCACCTCGCCGCTGCCACCGCTCAGGAACAGCTCGGGCGCCGACTCGACCAGCGCGGCTTCGGCCGCGGCCCAGTCGGCTGCACGCAGCAGGTAGCCGACGCGCCGCAGCGGGTCGGCCTCGCCGGCCGCGGCGCGGCGCAGCAGCGCGGGCAGCTCGGTGGGGAAGCGGCGCGCCAGACGCTGCTGCAGCGCGTCGCGAAACAGGTCGTGCAGCACCAGCGTGCGCTCGCTCGCTTCGAGTGCGGTGACGAAGAGCGCGCGGCGCTCGATCTCGTCGAGGTGTTGCGCCGCCAGTGGGTCGGCGCTGACGGCGGCGGCGCGGCCGGCGGTCAGCTCGGGCAGCACCGCGCAGCGCACCAGAAAGTCGTGCAGCGGCGCGGGCATGTCGTCGAGCACCTCGCTGGCGAGGTAGTCGAACAGATGGCGGTCCATCAGCGTCGTGGTACCGAGCCCGGCCGCGCTGCCGCGCGTGCGCAGCGCCGCGAGGCCCAGGCTCAGCCCGGCCGGCCAGCCCTGCGTGCGCGCGAGCAGCTCGGCGACCTGCTCGCGTGTCGCCGGTTGCGCCTCGGCACCGGCGAGTGCCTGGGCCTCGGCGGCACCGAAGCGCAGCTGCGCCTGCGTGAACTCGGCGAGTTCGCCGGCCACGCGCAAGCGCGCCAGCGCGAGCGGCGGCGCGACGCGGCTCGCGATCACGAGCGTCCAGCGCGGTGGCAGGCGTTCGATCAGCGCGTCGAGCAGCGCCGCGGTGGGCGCCGCGGTGACGCGGTGCAGGTCGTCGAGCACGATCACGCCGCGCGGCGCGTCGCACGCGGCCAGCGCGTTGATCAGCTCGGCGACGGCGCGGCGCATGCCGGCGCCGGCATCGGCCTGTTGTGCGTCGACCGCGACCATCGCCACCAGCGCCTCGGGCGCGGTGCGCCACGGCAGGTCGTGCGGTTCGAGCGCGGCGACGAGGCAGGCGAACAGGCGCTGCGGGTCGTCGTCGGCATCGAGCGAGACCCAGGCCTGCGCGGTGCCGGCCGGCAGCCGTGCGAGCTGCGCCGAGAGCAGCGAGGTCTTGCCGAAGCCGGCCGGCGCCTGCAACAGCACGACGCGGCAGTCGAGCACGGCTTCGGTGATGGCGGCGTCGAGCGCCGGCCGTTCGACGCGCGTGCGGCGCCCTCGTGGCGGCTGGATCTTGGTGGTGGCGAAGGGCAGGGCGTCCATCGTCGGGCCGGGTGCGGCAGGCGCGGTTGACAGCGATTCGCAATTCTCGCCCGCTCGCGGGCCGCGCGGAAGGTCGCCGCGGCGGCGCGGCGACCTATTCGCTGCGCCGCCGCGGGTCGCCGATTCAGCCTGACACGCTCGGCAACCAGGTCGCCAGTTTCGGGAAGATCAGCAGCAGGATCACGCCGACGACCTGCAGGATCATGAACTGCACCATCCCCGAGTAGATCTGCTTCAGCTCCCACTGCGGCACCACGCCCTTCAGGAAGTAGGCCGACAGCGCGACCGGCGGTGACAGCCACGCGGTCTGCAGCGTCACCGCGACCAGCGTGCAGAACCACAGCAGGTCGATGCCCGCGGCCTGCACGATCGGCAGCACGACCGGCACGACGATCAGCACGATCGGCACCCATTCGAGCGGCCAGCCGAGCACGAAGATCAGTGCCAGGATCAGTATCAGCATCAGCGTCGGTGGCAGCGACAGGCCGAGCAGCCAGCTCGCCATGTACTCCGGGCTGCCGAGCCGCGCGAACACCGCGCCGAACAGGTTGCTCGCCGCCACCAGCATCAGGATCATGCTGGAGACTTCGAGCGTCTGCAGCGCCGATTTGCGGATCTTCGCCAGGTTCATGCGGCCCGAGCCGACCGTCAGTACAAAGGTCGCGAACGCGCCGACGGCGCCGGCATCGGTCGGTGTCGCGATGCCGAACAGGATCACGCCGAGCGTGGACATGATGACCACGATCACCGGCAGCACGCCGATCACCAGGTCTTTCACGACCGGGCCGAGCGAGGCCGGCCGCATCTCCATCGGCAGCACCGGGCCGAGCGCCGGGTTGATCCAGCAGCGCACCAGGCACCAGGCGGTGAACAGCGCCGACAGCATGATGCCGGGCAGCACCGCGGCCGCGAACAGATCGGTGGCCGGAATGCCGACGACCGGCCCCATCACGATCAGCATCACGCTGGGCGGGATCAGGATGCCCAGCGTGCCGCCAGCCGCGATCGCGCCGGCGCTCAGCTTCGCGTCGTAGCCGCTCTTGATCATCGACGGGCCGGCCATCACGCCGAGCATCGTCACCGACGAGCCGACGATGCCGGTGGCGGCGGCGAAGATCGTCGCGGTCACGAGCACCGCGATGTAGAGCGAGCCGCGCACGCCCGCGAGCAACTGCTGAATACCGCGAAACAGCCGCTCCATCAGCCCCGATTGCTCGAGCAGGAAGCCCATGAACAGGAAGAACGGGATCGACGCGAGCACGGTGTCGCGCATCACCGAATAGGTCTGCAGCACCGCCAGATCGAACACCACCGGCCCGAGCGCGATGAAGCCGGTCGCGAGCGACACCGCGCCGAGCGTGAACGAGATCGGGAAACCGATGAAGATGACGGTGAACAGCACGCCCAGCGCGGCGATGCCCAGGATTTCATTGCTCATACGACCACCTCCGGCGCGGGCCCGCGATCGGCCCATTCACCGACGCGGATCGCATCGATGCACTTCAGGCATTCGCTGAAGCCCTGGATCAGCAGCAGCACGCCGGCCACCGGCATCGACAGCTTGAAGGGCCAGGTGATCGGCTGCCACGAACTGCTGACGAAGGTCTCGTGCGTCGTGTAAGCCTTCCAGAAGTAGCCCCAGCCGACGAACACGAACACGCCGACGAAGGGCAGGAACAGCAACAGGTAGCAGGCGAGGTCGGTGGCGGCCTGACGCCGCGCCGACCAGTCGGCGTAGAGCGAATCGGTGCGCACGTGGCCCTTGCGTTGCAGCGTGTAGGCCGCGCCGAGCATGAAGTAGGTGCCGTAGAGCATGAAGGTCATGTCGTAGGCCCACTCGGTGGGGGCGTTGAAGACGTAGCGCGCGACGACCTCCCAGGTCAGCGACAGCACCATCGGAACAACCAGCCAGACCACCAGGTGGCCCGAGCCGATGGCAATCAGGTCGAGGCGGCGCGCGAGTCGCACCAAACTCGAATCGTGTGAGGACATGAGGGAAGGGCTCCTGAGTCGGGACTGCGGGTCGACACAGCGCGCAGCGGGCGCGTCGGCCTCGCTGCGCGCTGGCGCGGGGGGCTTACTTGCCGTTCAGCGCGTCCACGCCGAGCTGGTAGTACAGGCCGTTGATCTTGCTCCAGTACGGCACCACCAGCTTCGCGAAGTTGCGTTGCGACTCGAGCACTTCCTTGAAGAACGGGTTCTTGCCCGCCTCGCGGTCGTAGACCGTGTTGGTGGCCTTGATGAACGCCGGGAAGATGTCCTTCGGGGTGTCGTGGATCGTGACCTTGAACTCGTCCTTCAGCCGCTTCAGCGCGAGCGCGTTGCGCTGCACGTTGTAGCTGTAGGTCTCCATCATCGTGGCCATCGCCGAGGTTTCGACGATCGTCTTCAGCTCCGGCGTCAGCTTGTTCCAGCTGGTCTTGTTGATCAGCAACTCGCCGATGTCGGTGGACTGGTGCAGGCCCTGCAGGTAGTAGTGCTTGAACACGGTGTGGAAGCCGAGCGCGAAATCATCGGCCGGGCCGATCCATTCGGCCGCGTCGATCACGCCGCGTTGCGCCGCCGGCACGATCTCGCCGCCCGGCATTGCCACGGCGTTGATGCCCATCTCCTTGAAGATCTCGCCGACCAGCCCCGGCGGCGCACGGTACTTGAGCTTGCGCATGTCGTCGAGCGAGTTGATCGGCGCCTTGAACCAGCCCAGCGGGTCCGGGCCCATCGGCTGGATCATGATCGGCTCGACGTTGACCTTGAGCACGTCGGCATAGAACTTCTTGTGCAGCGCGACACCGCCGCCCTGCATCAGCCAGGCGACGTGCGAGAGCTGGTCCATGCCGGTGCCGGCGCCGGCAGCCGGGTTCGAGAACAGCCCCGCGGCGCTGTTCTTGCCGGACCAGTAGTGCGCCCAGGAATAACCGCCGTCGACCACGCCCTTGTCGACCGCGTCGAGCATCTCGAAGGCCGCGACAACCGCGCCGTCCGGCAGCATCTCGAACTTGAGCTTGCCATTCGACATCTTGTCGCAGCGCTCGGCGAACTTCTTCATCAGGTCGAAGTAGATGCTCGAGGTCGGCACCGCGGTCTGGATCTTCAGCCGTGTGACCGCCTGGGCCCGCACCACCGTGGGCGCAAACACGCCCGCCGAGGTGATTGCCGCTGCGCCGGCGCCCAGCGCCAGCCGTCGTGAGAGTTTTGCCATGTCGTCGTCTCCAGTTGAATGTCGTTCACCAAACCCGGAGGCCCGCGTGAGCCCCCACCTCTTGCGCATCAACGTCTTCGTGCGTCGTCCCGAATCATGTCGGCAGCCTTCTCGGCCAGCATCACCGCCGGTGCGTTGGTGTTGCCCGATACCAGGGTCGGCATCACCGAGCAGTCGACCACGCGCAGCCCGCTCGTGCCCGTCACGCGCAGGCGCGCGTCGACGACCGCGTGGGCATCCGTGCCCATGCGGCAGGTGCCGCTGGGGTGAAAGATCGTCGCGCCGTGGTTGCGCGCGAACTCGAGCAGCGCGGCGTCATCGGTCGCCTGCGGGCCGGGCTTGACTTCGCGTTTCACGTAGGGCGCCATCGCGGCCGAGGCGGCAATGGCGCGCGCCGCCTTCATGCCGGCAATGGTGGTGCGGCGGTCGAGCTCGGTTGAGAGGTAGTTCGGCTGCATCTCGGGCGGCTCGAACGGGTCGTTGCTGCGGATGCGCACATGGCCGCGCGACTCCGGCCGCAGCTGGCAGATCGACATCGTGAAACCCGAGTACGGATGCACCTTGCCGCCGGCCATGTCGGCCGACAGCGTGGCGACGTGAAACTGGATATCGGGTGTCTTGGCTTCCGGCTCGCCGTTCGATCCTTGCAAGGCGCGCATGAAGCAGCCGCCCTGGTTGATGCCGATCGCCAGCGGCCCGCTGCGAAACAGCAACCACTGCAGGCCGATCTTCATCTGGCCGAAGACCGAGTTCAACTGGTCGTTGGTCGTGATCGGTTTGGTGCACTCGTAGCTCAGGCGGATCTGCAGGTGATCCTGCAGGTTCTCGCCGACGCCGGGCGCATCGACGACGAGCGGGATGTCGTGTTGGCGCAGCAGGGCACGCGGGCCGATGCCCGAGAGCTGCAGCAACTGCGGCGATTGCAGTGCGCCGGCGCACAGCAGCACCTCGGCCGTGCAGCGCGCCTCCTGCATCACGCCGCCTTGTCGGTAGCGCACACCGACTGCGCGCGTGCCGTCCATGATCAGCCCGACAGCGAACGCGTCGGTCTCGATGCGCAGGTTCGGCCGGCCGCGCGCCGGATCGAGATAGGCCTTCGCGGTGCTGACGCGCCAGCCCTTGTGCGTCGTCAGCTGGAAATAGCCGGCGCCTTCCTGCTGCGCGCCGTTGAAGTCGTCGGTGCGTGGCACGCCGATCTGCTGCGCGCCGCCGATGAAGGCCTCGATCAGCTCGTGCGTTGCGCCGATGTCCGAGACCTTCAGCGGCCCGTCAGCGCCGTGCAGCGGGATCGCACCGCGTTCGTTGCCTTCGGACTTGACGAAGTACGGCAGCACGTCGTCAAAGCCCCAGCCGGTGTTGCCGAGCGCGGCCCAGCGGTCGTAGTCCTCGCGCTGGCCGCGGATGTAGATCAGGCCGTTGATCGAGCTCGAACCGCCCAGCGTCTTGCCGCGCGGCCAGTAGATGCGCCGGCCGTTCATGTTCGGGTCGGGGTCGGTCGAGAAGCGCCAGTTGTACTTGTCGCTCCACATCGTCTTGCCGTAGCCGATCGGCAGATGGATCCACAGCGATCGATCGGGCGGGCCGGCTTCGAGCAGCAGCACGCGGGTGGCCGGGTCTTCGCTCAGGCGCGCGGCGAGCACGCACCCTGCGGAGCCGGCACCGACGACGATGTAATCGAACTGCTGAGTCATGCGATCGCGCGGCCGAGGCGCACAAGTGGAACAATGTGATCCGGAATTTACGCCGGTTAACCCCGATCGTATGGGCTTGCTTTCCGGAACACAATGTTCCATTTACAAGGAATACCCGAATGAGCAAGCCGCACGTGGCGGTGCCGCCGGAACCGCAAGCCGAAGCCTCGACGGGCTCATCGGCCGAGCGCAGCCTGCGTTTGCTGTCGCTGCTCGCGAACGAAGGGCGCGCGCTCTCGCTCGCCGATCTCGCCGCGCGCCTGGCGTTGCCGAAAGGCACGGCGCACCGCATCTGCACGCAGCTGCTGGCCGGTGGATTTCTCGCCCGCGATGTCGACGAGCGCGCGTTCATCGTCGGCCCGGCGCTGCGCCGGCTCGCCTTCGACACGCTCAACCACGGCGTCGTGCGCGGCCTGCGTCACGAGGTGCTGGCCGAACTGGTCGCGAAGGTCGGCGAAACCTGCAACTTCACGACGCTCGACGGCGCGCAGGTGCTCTACCTCGATCGCGTCGAGGCGCAGTGGCCGCTGCGCCTGACGCTCGACGTCGGTTCGCGCGTACCGCTGCACTGCACCGCCAGCGGCAAGCTCTTTCTGGCGCAGATGCCGCGCGCCGCGCGCGATGCGCTGATCGCGCAACTGCCGCTGCCGAAGTTGACGCGCAACACGATCGCTTCGGCGCCGGCGTTGCGCGTCGAATGCGAGCGCATTGCGGAGCAGGGATATTCCTGCGACCGCGAGGAGTACATCGCCGGCCTGATCGCGGTGGCGGTGCCGGTGCAGGGTGCCGACGGCGTTGGCCGCTCGGCGATCGCGGTGCATGCGCCGGTGGTGAGGATGACGCTGGCCGGGGCGGTCGCGCAGCTCGCGGCCCTGCAGGCGGCGGCGGCGCGGATGCGCGCGCTGCTCTGACGCGCGTTGCGCCTCAGTTCGTGAAGCTTCCTAGCTGACGAAGCTTCGCAAGGCCTGCGTCAGCGCCGGCCAGTCGGTGAGCGCGACGAACGCGATGCCTGCAAACGCGCCCGCCAAATGCGCGTCGTGGGCCACGCGCCCGCGCGCCTGGCGCGCCGCCCACCAGCTGTACGCCAGGTAGCACAGCGCGAAGATCGGCGCCGGGATCGGCACCGGAATCGGCAGGATGAAGATCGAGCTCGACGGGTGGTACACGATCGACGCGAACAGCACCGCCAGAATCGCGCCCGAAGCCCCCAGGCTGCGGTACGCCGGCTCGTGCCGGTGCTTGAGCCAGGTGCCGGCGTCGCTGACCAGCAGCCCGAAGACATACAGCGCCAGGAACGCCGGCGTGCCGATCGTGCGTTCGAGCCCGAAGCCGAAGGCCCAGAACGTGAACGCGTTGAACAGCAGGTGGGTCATGTCGGCGTGCAGAAAGCCGCTCGTCACCAGCGTGTGCCACTGCTTGTGCGGCACCAGCCAGTGCGGGCGGAACAGGTTGCGCTCGACCATCCCCGGCGCCCTGAACAGCCCGAACAGGCTGGCCGCGACCATGACCGCGAGGATCAGTACCGCGCCGGGTGTGTCGTTGAGCAGGGCTTGCAGTTCGCTCATTACATTAGTCGCTTCAGCTCACGGGCGCACAGAGGACGAAGACATGTGGTTACTCACCGAGGCGCCAAGAGGCAGCAACTACTACGAAGCGCAGTCGACGACCGGCAACAAGGCGTTGATCTCCGACACCTGCGAGACCGTGATCTACGCGCGCTCGCAGGGCGCCGATGGCTACCGCATCGTCGCACAGCGCGGCCGCGAGACCTTCTTCATGGGTCCGACCCCGGTGCGCGGTGTCGAGGTCGACATGAACGCGCAAATGATGGAGATCGCGCGCCAGCTCGGCGCCGTCGTGCTCATGTAGCAACGCGGCGCCGGCCACCGCGCTCGCCGGGTCAACTCCCGATGCGGCTCACCAGGGCTTTCGTGAACTGGGCCGTGCTGGCCGTGCCACCGAGGTCGCCGGTGCGCACCTTGTCGAGGTTCAGCGTCTCGTCGATCGCCTTGCGCAGGCGCGTGGCGAGCTCGGGCAGCTTGACATGGTCGAGCATCAGTGCTGCGGCCAGCAGCAGCGCGGTCGGGTTCGCGATGCCTTTGCCGGCAATGTCGGGCGCCGAGCCATGCACCGCCTCGAAGATCGCCGCGTCGGCGCCGATGTTCGCGCCCGGCGCCATGCCGAGGCCGCCAACCAGGCCGGCGACCAGATCGGAAAGGATGTCGCCGAACAGGTTCGTCGTGACCAGCATGTCGAACTGCCACGGGTTCAGCACCAGCTTCATCGCGCAGGCGTCGATGATCACGGTGTCGAGCTCGAATTGGCCCTTGTACTTGCGCTCGTACAGCTCCAGGCCGGTCTCCAGGAAGATGCCGGTCAGCGCCTTCATGATGTTGGCCTTGTGGACGATCGTGACCTTCTTGCGGCCGGTCGCGACCGCCGTCGCGAACGCGTACTCGAGCAGCCGGCGGCTGCCGGCGCGGGTGTTGATGCCGGTGGCCATCGCGACGGCGTGCGGGTCGTCGTCGATCTGCACATAGTGCTCATGGCCGATGTACAGGCCTTCGAGGTTCTCGCGCACCACGACCAGATCGATCTTGTCGAAGCGTCCGCCGGGGATCACGGTGCGCGCCGGCCGCAGGTTGGCGTAGAGCTTGAACTCCTCGCGCAGCCGCACGTTCGACGAGCGGTAGCCGCCGCCCGACGGCGTCTCCAACGGACCTTTCAGCGCCAGGCGCGTGCGCCGGATGCTGTCGAGAGTGGCTTGGGGCAGCGGGTCGCCGCTGGCCTGTACGCCGCCGAGGCCGGCGATCTGGCGATCCCAGACGAACGGGGCTTTCAGGGCGTCGAGTGCGGCGAGCGTCGCGTCGACGATCTCGGGGCCGATGCCGTCGCCGGGGATCAGGGTGGCTTGAATGGGGGTCGTCATCGGCAGCGTACTCGTTAAAGGAGGGTGAAGTGGGTGCGGGGTCAGCGCAAGCATACGCGCGGGCCGAACACGCATTCAATCGCGCGTGAACAGCAACACCGCGTTGGTTCCGCCGAACGCGAAGGAGTTGCTGATCGCCGCGCGCAGTGCCGGCGCCAGCGTGCCGCGGTCGGGGACCAGGTTCATCGCGCAGGCCGGGTCGATCTCGCCGCCGTTGATGTTCGGCGGCAGCTCGCCGCGCTGCAGCGCCAGCACCGTGATCACCGCTTCGAGCACGCCGGCGGCACCGAGCAGGTGGCCGTGCAGCGCCTTGGTCGAACTGACGTGCAACGCGTCGAGCGCGTCGCCCCAGACTTGCGCGAGCGCGTCGCGTTCGACGACGTCGCCGATGCGTGTGGCGGTGCCGTGCGCGTTGCAGTAGCCGACATCGCGCGGTTGCAGATCGGCGCGGCGCAACGCGGCGCGCAGCGCGCGCGCCTGGCCGGGTGCATCCGGTTTGGTCAGGTGCGTGGCATCGCTGCTGATGCCCCAGCCGGCGAGTTGCGCATGGACCCGCGCGCCGCGCTGGCGCGCGCGCTCGGCGGATTCGAGCACGACGAAGGCCGCGCCTTCGCCGAGCGCGAAGCCGCTGCGGGCGCGCGCGAATGGCTTCACCGCGCGCGCCGCGGCGCCGGGTTCGAAGCTTGCCAGGGTCTGCAACGCCTGCCAGGCGAGCACCACGCCGGGGACGATCAGGGCTTCGCTGCCGCCGGCGATGGCCAGGTCGAGGTCGCCGCGTTGGATCGCCGCCGCCGCCTCGGCGATCGCAACCGCCGACGAGGCACAGGCGACCGAGTAGGTCAGCACCGGACCGAGCACGCCGTGTCGCATCGCGACGTGCGCGGCCGGCGCGTTCGGCATGAACGCGGGGATCGTCAGTGGCGCCACGCGGCCGGCGCCGCGATAGGCTGTGTCGAGCGCGGTGGCACCGCCCATGCCGCAACCGACGTAGACGCCGACGCGCTCGCGGTCGATATCGTTCGGGGCGCCTGTGGCGTGCATCGCCAGGTCGACGCCGGCATCGCGCAGCGCCAGATCGGCCGCAGCGACGGCGAGCTGGCTGACACGGTCGACGCCGGCGAGTTGCAGCTTGGTGAACCAGCGTGCGGGATCGAACCCGACGCGGGCCGCCGCGGCGGGTGTGGGCAGCTCGGGAAAGACCGGCTGCAGGGCAGATTCGCCGCGCAGCAACGCCGCGAACATCGCCTGTGGATCGTTGCCCTGCGGTGCGACGACACCGAGGCCGGTGACCGCGACCGACCTTGTCACGCCGCCTGCTTGGCCCGCAGGTTATCGACCGCCGCGGCCAGTTGCGCGAGCGTGTCGATGTTCGAATCTTCGTCGCGCATCGAAATCTTGAAGTGATCCTCGATCACGAACAGGAATTCGACCAGCGCGAGCGAATCGAAGCCCTTTTCGCGCAGCGAGGCGTCGGGCGCGAGCTCGGACGGGTCGATGCCGAACTTCTCGTGGATCAGCTCCTGCAAGTCCTTCAGTGATCTCATGGTGCGGTGTCCGTCGACATGCGTTTGATGATATCTGCTCCGATCGCCGACGGCGCCGCCGCCCGGGGCCGCCAGTGCAGCGACGGGACCGCGAACGCGAGGCCGAGCAGGCCGCCGGCGAGCACGTCGATCACCACATGCTGCTTGATCGCCAGCGTCGACCAGCTGATCGCGAGGAACCATGCGACATTGAGCGCGCGCAGCCCGAGCGGCGCACGCGCACCGCGCAGCAGATGCTCGAGCCGGATCACCGTGAACATCGCGATCGCGACGTGCATCGAGGGGCAGGCGTTGCCGCTGGCATCGACGCCCTGCAGCATCTTGAAGCCGGGGTAGCCTGAAACATCGAACGCCAGCGGCGGCACCGCCGTCGGCCAGAAGTAGAACAGCGCGAGCCCGGTCAGGCACAGCGCGCCGGCCCACAGGCCGTAGACCAGCAGTTCGCGAAACGTCAGCTGCAAGCCCGGCGCGACGCCGACGTACAGCCACAGCGAGAGGTAGGCGCCCAGCGTGACCGGCTGGAACGGGATCAGGTGGTCGAGCGCCGTCAGCGGCATCACCGTGACCGCGTAGGCCGGGTTGCCCAGCAGCCAGAAGTAACCGATGAAGAAGGCCCAGACCCAGGCGGTGGTGCCGAACAGCTTCAGCAGAAAGTGGCGACGCAGGCGCAGGCCGAGGTCGGCCGTCCAGCGCGGGGGGGCGGGGTTCGGTGCGGTCATCGAGGGGTCGGTTCGAGCGTGAGGCTCAGCATCAGCGGGGGCGATTGTCGGTCGTCGGTTCATGCTAACTGCCGAACAACTCGACCACCGCGCGCAGCACGCTGATCGCGGCGATCAGCATCAGCAGGTTCAGCACATGGCGGCGGAACTGCGCCGGCGACACGCCGGCGAACGAACGGTGCCCGAACCAGATGCCCGCGAGCATGGCCGGCGCGAGCCAGAGTGCCCAGCGCACGGTGTCGACGCCGAGCAGCGCGGTCGGCGCCGCGGTGCCGATCGAGACCAGCGCCGAGCAGGCCAAGGCGTAGAGATCGGTGAACAGGAAGAGCGCGATCAGCGTCGCGCGCATCACCGCCGGTGCGATCTGCGAGGTGCTGAGCATCACCGCCACCGCGATGCCGCCGATCGCGGCCACGCCGTTGACGAAGCCCGAAGCCATGCCCACGCCGAGCCGCACGCCGGCGCTCGGTGCGAGCGCGAGGCTGAAGCCGCCGCGCAGCAGACCGGCGGCGAGCAGCAGCAGCGCGCCGATCAGCAGCCGCAGCGGCGTTTCGGGCAGCCACGCCAGCAGCACGATGCCCAGCGGCAGGCACAGCAGGTTGCCGGCGACCAGCCAGCTGAGCCACTGCCAGTCGATGTCGCGCGCCGCGCTGCGCAGCAGGCTGATGCTGGCCAGCACTTCGAGCAGGAAGATGGCGGGCACGACCCTGGCCGGCGAAACCAGCAGTGCGAGGCCGGCGACGCTCAGCGCCGAGAAGCCGAAGCCGGCGAAGCCGCGCACGACGCCGGCGCCGAACACGATCGCGAGGCTCGCGAGCATCAGCGGCAACGGGAGCGGGGCAGCGAGCAACATCGTGCCGCACTGTGCCATCGTTTCGCGGCCGCAGATAAACTCGCCCGCGATGAAGAAGAGTGCCCACGTCAGCGAAACCCCGGCGACCAAGGTCCTGCGCGAGCACGGCATCGCGTTCACCGAGCACGTCTACGACTACGTTGACAAGGGCGGCACCGCCGAGTCGTCGAAGCAACTCGGCGTGCCCGAGCACGAGGTCATCAAGACGCTGGTGATGCAGGACGAGCGCGCCCAGCCGCTGATCGTGCTGATGCACGGCGACAAGCAGGTCAGCACGAAGAATCTGGCGCGCCAGATCGGCGCGAAGTCGGTCGAACCGTGCAAGCCCGAGGTCGCGCAGCGCCACAGCGGTTTCATGGTCGGCGGCACCTCGCCGTTCGGCGTGCGCAAGGCGATGCCGGTGTACGTGGAGGCGACGGCGCTGCTGCTTCCACGCATCTGCATCAACGGCGGGCGCCGCGGCTACTTGGTCGGCATCGCGCCGACCGTGCTGATCGACCTGCTCGGTGCGAAACCCGTCAACTGCGCGCTTTGAGGGGCGCGTCGCCGCAGGGCGCAAAATAGCGCCCGCCCCGCATCCACGCCACGCTGCCGCCCACCCATGCAGACCTTCTACCCCGCGCTCGCCACGCTTGCCGCCTACCTGATCGGCTCGCTGTCGTTCGCCGTGATCGTCAGCCGCGTGATGGGGCTGAACGACCCGCGCACCTACGGCTCGGGCAATCCGGGCGCGACCAACGTGCTGCGCTCGGGCAACAAGGCCGCGGCGGTCGTGACGCTGCTGCTCGATGCGCTGAAGGGCTACCTCCCGGTCGCGCTGGTGCAGGTCTTCGGCGGCGCGTATGGGTTGGATGAAGGCACGCTCGCGCTGGTCGGCCTCGCGGCGTTTCTCGGTCACCTCTGGCCGGTGTTCTTCCATTTCAAGGGCGGCAAGGGTGTGGCCACCGCGGCCGGCGTGCTGCTCGGGCTGAACCCGTGGCTGGGCCTGGCGACCCTGGCGACCTGGGTCATCATCGCGGTGTTCACGCGCTACTCGTCGCTCGCGGCGCTGGTCGCCGCGGTGTTCGCGCCGTTCTACCAGGTGCTGATCTGGGAGCGCGGGCCGGTCGCGCTGGCGGTCGCCGCGATGGGCGTGCTGCTGATCTACCGCCACAAGGCCAACATCACGAAGCTGCTCAAGGGCACCGAAAGCAAGCTCGGGCAGAAGGCGGCGGGCGCGGCACCGATCGCGGCCCATGCACATTCGGCCAAACATTCGACCAAACACTCACACAAGCACGGAGCGAAATCATGACCCAGGGGCTGCGCCGATTCCATGTCGGCGATCGACTGTCGGAGATGACCATCCACAACGGCACGGTCTATCTCGCCGGCCAGGTGGCGAACGATGCATCGCAAGGCATCCGCGGCCAGACCGAACAGGTGCTCGCGGCCATCGACAAGCTGCTGCACGAGGCCGGCACCGACAAGGCGCGCATTCTGATGTGCCAGATCTTCATCAAGGACCTCGCCGACTTCCCCGTCATGAACGAGGTCTGGGAAGACTGGCTCGCGCCCGGCGACGCGCCGCCACGCGCGACCGTGCAGGCGAACCTCGCGAAGCCCGACTGGCGTGTCGAGATGGTGGTGACGGCGGCGGTGTGAGCAGCGCGAAGCGCTCGCTGCTCGGGCTGATCACCGTCGTGGTCATCGGCGCGGCGGCGATGCAGGGCTTCACGTGGTGGTCGCGCGAGCGGCTCGGCGCGCAGGTGGCGGCGAACGCGCGGCCGGGCGACATCCACATGATCGCGTCGGTGACCTGCGTCTACTGCGCGGCGGCGCGGGCCTGGTTCACCGAGAATCGCGTGCCGTTCACCGAATGCGAGATCGAGCGCGATGCGGATTGCGCCGCGACGTACAACGCGCTGATGGCGCCCGGCACGCCGGTGATGCTGGTGCGTGGCAAGCGCTTGCTGGGCTTCAGCGCCCAGGCGGTGGCCGATGCGCTCGCAACGCGGCCGCCATGATGTTCAAACAACGAATCACGACTCCATGACCCAACGCGTTCTCACCGGCATCACGACCACCGGCACGCCGCACCTCGGCAACTATGTCGGCGCGATTCGACCGGCGATCGCCGCCAGCCGCGAGCCCGGCGTCGAGAGTTTCTTCTTCCTCGCCGACTACCACGCGCTGATCAAGTGCGACGAGCCGGCGCGCATCGAGCGCTCGCGCCTCGAGATCGCCGCGACCTGGATCGCTGCCGGGCTCGACACCGAGCGCGCCACGTTCTATCGGCAAAGCGACATCGTCGAGATTCCCGAGCTCACCTGGCTGCTGACCTGCGTCGCGTCGAAAGGCCTGATGAACCGTGCGCATGCCTACAAGGCCGCGGCGGATGCGAACCTCGCGGCCGGCGAGGACGTGGACGCCGGCATCACGATGGGGTTGTTCAGCTATCCGATCCTGATGGCCGCCGACATCCTGATGTTCAACGCCCACCGCGTGCCGGTCGGTCGCGATCAGGTCCAGCACATCGAGATGGCGCGCGATCTGGCGCAGCGCTTCAACCACCTGTTCGGCAACGGGCGCGAGCTGTTCGTGCTGCCGGAGGCGAACGTCGACGAGCGCGTTGCGATGCTGCCCGGCCTCGACGGCCGCAAGATGAGCAAGAGTTACGACAACACGGTGCCGCTGTTCGAGGGCGGCGCGAAAGGCCTGCGCGATGCGCTGGCGAAGGTCGTGACCGATTCGCGCTTGCCGGGTGAACCGAAGGATGCCGACAGCTCACACCTGGTCTCGATCTTCGAGGCCTTCGCGGACGATGCCGAGCGCGCCGCGTTCCGCACCGAGTTGGCGAACGGCATGGGCTGGGGCGATGCGAAGGCGCATGTGGTCGAGCGCATCGAGCGCGACATGGGGCCGCTGCGCGCGCGCTATGCCGACCTGATGGCGCACCCGGAGCGCATCGAAGAGACGCTGCTCGAAGGGGCGCGCAAGGCACGGCTCGTCGCGGCGCCGTTTCTCGCGGAATTACGCGATGCGGTTGGGTTGCGGCGGATGGTCGCGATAGCTGCGAAGCCCGGCCGAATCATCAATGCCGGTCCGAAGCTCGCGTTGCCGAGCTTCAAGCAGTACCGAGAAGCCGACGGCAAGTTCTACTTCAAGTTCGCTGCGGCTGATGGTCGCGTGCTGCTGCAAAGTGCCGCGTTCGACTCGGGTCGCGAGGCCGGCCAATGGGTCGCCCGGCTGAAGAACGAAGGCGCGGTTGTGATCCCCGACGCGCCGGTCGCGCATGGCGAAGGCGTCAGCGCGCAGGACGTGGTCGATGCGCTCGCGGCACTGGCCGCTCAGTAGCGCTCAGTAGTTCAGCCCGATCGCGGCGCGCACGCTGCGCATCGTCGCGCGCGCGACGCCGCGCGCCTGCTCGGTGCCGACCTCGACGATCCACTGCACCTGCTTCGGGTTGCTCAGAAAGCCTTCCGCGCGTTCGCGCCAAGGCTGCTGCTCTTTGACGATCGCGTCGATCACCGGTTGCTTGCATTCGAGGCAGCCGATGCCGGCGCTCGTGCAACCCTTGTGCACCCAAGCCTGCGTGTCGGCATCGGAATACACCTTGTGGAACTGCCAGACCGGGCAGCGCGCCGGATCGCCCTTGTCGGTGCGCCGCACGCGATCCGGGTCGGTCTGCATGCGCCTGACCTTGCGCTCGACCTCGGCCGGCTCCTCGCGCATCGCGATGTCGTTGCCGTCGCTCTTGCTCATCTTCCGGCCGTCGAGGCCGGGCAGCTTGCTGGTCTCGGTCAGCAAGGTCGCGGGTTCCGGCAGCACGGTTTCGCCGCGGCCATACAGATGATTGAAACGCCGCGCCACCTCGCGCGTGATCTCGACGTGCGGCGCCTGGTCTTCGCCGACCGGCACGAACGCGGCCTTGTAGATCAGGATGTCGGCGGCCTGCAGCAACGGGTAGCCGAGGAAACCGTAGGTCGCGAGATCGCGACCGCGAAGGTGCTCGATCTGGTCCTTCCAGGTCGGCACGCGCTCGAGCCACGACAGTGGCGTGCCCATCGCGAGCAAGGTGAACAGCTCGGCGTGCTCGGGCAGGCGGCTCTGGATGAACAGCGTCGCCTTGGTCGGGTCGATGCCGGCGGCGAGCCAGTCGACGACCATGTCGTAGACGTTGCGCTCCAGATCGGCGTGGTCTTCGTAGTGCGTGGTCAGCGCGTGCCAGTCGGCGACGAAGTAGAAGCAGTCGAATTCGTCTTGCAGCTTGACCCAATTCTTCAGCGCGCCGTGGTAGTGGCCGAGGTGCAGGGCGCCGGTCGGGCGCATGCCGGAGAGAACACGTTGCTTCATGCGATGCGAGTGTAGGCGCGCGGGCCGCCGCGCCGGGCCGCCATGGACCACGAAGGGGTCCACTCTCGTGGCCCTGCAAGGCCCGACCCCGGGGCCACGAAGGGGCCCTTCGTGCCCGGGGCGGGTGGCTCTGCGTACTCGCAGAGCCGGGTGCTCTGTACACTGCGCGCCCTGTGAAGCGAATCGTCATTCTGATCTCGGGCCGCGGCTCGAACATGGAAGCCATCGTGCGCGCCTGCGCCACCGAAGGCTGGACCGCGCGCGTCGCGGCGGTGATCGCGAATCGGGTCGATGCGGCGGGGCTGGCGTTCGCGCGTCAGCATGGCATCGCGACTGCGGTCGTCGATCACAAGGCGTTCGATTCGCGTGAAGCATTCGACGCCGAACTCGCACGCGCGGTCGAGGCGCACGTGCCCGATGTGGTCGCGCTCGCGGGCTTCATGCGCATCCTGACCGATGACTTCGTCGCGCGTTTCGCGGGTCGCCTTGTCAACGTGCACCCGTCGCTGCTGCCGGCGTTCACCGGTCTGCACACGCACCGCCGCGCGATCGAGGCCGGCTGCAAGCTGGCTGGCGCGACGGTTCACTTCGTCACGCCGACGCTCGATCACGGCCCGATCATCGCGCAGGCGGTGGTGCCGGTGCTGCCGGGCGACACGCCCGAGGCGCTCGCCGCGCGCGTGCTCGAACGCGAGCACCTGCTGTACCCGCAGGCGGTGCGCTGGCTGGTGCACGGGTTGCTGCACACGACCGACGGCATCGTCAGCCACACCCAAGGCGAGTCGCAACTGCTGCGTTAGATCAGGCTGGCGGCGATGTTGATCGCGAATGCGAGGATCGTCGTGTTGAACACGAACGACAGCACCGACTGCAGCAGCACGAGGCGGCGCATCGGGCGCGTCGAGATCGTCACGTCCGAGGTCTGCGAAGCGACGGCGATCGTGAACGAAAAATACAGGAAGTCGCTGTAGTCGGGCTCGAAGTCGGTCGCCTGCTCGGGGAAGTTCAGGCCGTTGTCGCCCGCGCTGACGTGGTACAGGCTCGCGTAGTTCAGCGAAAACAGGGTCGGCACCAGCAGCCACGAGCCCGCGACCGTGCTGAGCGTGAACAGCACTTGCGGCAGCGCCTCGCGCGCCCCGCCGGCCTTGGCGGCGGCGAGCACCATGAAGATCGCGCCGAAGCTGGCCAGCGCGCCCAGCGCGACGATCGCGAGCACCGTGGTCGCGCCTTCGGCTTGCGCGAGCGCGACGCGCTTCAGGTGCGCCTGATCGGAGTGCGTCATCGTCCAGCCGGTCCACGCGAGGTAGACCCAGACGCCGACGTTCCAGCCCGCCAGGCAGCGGCCGACGAGGCTGTCGATGGCGGTTGCGGCAAACGCCGCCGCGACGCCCAGCGCACCCGACACCACGAGGTGCGGATGGGCCCGCAGGTGGCCGACGAGCGCTTTCACGCGCCGTCCAGCGGCTCGAAACGCGGGCGCGTCACGCCGTCGATCATGACGCGCTCGAAGAACATCGCATGCGGCCGCACCCACCAGCCGGTCGCGTTGTAGAGCGGGCGGTAGACGACCAGCGGTTCGTGCGTCTCGCTGTGGCGTGCGACGCCGATCACTTCGTACTCGCCGCCTTTGTAGTGGCGATAGCGCCCGAGCCTCGTCGAGGGCAGGGGCGGGAGATCGGATGCGGCGTCGGTCATGGGCCAAGGATAATCCGCCGATGCACCCGAACGCCTTGCTCGAACTCGCCACCGAACTGATCCACCAGGTCCTGCAGCTGAAGCATCCTGCCGACGGCGTGGTGTCCGACTTTTTCCGCCAGCACCGCACGCTCGGCAGCCGCGAGCGCCACACACTGGCCGAGACCACCTACACGGTGCTGCGTCAGCGCCTGCTGTACCAGCACCTCGCGCAGTCGGGCAAGGGCGAAATGGAGCGGCGCCTCGCCGTGCTGGCGTGGCAAGGCAACGAGGGTTTCCTGCGCGCGGCACTGAACGAGACCGAGCAGCAATGGCTCGCGCAGGTGAGCCAGGTCGACCGCACCTCACTGCCCGACAAGCTGCGCCACAACCTGCCCGAGTGGCTCGCCGAGCGGCTGCAGGCGGCGGTGGGCGACGAATTCTGGCCGCTGGTCGAGGCGATGAACCAGGGCGCAGGGCTCGATCTGCGCGTCAACACCTTCAAGGCCAAGCGCGACGACGTGCAGGCCGCGTTCAAGGCCGAGAACATCGAGGCCTTGCCGACGCCGTACTCGCCACTCGGCCTGCGCATCAACAGCAAGCCGGCGCTGCACAAACTCGACGTGTTCATGCGCGGCGACGTCGAAGTGCAGGACGAAGGCAGCCAGCTGCTCGCACTGATGGTCGGGGCCAAGCGCGGCGAAATGGTCGCCGACTTCTGCGCCGGCGCCGGCGGCAAGACGCTCGCGCTCGGCGCCGAAATGCGCAACACAGGGCGCTTGTACGCGTTCGACACGTCGGGCCATCGGCTCGCGTCGCTGAAGCCGCGGCTGGCGCGCAGCGGGCTCTCGAACGTCTACCCGGTGCAGATCGCGCACGAGCGCGACGAGCGCATCAAGCGCTTGGCCGGCAAGCTCGATCGTGTGCTCGTCGACGCGCCGTGCTCGGGGCTGGGCACGCTGCGCCGCAATCCCGACCTGAAATGGCGCCAGACGCCGCAGGCGATCGAGGAGCTGCGCGTCAAGCAGGCGGCGATCCTGGCCAGTGCCTCGCGGCTGCTGAAGCCGGGTGGCCGGCTTGTTTACGCGACCTGCAGCCTGCTCGACGCCGAAAACGAGGAGATCGCGCAGGCGTTCAGCGCCGAGCGTGAACGCGATTTCAAGGTCGTGCCGGCAGTCGAGGTGCTGGTGAAGGCGCACGTGGCGCAGGCCGACACGCTGGTGCGCGGCGACTACCTGCGCCTGTGGCCGCACCGCCACGGCACCGACGGTTTCTTCGCGGCGGTGTGGGAGCGGTGTTGAGATTGCGCAAGTCGCCGGCAGATAGCAGGAGCAGAGGGCACCAAATCCGTCAATTCGAAGGGGTTTGGCCGGGGTCGTCCTTTACAATCTGGCACCTGCTTTTCTCGCGGGCTCAAAGGTACAAATGGATTCGTTGATGCTGGTTTGGGATGCACTGATCAACTGGCTGGCTTACGGCCTGCTCGGTGCGTCATGGTGGCAGGTGTTGTTGTTCGCGCTGGTGGCCACGCACATCACGATCGCGTCGGTGACGATCTTTTTGCACCGCGCGCAGGCGCACCGCGCGCTCGAATTGCACGCGATTCCGTCGCACTTCTTCCGTCTGTGGCTCTGGCTCACGACCGGCATGGTGACCAAGGAGTGGGTCGCGATCCACCGCAAACACCACGCCAAGTGCGAGACCGAAGAAGACCCGCACAGCCCGCAGACTCGCGGCATCAAGGCCGTGCTGCTGACCGGCAGCGAGATGTACCGCGCCGAAGCCAAGGTGCAAGACACGCTCGACAAGTTCGGTCACGGCACGCCGGACGACTGGATCGAGCGCAATCTCTACACCCGCTTCAGCTGGCAAGGCGTGGGCCTGATGCTGTTGATCAATCTGACGCTGTTCGGCGCGATTGGCGCGGCCGTCTGGGCGCTGCAGATGGCATGGATCCCGATCACCGCTGCCGGCATCATCAACGGCATCGGCCACTGGTGGGGTTACCGCAATTTCGAAGCCCCCGACGCGTCGACCAACATCTCGCCGTGGGGCATCATCATCGGCGGCGAAGAGTTGCACAACAATCACCACACCTACCCGACCTCGGCCAAGCTGTCGGTCAAGCCGTATGAGTTCGACATCGGCTGGGCTTACATCCGTGCGCTCGAAGTGATGGGCTTGGCCAAGGTGCGCAAGACCGCGCCGCTGCTGAAGCTCGGCACCGTCAAGCCGGTCGCCGACGACAAGACGCTGGAGGCGATCATCGCCAACCGCTACGAGGTGATGGCCAAGTACGCGCGCAACCTGCGCCACGCGAGCCATGCCGAGGTCGCCCGCCTGAAGGCCGAGGGTTCACCGAGCGCGACGAAACTGGCGAACATGGAGCTCGCCAAGCGCTGGCTGCATCGCGACGAAGACAAGATCCCGCACGCGGTCAAGGCGCAGGTTGCTGCGGCCATCGAGCACAGCCCGGGCTTGGCGAAACTGGTCGCGATGCGCGAAGAGTTGCGCTCGCTCTGGACGCGCACCAATGTGTCGGCCGAGCAACTTGTCGTCGACCTGCAGGCTTGGTGCAAAAAGGCGGAAGAGAGCGGCATCGCTGCGCTGCAGGAATTCGCCTTGAAGCTGCGGGCTGCCCACGCGTAACGCACCGCGCGCACGAAACGCCGAGGGGCCGCAATTGCGGCCCCTTTTCTTTGCCCGAGTACTCCACGCAGCCAGCGGGCAACAAAAAACCCGCCAAACGGGCGGGTTCCTCGGGGAAGCGCGGGGCGCTTCTTACTTCAGCTTCGTTTCCTTGTAGGTCACGTGCTTGCGTGCCTTCGGATCGAACTTGATCATTTCCAGCTTTTCGGGCGTGGTCTTCTTGTTCTTGTCGGTCGTGTAGAAATGACCGGTCCCGGCGCTGGATTCCAGCTTGATCTTCTCGCGTCCACCTTTTGCCATGATCAGCTCCTGGGCTTAGATTTCACCGCGGGCGCGGAGGTCGACGAGGACCTTCTCGATGCCCACCTTGTCGATCAGGCGCAAGGCCGATGCGGAAATGCGCAGACGCACCCAGCGATTCTCGGCCTCGACCCAGAAGCGGCGGTACTGCAGGTTCGGCAGAAAGCGCCGCTTCGTTTTGTTGTTCGCGTGGGAAACGTTGTTACCCACCATCGGGCCTTTGCCCGTGACCTGACAGACGCGTGCCATGACGCTTCTCCTAAAATCGATTGAATCCAGCCCCGAAGATGCGCAGACCCACAACAAAAGTTGCGGCAGGCAAGGCGATTTCGGCAAAGAGGACGATTATAGCCCGATTATTGCTGCTCAAGGAAGCGCTGCGCGTCGAGCGCGGCCATGCAGCCGGTGCCGGCGCTGGTGATGGCTTGGCGGTAGACGTGGTCCTGCACGTCGCCGGCCGCAAACACGCCCGGCACGCTGGTCATCGTCGCCATGCCCGACAGGCCGCTTTGGGTGATCAGGTAGCCGTCCTTCATCTCCAACTGGCCCTTGAAAATGTCGGTGTTCGGCTGGTGGCCGATCGCGATGAAGCAGCCGGTGAGTTTGAGTTCGCTGGTCGCGCCGCCTTGCGTGCCCTCTCTTTGCGTGGACCGCAGCCGCACGCCGGTCACGCCGGAGGCGTCGCCGAGCACCTCGTCGAGGGTCTGCCACAGGTGCAACTGCATCTTGCCCTCGGCGACCTTCGCATGCAGCTTGTCGACCAGGATCGCCTCGGCGCGGAACTTGTCGCGGCGGTGAATCAAATGCACCTTGCTCGCGATGTTCGACAGGTACAGCGCCTCTTCGACCGCGGTGTTGCCGCCGCCGACGACACAGACTTCCTGGTCGCGGTAAAAGAAACCGTCGCAGGTCGCGCAGCCGCTGACGCCGCGGCCCATGAACTTCTCTTCCGACGGCAGGCCGATGTACTTGGCCGACGCGCCGGTCGCCAGGATCAGCGCGTCGCAGGTGTAGCCGCCGGAGTCGCCCTTCAGCGTGAACGGCCGCTTGCTCAGGTCGACTTCGTTGATGTGGTCGAACACGATCTGCGTGTTGAAGCGCTCGGCGTGCTTCAGGAAGCGTTGCATCAGGTCCGGCCCCATGACCCCGTCGACATCGGCTGGCCAGTTGTCGACGTCGGTCGTCGTCATCAACTGGCCGCCTTGGGCGATGCCGGTGATCAGCATCGGCTTCAGGTTCGCGCGTGCCGCGTAGACGGCCGCGGTATAGCCGGCCGGGCCCGAGCCGAGGATCAGGACGCGGGCGTGTTGGTTCGGTGTGCTCATGGAGGGGTGTTCAGGGATTGGATGGCGCTCGGATGACGGGCGCGATGACGCGCGAGTCTGACATGGGGTTCGATCTGTCTGGCGCCAACCGCGTTAATGGTGACAATAGGCAAATTGTAGGCAGCGTGAAAATTTGGCGCACTTCGCCACCCGCAAGCCGTGCATTTTTTGCGGACGCACGGCAGGCCCATGGCAGGGCCCCGCGACAAAACGAAAGGCACAGCGCATGGCAATGCTTTCCAACCTCGACCTGATCCGGCGCGTGCCGTTGTTTTCGCTCCTGACCAACGACCAGGCGCAGGGCATCGCCGACAGCGTCGTGAAGCGCCGATTTCGCCGCGGCGAGATCGTTGTGGAGCACAACAAGAAGTCGAACGCGCTGTTCATCCTGCTGACCGGCCGTGCCCGCGTCCTGACCGCCGACGCACGCGGCCGTGAAGTGATCCTGGCCGTGCTGCAGCCCGGCGACTACGTCGGCGAGATGAGCCTGATCGACAACGAGCCGCATTCGGCCACCGTGCGCGCCGAGGTGCAGACCGACATGCTGATCCTGGGCCGCGCCGAGTTCGCGCGTTGTCTGCCCGAAAACTCGACCTTGTCGTACGCGATCATGCGCGGCCTGGTGCAGCGCCTGCGCAGCGCCGACCGCCAGATCGAGTCGCTCGCGCTGCTCGACGTCTACGGCCGCGTCGCGCGCACGCTGCTCGACATGTGCGAGCTCGAAAACGGCGTCAAATTGATCCGCAACAAGGTGTCGCGCCAGGATCTGGCCAAGGTCGTCGGCGCGTCGCGCGAGATGGTCAGCCGCGTGATGAAAGACCTGGAGGAGCGCGGCATGATCGAGACCCAGGAAAACGGCTCGGTCATCATCAAGGAACAGTTGACGAGTTGATCGCGGTCGGGCACTGCCGATTGCGGGGCGGCCCGCGTGTTTCGGCCACAATCCGCCGATGACCTTCCCACTCGGCTCGCTCCGCTCCGACAACGGCGCTTCCAACAGCTTCATGCCTGCCGGGGCAGCCTCCCGGCGCGACGCGTCGCGCGCCCCGGCGGCGCCGCATCAGCCGGCCGGCTGGCGCGCCCAGCTCGGCTTGTTGGTCACCGGCGTGCTGTGGCTGCTCGCCGTGCTCGCGCTCGTCACCCACAACGCAGGTGACGCCGCGTTCTCGACGTCCGGCACCGCGGCGGTCACGTTGAACAAGGCGGGTGCGCTCGGTGCCTGGTTCTCCGACCTTGCGTACTTCACGTTCGGCTACTCGGTCTGGTGGGCCGCCGCGGTCTCGCTGCGGGCCTGGCTCGGTACCTTGGCGCGCGTGTTGCGCGGCGACCAAGCGGCAGCACCTGCGGTGATCGACGCGCCCAAGCCGGCCTGGCTGTTCTGGATTGGCCTGGCGCTGCTGCTGGCCGCCAGCGCCTCGCTCGAATGGACCCGCCTGTACCAGTGGGAAGGCCGCGTCGCCGGAGGTCACGCCGGCGGGGCCGTCGGCTACACGCTCGGCAGCGTGAGCCAGCAGTGGTTCGGCTTCGTCGGCTCGGGCGTGCTGTGGATCGCCGCGCTCGTCGCGGGCATCGCGCTGGCGCTGCGTTTCTCGTGGCTGAGGCTGGCCGAAAACATCGGGGCGAGGATCGACACGCTGCGCGAAAAACGCGTCGAGCGCATCGAACGCGCCGAAGACGTGCGCGTTGGCGAGAAGGCGCTGCGCGAGCGCGAGGTGATCGTCGAGGTCGAGCACCGCTTGCAGGAAGACCACCTGCCGATCGTGATCGAGGCGCCGGTGATCGAGGTCCCGCCAAGCGCGCGTGTCGTCAAGGAACGCCAGAAGCCCCTGTTCAAGGAGTTGGCCGACACGAAGCTGCCGCAGGTCGACCTGCTCGACGAAGCGCCCGGCCGCACCGAGAGCGTGACCCCCGAAACGCTCGAGATGACCTCGCGGCTGATCGAGAAGAAGCTGAAGGATTTCGGCGTCGAGGTGCGCGTGGTCGCAGCCTCGCCCGGCCCGGTGATCACGCGCTACGAGATCGAACCGGCCACCGGCGTGAAAGGCTCGCAGGTGCTGAATCTGTCGAAGGATCTGGCACGCTCGCTGAGCCTGATCAGCATCCGCGTGGTCGAGACGATTCCCGGCAAGACGACGATGGCGCTCGAGCTGCCGAACCCGAAGCGGCAGACGATCCGCCTGTCGGAAATCCTCGGTTCGGCCGTCTACAACGACGCGAGCTCGCAGCTCACGATGGGCTTGGGCAAGGACATCGTCGGCAACCCGGTTGTCGCCGACCTCGCGAAGATGCCGCACTGCCTGGTGGCCGGCACCACCGGCTCGGGCAAATCGGTCGGCATCAACGCGATGATTTTGAGCCTGCTGTACAAGGCCGAAGCGCGCGACGTGCGGCTGATCCTGATCGACCCGAAGATGCTCGAGATGAGCGTCTACGAAGGCATTCCGCACCTGCTGTGCCCGGTCGTCACCGACATGAAGCTCGCGGCCAACGCGCTGAACTGGGCGGTCGGCGAGATGGAGCGCCGCTACAAGCTGATGAGCAAGATGGGGGTGCGCAACCTCGGTGGCTACAACAAGAAGATGGACGACGCGAAGGAGCGCGGCGAGCTGATTCCGAACCCGTTCAGCCTGACGCCCGACGAGCCCGAGCCGCTCGACCGCCTGCCCAACGTCGTGATCGTGATCGACGAACTGGCCGACCTGATGATGGTCATCGGCAAGAAGATCGAGGAGCTGATCGCGCGCCTGGCGCAGAAGGCACGTGCCTGCGGCATCCATCTGATCCTGGCGACCCAGCGGCCGAGCGTCGACGTGATCACCGGCCTGATCAAGGCCAACATTCCGACCCGGCTTTCGTTCCAGGTCAGCAGCAAAATCGACTCGCGCACGATCCTCGACCAGATGGGCGCCGAGGCGCTGCTCGGCATGGGCGACATGCTGTACATGCCGTCGGGCACCGGCTTCCCGGTGCGCGTGCACGGCGCCTTCGTCAGCGACGACGAAGTGCACCGCGTCGTCGAGTATTTGAAGAGCCAGGGCGAGCCGAACTACATCGAAGGCATTCTCGAAGGAGGCGTGCTCGACGACGGCCCCGATGCGCTGACGAGCGAAGGCGGCGTGATGGGCGGCGGCGAAAGCGACGCGATGTACGACCAAGCCGTGGCGATCGTGCTCCAGCACAAGCGCGCGTCGATCTCGCTGGTGCAGCGCCACCTGCGCATCGGCTACAACCGCGCGGCGCGGCTGCTGGAACAAATGGAGAAATCCGGGCTCGTATCCAGCATGTCCACCAACGGCAACCGGGACATCATTGCCCCGAACCGCTCCGCCGAATGATCAAGCTTCTTGCCGCCGTGTCGCTGAGCGTCGCCGCGCTTGGCGCCCACGCCGATGCCGTCGATACGCTCAAAGACTTCATCCGCGACGTCAAGACCGGCCGCGCGCAGTTCACGCAGACCGTGACCTCGCCCGATGGCGCGAAGAAAAAGACCTCGACCGGCAGCTTCGAATTTTCTCGCCCGAACCGTTTTCGCTTCAACTACGCGAAGCCGTTCGAGCAGACCATCGTCGCCGATGGCCAAAAGGTCTGGATCTATGACGCCGACCTGAACCAGGCGAGTTCGCGCAAGTTCAGCTCCGCGCTCGGGGCGACGCCGGCCGCGCTGCTCGCCGGGGGCTCGCTCGACAAGGATTTCGAACTCGCTGCGTTGCCGTCCAAAGACGGCCTCGACTGGGTCGGCGCCACGCCGAAGGCGAAAGAGGGCGGGTTCAAGTCGCTGCGCGTCGGTTTTCGCGGATCGGCGCTCGCCGCGATCGAGATCGTCGACGCCTTCGATCAGCGCTCGCTGCTGCAGTTCACCCAGTTCGCGGCCGGCGTGGCGCTGCCCGCCGAGACCTTCCAGTTCAAGCCCCCGGCCGGCGCCGACGTGATCGAGCAGTGAGTTCGGAGTCCTTGCCGTTCGACGACGCGTTGCAGGCGCCGCTGGCCGAGCGCCTGCGGCCGAAGACGCTCGATGAAGTCATCGGCCAGCAGCACCTGCTCGGCGCCGGCAAGCCGTTGCGCGCGGCGTTCGAATCGGGCCGGCTGCATTCGATGATCCTGTGGGGCCCGCCGGGCGTGGGCAAGACGACGCTCGCGCTGCTCGTCGCCCAGGGTTTCGACGCCCAGTTCATCGCGATCTCGGCGGTGCTCGGTGGCGTGAAAGACATCCGCGATGCGGTCGAGCGCGCGCAGATCGCACGCAACAGTTCGCGCCGTACCGTGGTCTTTGTCGACGAGGTGCATCGCTTCAACAAAGCCCAGCAGGACGCCTTTCTGCCGCACGTCGAGTCGGGCCTGTTCACCTTCATCGGCGCGACCACCGAAAACCCGTCGTTCGAGGTCAACTCGGCGCTGCTCTCGCGTGCGACCGTGCATGTGCTGAAGACGCTGACCGAAGACGATCTGCGCGAGCTGTTGGCGCGCGCCGCGGCGCTGTTGAACGCGCCGGCGCTGAGCGCCGCCGCCCGCGATCGGCTCGTCGCCTATGCCGATGGCGACGCGCGGCGCTTGCTCAATTCGTACGAGAACCTGATCGGCATGGCGGGCACGGTCGACTCGATCGACGAAGCGTTGCTCGAGAAGTCGCTCGGCGAACAACTGCGCCGCTACGACAAGGGCGGTGAGCAGTTCTACGACACGATCTCGGCGCTGCACAAGGCGGTGCGCGGCAGCGACCCCGACGCCGCGCTGTACTGGTTCGCGCGCATGCTCGATGGCGGCGTCGACCCGCGCTACGCGATTCGCCGGCTCGTGCGCATGGCCAGCGAAGACATCGGTCTGGCCGATCCGCGCGCGCTGCGGCTCGCGCTCGACGCCGCCGAAACCTACGAGCGCCTCGGCTCGCCCGAAGGCGAACTCGCGCTCGCGCAGGCCGTGGTCTACCTCGCGGTCGCACCGAAGAGCAATGCCGTCTACAAAGCCTGGAACGCGGTGCGCGCCTTCATCAAGCAAGACGGCACACGTCCGGTGCCGCTGCGCCTGCGCAATGCCCCGACCGCGTTGATGAAAGGGCTCGACTACGGCAAGGGCTACCGCTATGCGCACGACGAAGCCGGCGGTTTCGCGGCCGGCGAGTCCTACTGGCCCGACGGCATGGCGCCGACGCAGTTTTACGCGCCGGTCGACCGCGGGCTGGAAATCCGCATCGGCGAGAAGCTCGCCGAGTTGCGTCGGCTGAACGCCGCGGCGGCTGAGGTGCCCGGCAAGTCGCGCTGAGTTCGCAGGGCCCCGCGTCATCCTGATACGGATTTGATGCACCGCCATGGGGAAAGCGATGGTCGAGAGGCCACGAACGCGAACCTAGAATCCGCTGCGCTCCGGCGCCGCGCCGACGAGGCGGGCAGGTTGCGCACGGGCCGTGGCCGGATTATTGCTACTGGATGACGCACGGAAAACAAGCCCGACGATGACGGGCAACGAGAGGAGTGACAAGCTCATGGACACCTTCATCCAGCAGATCATCAACGGTCTCGTGCTCGGCAGCGTCTACGCGCTGGTGGCGCTGGGTTACACGATGGTCTACGGCATCATCAACCTGATCAACTTCGCGCACGGTGAGGTTCTGATGGTGGGCGCGCTCACCAGCTGGACGGTGGTGACCTGGCTCGGCAACAGCGGTCTGCCCGGCTGGCTGCTGCTGCTGATCTCGCTGATCGCCGCGATCATCGTCTGCTGCGTGCTGAACTACAGCATCGAGAAGGTCGCCTACCGGCCGCTGCGCAACGCGCCGCGGCTGGCGCCGCTGATCACCGCAATGGGCATGAGCCTGCTGCTGCAGACGCTGGCGATGATCATCTGGGAGCCGACCTACAAGTCGTACCCGATCCTGCTGCCGATGGAGCCCTACAACATCGGCGGCGCGGTCATCAACAACGTGCAGATCATGATCCTCGTGGTCACGGCAATCGTGCTCAGCGGCCTGATGTACCTGGTCAACATGACCAAGCTCGGCCGCGCGATGCGCGCCACGGCCGAGAACCCGCGTGTCGCCGGCCTGATGGGCGTGCGACCCGACCACGTGATCTCGGCCACCTTCATCATCGGCGCCGCGCTCGCGGCGCTGGCCGGCGTGATGTACGCGGCCAACTACGGCTCGGTGCAGCACACGATGGGCTTCCTGCCGGGGCTGAAGGCCTTCACCGCGGCGGTGTTCGGCGGCATCGGCAACCTCGCCGGCGCGAT
>JAZJZJ010000188.1:0-514 GCA_040389925.1 Pseudomonadota bacterium
CGATGATCGCGCCGTCCTTGCCGAGCTTCAGCACCACGACCGGCGCGCCGGCGGCGAGGCACCAGTCCGCAATCGCGTCGCGGCCGCTGAGGCCGGTGAAGAGTTCGGCATCTTCGAGGCTCGGCAGGAACAGATCGCACATCGCGATCGTCTCCTTGATGACCGCTCGCGCCCGGGCCAGCGGCCAGAGCTTCAGGCGCAGGTTCGAGTCGAACGCGACCTTCACACCGGCCGCGCGCGCGACCTCGATCGCCGCGAACACGGTGTCGCAGGCGCTCGCGCTGATGGCCTGGCTGATGCCCGAGACGTGCACAAACTTCGCCCCGCGGATCAGCGCTTCGGGCAGGTCGGCCGGTGTCATCCGGCTCGCAGCGCTGCCCGCGCGCCACTGGTAGATCGTGGCGGACTCTCCGGCGAGGATCGTCACCCGCTCGGGCTGCTTGAGCGGGGAGCCGCTCACGGTGGTCTCCTGCACCGGGCGCACGCCAGTGCCGCCACGGAACACGTCGGACCC
>JAZJZJ010000188.1:524-5978 GCA_040389925.1 Pseudomonadota bacterium
GCGGCTCACCGCATCGGTCGAAATGCCTTCGGTGCGCCACAGGTCGACCAGCCGATCGCCGAACGCATCGGCACCGACCCGCGTGACATAGGCGGCGCGCGCGCCCTGACGCGCTGCCGCGATGATCGCGTTCGAGGTGTCGCCGCCGAAGCCCTGCCGATGCTCCAGCGCGTTCGGCCGCACCTGGTTGAACTCGATCATCGCCTCGCCGATCGAGACGATCTCGGCACTCACGGGTGCGGACTCGACCGCTTCAACGCTGATGGGGTTCACGACGATTCTCCAGGCACCTCAGTCGAGCAGCGGCACCAGGCCGTCCTTCAGGCTGCCGCGCGCCTGTTCGTAGTCGGGCAGCACCGAGCGCAGCACGTCCCAGAAGCGCGGGCTGTGGTCCATGTGGCGCAGGTGCGCGAGTTCGTGCGCGACGACGTAGTCGATGCTCGGCATCGCGAAGTGGACCAGCCGCCAGTTCAGCCGGATCGAGCCGTCGGCGCTCGCGCTGCCCCAACGCGTTTGCGCCGACGACAGGCTCAGCTTGGTCACGCGCACGTTCAGCTGCTGCGCAAAGTGCGCGCAGCGCGCCTCGAACACGCGCCGCGCCTGACGCTGCAGCCAGCTCTGCACGGTGTCGCGGATCTGCTCGGGCGCCGCGGTGTGCGGCAGGCCGACGTGCAAGGTGAGCCGCGGAAGGCCGGGCAGCGCATCGGCGTCGGTATTGAGCACCGCACCGGTCGCGCGCGCATCGAGCACGACGATCACGGTCTCGCCGAGGAACGGGATCGTCGTGCCGTCGCGCCACTCGACCCTGGCCGATTGCATGCGTTGCGCGCGTTCCTGCTGCTCCTGCAGCTTCTTCAGGATCCAGCGCGACTTCTCGTGCAGCGCCGCCTCGATGTCCTGCAGCCCGACCCACTTCGGCGCATTCACGCTCAGCCCTTCGGTGCCGACGATGAAGCCGATGCTGCGCCGGCGTGCGCGCTTCAGCGCATACGCGACGACGTGATCGTGCAGCCGGATCTCGCGATCGGCCTGCGGGTGACGGAAGACGGCGGGGGCGAGCACGCTGGCGATCGAGACGGGTTCGGTGATGGGCGCAACAGGCGCCGTGTGGGCAATCGGCGGCGCGACGGCGGGTGGCTTCGCCGCCAGCGGCGCCGGTGCCTCGAACAGCAGCAACTGTTGGGTATCGAGGGCGGCGGCGCGGCGGCTCATTGATCGCTGCGGTTGCGCGTCAGCGCTTGCTGCCGGAAACCGGGACCGGCGGCTGCCCGACATACGCGTCGGGATCGAGCCGTCGCATCTCCGTTTCGATCCATGTCTCGACTTCGCGCATCAACTCGTCGGGCTCGCGCCCGGTCGACGCAATCGGCTTGCCGATCGACACGTCGATCACGCCCGGCCGAAGCACGAAACTCTTGCGCGGCCAGCAACGCGCCGAGGTCACCGCGATCGGCAGCACCGGCCGCTCGGTCTGAATCGCCAAGCGCGTGCCGCCGGCCTTGTACGTGCCTTTCGCGCCGCGCGCCGCGCGCGTGCCTTCGGGGAACATGATGACCCAGTGGCCCTTCGCCATGAATTCTCGGCCCTGCGCCGCCACCAGATTCCAGGCCTCGGCGCGCTTGCTGCGGTCGATGTGGATCATGTCCATGCGCGCCATCGCCCAGCCGAAGAACGGGATGTAGAGCAACTCGCGCTTGAACACATAGCACAGCGGGTGCGGCATCAGGCCGGGGAACGCGAAGGTCTCCCAGGTCGACTGGTGTTTGGGCAGCATCACGACCGGCGAATCGGGCAGGTTTTCGGTGCCGTGCAGGCGCGCGTGCACGCCGCAGATCACCTTCGCGCCCCAGATCGCAGTGCGCAGCCAGCCGACACACATCCAGTAGACGACGTTGCCTTTCGCGAAGATCGAGACCACGAGCACCGCGAGCGCCCACGGGATCACCGTGACCACCATGAACAGCACGAACAGCGCGGAGCGAACCGCGTTGAAGAACGTGCTCATCAGTCGAGCCTCCCGAAACCCGAGTCGGACTCGCCGGTGTCGACGCGCGACTTGCGCTCCTCGCGGATCATGTGTTCGGCGAAGGCAGCGAGGTCGGCGTGCACGCAGGTGCCGGGCACCTGCGCGCACAGCGCGTCGACTTCGGCGTCATCGAGGCGACCGCCCTTGCCGGTGCGCACCAGGTGCGGCTGGCAGCCCACCGCCGCGCCGGCCTGCAGGTCGCGCAGCGAATCGCCGACCACCGGCACGTCGCGCAGCGGCACGCCGAAGCGCTCGCCGATCTGCTCGAACAGGCCCGGCAGCGGCTTGCGGCAGCCGCAAGCGTCTTCGGGCGCATGCGGGCAGAAGAACACCGCGTCGATGCGGCCGCCCTGCTTCGCGAGCAACTGATTCATCTTCACGTGCATCGCGTTCAGTGTGGCCATGTCGAAGGTGCCGCGGCCGAGGCCGGATTGATTGGTCGCGATCACCGTGTGCCAGCCGGCGTGGTTCAACCGCGCGATCGCTTCGAGCGCGCCGGGGATCGGTACCCACTCGTCGGGCGACTTGACGTAGTCGTCGCGGTCCTCGTTGATCGTGCCGTCGCGATCGAGGATGATGAGTCTCATCGGGGTGCTTGTCATGTCGCCAGCTTCGACAGATCGGCGACGCGATTCATCGCGCCGTGCAGGGTGGCGAGCAGGCCGAGGCGGTTGGCGCGCAGTGCCGCATCGTCGGCGTTGACCATCACGCTGTCGAAGAACGCGTCGACGGGCGTCTTCAGCGCGGCGAGCGCTCGCAGCGAGGCGGCATAGTCGCCGCGCTCGAAGGCCGTGTCGGCTTGCGGCTTCGCGACGGCCAGCGCGTCGTTCAGCGCGGCTTCGGCAGGCTCCTGCAGCAGCGCGGTATCGACCTGCGCCGTCACCGCGCCTTCCACCTTCTTCAGGATGTTGCCGACCCGCTTGTTCGCGGCCGCAAGCGACGCGGCTTCGGGCAACGCGGCGAACGCACGCACCGCGGCGAGCCGCGCACTCACGTCGGCCAGTCGCGTTGGCCGCAACGAGAGCACCGCGTCGACCTCCTGCGCGCTGTAGCTCTGCTCGCGCAGACTGCCGGCCAGGCGCTCGTAGACGAAGTCGAGCAGTTGCGCGGACGCGAGCTTGTCGGTCATCAGCGCGCCCATCGCGTTCGCGGCGACGTCGACGAGCTCGTCGAGTTGCAGCGGCAGGTCGCGCTCGACCAGCATGCGAACCACGCCGAGCGCGTGACGCCGCAGCGCGAACGGGTCCTTGTCGCCGGTCGGCAACTGGCCGATGCCGAACAGGCCGACCAGCGTTTCGAGCTTGTCGGCGAGTGCGACCGCGATGCCCACCGGATTGCGCGGCAATGCGTCGCCGGCGAAGCGCGGCTTGTAGTGATCTTCGATCGCGATCGCGATCGCATCGGGCTCGCCATCGTGCCGCGCGTAGTAGCCGCCCATCGTGCCCTGCAACTCGGGAAACTCGCCGACCATGTCGGTGACGAGATCGGCCTTCGCGAGCAGCGCAGCGCGATCGGCTTGCGCCGCGAGTTCGACGCCGCCGAGCTTCGCGCCGATCGCCTTCGCGATCGCGCGGACACGCGCCGTGCGCTCACCCTGCGTGCCGAGCTTGCCGTGGTACACGACCTTGTCGAGGCCGGCGCCGCGCGACTCGAGCGTCTTCTTGCGGTCCTGGTCGAAGAAGAACTTCGCATCGGCCAGACGCGGGCGCACGACGCGCTCGTTGCCTTCGATCACGCGGCTCGCATCGGCAGGCCGGATGTTGCTGACGATCAGGAACCGGTTCGTCAATTTCCCCGCCGCGTCGAGCAGCGGAAAGTACTTCTGGTTCGCCTTCATCGTCAGGATCAGGCATTCGGGCGGCACGGCGAGAAACTCCGCCTCGAACTGGCAGACGAGCACGTTCGGGCGCTCGACCAGCGCCGTCACTTCGTCGAGCAGCGCGGCGTCGTCGATCGGCACCAAGCCCTGCTTCGCGGCGGCGGCCTGCAGCTGGTTCGCGATCGCGGCGCGACGCCGGTCGAAGCTCGCGATCACCGCGCCCTGCTCGGCCAGCGTGTCGGCGTAGTGATCGGCGTCTTTCAATTCGATCGGGTCGACCGAGGCCTCGAAGCGATGGCCGTGGGTCGCGCGGCTTGCGCTCAAGCCCAGCGCGCTGACCGGCACGACAACATCGCCATGCAAGGCGACCAGCCCGTGCGCCGGGCGCACGAAATTGACGCTGGTCCAGCCATCGGCCAACTGGTACTGCATCACCTTCGGGATCGGCAGCTTCGCGAGCGCCTCGTCGAGCGCCTTCTGCAAGCCCTCGGCCAGGGTCGCGCCGGTGACGACGCTGTCGAAGAACAGCGCTTCGGCCTTGCCGTCCATCTGGCGCTTCAGTTGCGGCACGGCCGACGCATCGGCGCCGACGCTCGCGAGCTTCTTCAGCAGCGCCGGCGTCGCTTCGCCGGCCGCATTCAGGCCGACGCTGACCGGCATCAGTTTTTGCGACACGGCCTTGTCGGCCGCTTGCGCGTTCACGGCGGTAATGTGCGCGGCCAAGCGGCGCGGCGATGCGAACGGCGTGACGACCGATGCGTCGGTCGCAAGACCTTGCGCCTTCAGCCCGGCCGCGAGCACGCTTGCAAACGACTCGCCCAACTTCTTCAACGCCTTCGGCGGCAGTTCTTCGACGAACAGTTCGACCAACAGGTTCTTCGTGGTCATCGTCAAGCCGCCTTCTTCGCCATCATCGCGGCGACTTCCTGGCCCCACGCCTTCGGCGCCATCGGAAAGCCGAGCCGCGCGCGGCTTTCGAGGTAGCTCTGCGCGACCGCGCGCGCCAGGTTGCGGATGCGTCCGATGTAGGCAGCCCGCTCGGTCACGCTGATCGCGCCGCGCGCATCCAGCAGGTTGAAGCTGTGGCCGGCCTTCAGCAACTGCTCGTACGCGGGCAACGCCAATTGCTGCGCCATCAAGTGCTTCGACTGCTTCTCATGCGCGCCGAACGCGGTCAACAGAAACTCGACATCGCTGTGTTCGAAGTTGTAGGTGCTCTGCTCGACCTCGTTCTGCTTGTAGACATCGCCGTAGCTGAGGCCGTCGGTCCAGGTCAGGTTGTAGACGTTGTCGACGCCTTGCAGGTACATCGCGAGCCGCTCCAGCCCGTAGGTGATCTCGCCGGTGATCGGCTTGCAATCGATGCCACCGACCTGCTGGAAGTAGGTGAACTGCGTGACCTCCATGCCGTTCATCCAGACCTCCCAGCCGAGACCCCAACAGCCGAGAGTCGGGTTCTCCCAGTCGTCTTCGACGAAGCGCACGTCGTTGGCCTTCAGGTCGAAGCCGAGCGCTTCGAGCGAACCCAGATACAGCTCGAGGATGTTGGCCGGTGCGGGCTTGAGCACGACCTGGTACTGGTAGTAGTGCTGCAGCCGGTTCGGGTTCT
>JAZJZJ010000189.1:0-13817 GCA_040389925.1 Pseudomonadota bacterium
GTCGGGCAGATGCAGCACGACCTGTTCCACGTCTACACGGTCGACCAGCACATCATCATGGTGATGCGCAACGTGCGCCGCTTCTTCATCCCCGAGCACGCGCACGAGTACCCGTTCTGCTCGCAGCTCGCGTCGAGCTTCGACCGGCCCTGGGTGCTGTACATCGCGGCGCTCTTTCACGATGTCGCGAAGGGCCGCGGTGGTGATCATTCGGAGCTCGGCGGCATCGAAGTGCGGCGCTTCTGCAAGGAGCACGGCGTCGTCGGCGAAGACGCCGTGCTGATCGAGTTTCTGGTCGAATCGCATTTGACGATGTCGCGCATCGCGCAGAAGGAAGACCTCTCCGACCCCGACGTGATCGAGGCCTTCGCGAAGCTGGTGCGCAACGAGCGCACGCTGACGGCGCTCTACCTGCTGACGGTGGCCGACATCCGCGGCACCAGCCCGAAGGTCTGGAACGCGTGGAAGGGCAAGCTGCTCGAAGACCTGTACCGGCTCACGCTGCGCGCGCTTGGCGGCGCGCGCCCGAACATGGACGCCGAGGTCGAGGCGCGCAAGGTCGAGGCGCGCCAGATGCTGAACCTCGCATCGTTCGGCCCCGGCGTGCAGCACGCGCTCTGGAACACGCTCGACCTGAGCTACTTCGCACGCCACGACGCCGCCGACATCGCCTGGCACACGCGCTCGCTGATCGGCCGCGTCGAGACCGTCAAGCCGGTCGTGCAGGCGCGCGTTTCGCCGCTCGGCGAAGGGCTGCAAGTGCTGGTCTACGCGCCCGACCAGCCCGATCTGTTCGCGCGCATCTGCGGCTACTTCGACGGGGCCGGCTTCAACATCCTCGACGCGAAGGTGCACACGACCCGCAGCGGCTATGCGCTCGACACCTTCCAGATCAGCAGTGCGAGCTACGAGACGCATTACCGCGACCTGATCCTGTATGTCGAAAACCAGCTCGCGCTGGCGCTGGCCGACACCGGGCCGCTGCCCGAGCCCGGGCGCGGGCGCATCTCGCGGCGCGTCAAATCGTTCCCGATCACGCCGCGCGTCACGTTGCGGCCCGACGAGCGCGCTCAGCGCTGGCTGCTCGGCGTCTCGGCAAGCGACCGTTCGGGGCTGCTGTTCTCGATCGCGCGCGTGCTGGCACGCCATCACATCAACCTGCAGCTGGCGAAGATCACGACGCTGGGCGAGCGGGTCGAAGACACCTTCCTGATCGACGGGCCGGGGCTGCAGCAGAACAAGATGCAGCTGCAGATCGAGACCGAGTTGCTGGACGCGCTCGCGTCTTGATCTTCGCATGCTGATCACGATCACCGCCGCCGAGGCGCTCGCGCGGTTGCATGAATTCAGCACGCTGATCGACGCCCGCTCCGAAAGCGAGTTCGCGCTCGATCGCCTGCCCGACGCCGTCAACTGGCCCTCGCTGACCGACGCCGAGCGCATCGTCATCGGCACCGAGTACGTCCAAGTCTCGCCGTTTCTCGCGAAGAAGCGCGGTGCCGCACTGGTCGCGCGCAACATCGCCGCCCACATCGAGCGCGAGGTGCTCGACAAGCCGAAAGACTGGCGCCCGCTCGTCTACTGCTGGCGTGGCGGCACGCGCAGCGGCGCGCTCGCCACCGTGCTCGACCAGATCGGTTTTCGCGTGCACCGCCTCGAGGGCGGCTACCAAGCCTGGCGGCGCGCGGTCGTCGCGGCGCTCGACGAGTTGCCGGCGAAGTTTCACTACCGCGTGATTTGCGGCAGCACGGGTTCGGGCAAGAGTCGCTTGCTGCAGGTGCTGCGCGCGCAGGGCGCGCAGGTGCTCGATCTGGAGGCGCTCGCGAACCACCGCGGTTCGGTGCTCGGTCTCGTGCCGGGCAGCCCGCAGCCGGGGCAGAAACAGTTCGAGTCGCGGGTTTGGGATGCGTTGCGACAGCTCGACCCTTTGCGGCCGGTCTACATCGAGAGCGAGAGCAAGAAGGTCGGCGACTTGCGCGTGCCGCTAGCGCTGATCGAGCGCATGCGCACCTCGCCGTGCCTGCGGCTCGAGCTCTCGCTCGACGCGCGCGTCGCGTTGCTGCTCGAAGACTACGGCCACTTCGTCACCGACACCGCGGCGTTCTGCGAGCGGCTCGATGCGCTGCGCGCGACGCGCGGCAACGAGGTCGTGACCGCCTGGCAAGAGGCCGCCCGCGCCGGCCACACGCCGCAAGTCGTGCGCGAGCTGCTGGTGCAGCACTACGACCCGATCTACGCGCAGTCGATGAAGCGCAATTTCGTCGGCGCATCGGCGCTGTTGGGCGAGTTGATCTGGGACGGCAGTGACGCCTCGCTCGAAGCCGCCGCTGCCGGTGCGATCGAGGCCGGCTGAGCGGCGCCCGCTACAATCTCGTCTTCACCCGTCATTGGGGAGTAGCCGCCTCGCAGCGCATCGCGTTGCAGGGCCTGCGTCAACACACTTGGCCCCCACGGCCATGGCGCAGGCAGCTGACATCCAGCCTGGCAAGACCTTTGACCGCGCAGACCCGGCACGACCGGCGGGGCTGCGTGGTCATCCGTCTGCTGCACCGGTCCTGGAGAACACCCTTTGGAAGCCTTCCTCGTATCGACCGGCGTCGTCGCACTCGGTGAAATGGGCGACAAGACCCAGCTGCTCGCGATGCTGCTCGCAGTCAAGTTCCGCAAGCCCGTCCCGATCATTCTGGGCATCCTCGCCGCCACGCTGCTCAACCACGCGACCGCCGGCCTGGTCGGCGGCTGGATCGCGAGCGCGCTCGGGCCGAACGTGCTCCGGTGGGTCATCGGCATCTCGTTCATCGCGATGGCCGGCTGGATGCTGATCCCCGACAAGATCGACGACGACGAGACGACGACGCAGCGCTTCGGCGTATTCGGCACGACGCTGATCGCGTTCTTTCTCGCCGAGATGGGCGACAAGACGCAGATCGCGACCGTCGCACTCGCGGCGCGCTATCAGGACCTGATCGCGGTCGTGGCCGGCACCACGCTCGGAATGATGATCGCCGATGTGCCGGCGGTGTTCGTCGGCGACCGGCTCGCAAGCGCGGTGCCGATGAAGCTGGTGCACGGCATCGCGGCGGCGATCTTCGCGATCCTCGGTTTGGCGACGCTGTTCAACGTCGGCAACCTGTTCTGACGCCTGACGGCACCCCAGCCGGTCGCCTGCAGGCGACCGTCGTTCGCCAGGCGAAGAAGAGTCCGCAGGGACTCTTCTTGGTCCGGGCTCACCCCATGTGCAGACCGCCATTCACGGAAAAATCAGCGCCCGTTGCGAACCCCGACTCATCCGACGCCACCCACGACACCATCGAGGCGATGTCGCCCGGCGTGCCCAGGCGTTTCACCGGAATGCCGGCGATGATCTTGTCGAGCACGTCCTGGCGGATCGCCTTGACCATGTCGGTCGCGATGTAGCCGGGGCTCACGGTGTTGACCGTCACACCCTTGCTCGCGACCTCTTGCGCCAGCGCCATCGTGAAGCCGTGCATTCCCGCCTTCGCGGCCGAGTAGTTGGTCTGGCCGAACTGGCCCTTCTCGCCGTTGACCGAGCTGATGTTGATGATGCGACCCCAATTGCGGTCGACCATGTCGTCGATGACCTGCTTGGTCACATTGAACAGGCTGGTCAGGTTCGTCTCGATCACCGCGTCCCAGTCGGCGCGGCTCATCTTGCGGAACATGCCGTCGCGCGTGATGCCGGCGTTGTTGACCAGCACGTCGACCGGGCCGTGCTCGGCCTTGACCTTCTCGAACGCCGCGACGGTCGAATCCCAGTCGCCGACGTTGCCGACCGACGCATGGAACGTGTAGCCGAGTGCGGCCTGCTCGCCCAGCCATTTGGCGTGGTCGCGGCTCGGGCCGCAGCCGGCGATCACCGTGAAACCGTCCTTGTGCAGGCGCTGGCACATGGTCGTGCCGATGCCGCCCATGCCGCCGGTGATGTATGCGATTTTCTGATTCATGTTGTTGTCCCTGTGGGTTCTCAAAGTGGCGCGCCGCGCGGGGATTCGCATCCCGCGCGCGGCGAGTCGGCGCGTTGCGCCGAAATCGGTTCAAGGGGCGCGAACGCGCCCGGTCTGGATGCCTGCCGTCTCAGCGCTCGACGGTCAACGCAACGCCCATGCCACCGCCGATGCACAGCGAGGCGATGCCCTTCTTCGCGTCGCGGCGCTGCATTTCGTGCAGCAGCGTCACCAGAATGCGGCAGCCGGACGCACCAATCGGATGCCCGATCGCGATCGCGCCGCCGTTGACATTGACCTTGCTGGTGTCCCAGCCCATCTCGTTGTTGACGGCGCAGGCCTGCGCGGCGAAGGCTTCGTTGATCTCGAGCAGGTCGAGGTCTTGCGCCTTCCAGCCGGCGCGCTCGAGCGCCTTCTTCGAGGCCGGCACCGGGCCGATGCCCATGATGCTCGGATCGAGCGCGACGGTCGCGTAGCTCGCGATGCGCGCGAGCGGCGTCAGGCCGAGCTGCTTCGCCTTCGCGGCGGTCATCACGATCACGCCGGCCGCACCGTCGTTCAGGCCCGAGGCGTTGCCTGCCGTCACGGTGCCGGCCTTGTCGAAGGCCGGACGCAGGCCCGCGAGCGCGTCGGCGTTGGTCTTCTTGTTGATGAATTCGTCGTTCGCGAAGACGATGGGGTCGCCCTTCTTTTGGGCGATGCTGAACGGCACGATCTCGTCGTTGAACTTGCCGGCTTCCTGCGCGGCGGCGGCCTTCTGCTGCGAGCCGAGCGCGAGCGCGTCTTGCTTCTCGCGCGTGATGTCGTATTTCTTCGCGACGTTCTCGGCGGTGATGCCCATGTGGTACTTGTTGTACACGTCGAACAGGCCGTCGACGATCATCGTGTCGACCATCTTCCAGTCGCCCATGCGCATGCCGTCGCGCGAGCCCGGCAGCACGTGCGGCGACATGCTCATGCTCTCTTGCCCGCCGGCGATGATGATCTCGGAGTCGCCGTCGCGAATCGCCTGCGCCGCCAGCATCACCGCCTTCAGACCGGAGCCGCAGACCGCGTTGATCGTGAGTGCCGGCACGCCTTGCGGCAGGCCGCTCTTGATGACGGTCTGGCGCGCCGGGTTCTGGCCCGAGCCGGCGGTCAGCACCTGGCCGAAGATCAGTTCGTTGATTTGGTCGCCGCTCAGGTTCGCGCGGCGCAGCAGGTCGACGACGACGGCGGCGCCGAGGTCGGGTGCGGGCGTCTTGGCGAGCGTGCCGCCGAACTTGCCGACGGCGGTGCGGGCGGCGGCGACGATGACGATGTCGGTTGTCATGGGAGATTCTCCAAAGGTTGAGATGAAAGAGGTGTCGAAGGGGCCGTGCGCGATGCCGCTCAGCTCGCCTTCTGCTTCACGTAGCGGCCGGGTGCCGCCTCGATGGTCTTGTGCTGCTTGTTGCCGGGCATCTTCGGCGCCGCGACTTGCTTGCCCGAATGGCCCTTGAGCCAGTCGGCCCAGTCGGTCCACCAGCTGCCGGGGTGTTCCTTGGCCTTGTCGAACCAGCTCTTGGCGTCGCTTGGCAAGGCGGCGTTGGCGCCGATCCAGTGGCTGCGCTTGCCCTTGGCCGGCGGGTTGATCACACCGGCGATGTGGCCCGAGGCGCCGAGCACGAATCGGGTCTTGCCCTTGAGCACCTGCGTGTTCCGATAGGCGCCCTCCCACGGCACGATGTGGTCCTCGCGCGAGGCGTAGACGTAGGCCGGCGTGTCGATCTTGCCGAGGTCGACCTTCTCACCGCAGACCGTCACCTTGCCCGGCACGACCAGGTTGTTCTCGAGGTAGGTGTTGCGCAGGTACCAGCAGTACATCGGGCCCGGCAGGTTGGTGCCGTCGCTGTTCCAGTACAGCAGGTCGAACGGCGGTGGCGTCTCGCCCTTCAGGTAGTTGCCGACGACGTAGTTCCAGACCAAATCGTTCGGGCGCAGGAAGCTGAAGGTCGTCGCAAGTTCCTGGCCCTTCAACAGGCTGCCGCCACCCGGGCTCTTCGGGCCCAGCGTCATCTCGCGCATCTGCACCATCGCCTCGTCGATGAACAGGTCGAGCACGCCGGTGTGGGTGAAGTCGAGGAAGGTGGTGAGCAGCGTCATGCTCGCGGCCGGTTTCTCGCCGCGCCCGGCCAGCACCGCCAGCGCGGTCGCGAGGATCGTGCCGCCGACGCAGAAGCCCAGCGTGTTGATCTGCTTGCTGCCTGAAATCTCCTGCACCAAGCCGATCGCGCGGATCACCGCGTCTTCGATGTACTGGTCCCAAGTGAAGTTCTTGATGCTGTCGTCGGCATTGCGCCAGCTGACGACGAACACGCGGTGCCCCTGCGCCACCGTGTAGCGGATCAGCGAGTTCTCGGGCTGCAGATCGAGGATGTAGTACTTGTTGATGCACGGCGGCACGAACAGCATCGGCCGCTCGAACACCTTGGCCGTCAGCGGCTTGTATTCGATCAGCTGGAACAGCGCGTTCTCGAACACGATCGCGCCTTCGGTGGTCGCGACGTTGCGGCCGATCTCGAACACACTCTCGTCGGTCTGCGAGACATGGCCCTGGCGCACGTCGTCGAGCAGGTGCTTCATGCCGAGCGCGATGCTCTCGCCCTTGCTGTCGATCGCCTTGCGCTGCGCCTCGGGGTTCAGCGCGAGGTAGTTGCTCGGCGCCGCCATGTCGATCCACTGCTGCACCGCGAAACGGATGCGCTGGCGCGTCTTCTCGTCGCCTTGCAGGCTGTCGGCCATCTGCATCAGCGTGCGCGCGTTCAGCAGGTACATCTGCGCGGTCCAGGCCGCAGCCGGGTTGCTGGCCCAGTCGGGCGCGGCGAAACGGCGATCGGCCGCCGACGTGGAGGACGACGCGGGTTGGGCCTGCAGCGTCTGGTTCCAGAGCGCGGTCGACTGCTTCAGGTACGCACTCTGCAGTTCCGCCACCGCGGGCAGCGGCAGGTTCAGGCCCGACATCGACTTCCAGATCTCGGTCAAATTGGTGCCGAGGGCTTGCGCATGGGCGGCAACGTCGGGGACCGACGCGGCCGCAGAATCGGGGGTGCTCTTCAAGGTGTCTCCTGGCGGTTCCGGGCGCGGTCTGGGCGGCGTTTCACGGGATCGTTTTACGTGAGTCTGCACGCTTTGTACATCCGCAGGCTATCCCTATTTGTATCGCATTATGACTTTCAATTTCACAATCAGACAAAGCGAAGCAAACTGATGCTCCTCGTGGCAATCGCGTGGATCTACGTTGTGCTGATGGTGGCCGTGGTCGAGGCGACCAGCCCGCAGGGGACGCTGTTGGGCGCGCTCTTCACACTGCTGCTGTACGGTGTGCTGCCGTTGACGATCGTCAGCTACCTGCTGCTGAGCCCGGCCCGCAAGCGCGCGCGGCGGGCGGCCGAAGCGGCCGAAGTGGCACTAACCGCGCCGTTCGATCCAGATGACGGCGGCCATCCGGCCGGTGACGCGATCACGCCGGAACGAAAAGAACCTTGAAGGCGCGCTGACAGTGCACCAGCGGCCGCCGCCGATCGCGTGCACGCCAGCGGCTCGCAGCCGGTCTTGCGCGAGTGCGGGCAGGTCGGCGTACCACTTGCCCGCGCCCTTGCCGACGAAGCGCGCTGAATCGTTCGTCGCCGGCGAGGCGCCGAAGGCTGCGAGCACATCGGCCCCGACCTCGAACTGCGCCGGCCCGATACACGCGCCCAGCCAGGTCTGAACCTCGCCCGGCTCGCAGCGCGCTGCTTCGCACACCTGCGCCAGCGTCGCTTCGAGCACACCCGCCGCGAGCCCGCGCCAGCCGGCGTGCGCCGCACCGACCGCGCGCCCGCCCGGCGCCGCGAACAGCACCGGCAGGCAGTCGGCGACCTGCGCGGTGCAGGCGATGCCGGGCTCGGTGGTGACGCTGCCGTCCGCATCGTGGATCGGCGCATCGGCGTTCAGATCGGCAGCGGTCAATCGGACGACCTTCGCGCCGTGCACCTGGTTCAGGTACACCGGCGTCGCGCCGATCGCCTCGACGAGCCGGCGCTGGTTCTGCGCCACCGCGTGCGGGTCGTCACCGACCGCCGCGCGCAGATTGAAGCCGTCGAACGGCGCGAGGCTCACACCGCCTTGCCGCGTCGTCATCAGCGCACCGACACCGTCGGTCTGCCAATCGGGCCGCAGCCAATCGGCATGCAGCGTCAAGCGGCCGCCTCGGGATACGCCGACGGCTGCGTCTTCGAGAACGCGTCCAGCGCCATGCAGGCGTCGAACACGCGGATCACCGTCGGCAGATTGTCGAGCCGGCAGGCGAAGCGCTGCGCGTTCATGACCTGCGGCACGAGCACACAGTCGGCCAGCGTCGGCGCATCGCCGTGGCAGAAGCGGCCGGTGCGCGCATCGCCCGCGAGCCGGTGCTCGACCACCGCCAGCCCGGTCTCGACCCAATGCTTGTACCAACGCGTCTTGTCTTCGTCGCTGACCTTCATCTCGTGCACGAGGTAGCGCAGCACGCGCAGGTTGTCGAGCGGATGGATTTCGCAGGCGATGTCTTGCGCCAGCGAACGGATGCGCGCGCGCGCGAACGCGTTGCCCGGCAGCAGGCTCGGTTCGGGATGCACTTCGTCGAGGTACTCGATGATCGCCAGCGACTGCGTCAGCAACTCGTCCCCGCTCTCGCCACTGACCTTCAGCAACGGCACCAGCTTCGCCGGCGCGATGGCGGCGAAACTCTCGCTCGTCTGCTCGCTCTTCACCAGATGGATCGGCACGAGTTCGCAAGCCAGCCCCTTCAGCGCCAGCGCGATGCGCACGCGGTACGAGGCCGACGAGCGGAAGTAGTTGTAGAGCTGCACGGCGCGTTCAGCCGGCGACCAGCTTGACCTCGAGCGTGCCGACGCCGTCGACCCTGGCGCTCAGCACATCGCCGACCTCGACCGCAGCCACGCCCTCGGGCGTGCCCGAGAAAATCAGGTCGCCGGCCTGCAGTTCCCAGGCTTTCGACAGGTGCTCGATCACTTCGGCAACGCTCCAGATCAGCTTGCCGAGCGTGCTCGCTTGGCGCGGCTGGCCGTTCACGAGCAGCGAGATTTTCGTGTCGGCGCTCAGGCTGCACTCTTCTGCACGCTTGATCGGCCCGATCGGCGCCGACTCGTCGAAACCCTTCGCGATGCACCACGGGCGGCCGAGCTTCTTCGCGTCGTTCTGCAGATCGCGGCGCGTCATGTCGAGGCCGACGGCATAACCCCACACATGCTCCAGCGCCTTCGCGGCCGGAATGTCGCGTCCGCCCTTGCCGATCGCGACGACGAGTTCGAGTTCGTGGTGCAGGCTCTTCGTCAACGTCGGGTAGCGCATCGTGCCGAGCGTGCCTTCGGCCACCGGCAGCACCGCGTCGGCCGGCTTCATGAAGAAGAACGGCGCCTCGCGGCCGCTGTGGCCCATTTCGATCGCATGTTCGACGTAGTTGCGGCCAACGCAATAGATGCGATGCACCGGAAACAGCGCGCCGGCCGCACCCCCTTGAACCGGAACGGATGCGGTGGCGGGCGGCGTGAAAACGAAGGTCATGTCGAAAATCCTGGTTCGTGCAAAAGATTCGTGGTGCAGGCCGCCAATACAGGTCGTCCAGCAGCCGGGAATGATGCCATGCAGCGTTGCGCTTTGCCCGGTGACGGCCGGGTCGCGCAAGTACACTCGCGGCCATGTTGATCTCGCCGCACAGCATCAAGCACTGCAAGGTCTGCGGTGGCGCGGTGGTGTACGCGGTGCCGGCCGACGACAACCGTGAGCGCGCGACCTGCACGGTCTGCCACACCGTTCACTACGAGAACCCGCTGAACGTGGTCGGCACGGTACCGGCCTGGGGCGATCAGGTGCTGCTGTGCCGCCGCAACATCGAGCCGCGCTACGGGCTGTGGACACTGCCGGCCGGTTTCATGGAGCTCGGTGAAACCGTCGAGCAAGGTGCGGCGCGCGAGACCGATGAAGAGGCTGGCGCGCATTTCGAAATGCAGGGCCTGTTCACCGTGCTCAGCGTCGTGCGCGTGGGCCAGGTGCACATGTACTTCCGCGCACGCCTGCTCGACACCGAGTTCGCGCCCGGCCCCGAGACGATCGAGGCGAGGCTGTTCCGCGAAGACGAGATCCCGTGGGACGAACTCGCATTCCGCACCGTGCGCGAAACGTTGAAGCACTACTTCGAGGACCGGCGTCGCGGTCAATTCGACGTGCACTGCGCCGCCATTGCCTGAAGCGGCACGCGCGGCGCCGGTGCGCCGCTCGGCCTATCGCTTGATCGGCGGCAGATCGGTGCAGGCGCCTTCGAACGCTTCCGCGGCCAAGCCGATGCTCTCGCCCAGCGTCGGGTGCGGGTGAATCGTCTTGCCGATGTCGAACCCATCCGCGCCCATCTCGATCGCCAGCGCGAGCTCGCCGATCATGTCGCCGGCGTGCGTGCCGACGATGCCGCCGCCGACGATCGCGTGCGTGGCCTCGTCGAACAGCAACTTCGTGAAGCCCTCATCGCGGCCGTTCGCGATCGCGCGGCCCGAGGCGTTCCACGGGAACAGACCCTTCTTGACCTTCATGCCCTTGGCCTTGGCTTCGTCCTCCGTCACGCCGACCCACGCCACCTCAGGGTCGGTGTAGGCCACGCTCGGGATCACGCGCGCATCGAACGCCGCTTTCGCATCGCCGGCCGCAACCTCGGCCGCCACGTGCCCTTCGTGCGTCGCCTTGTGCGCCAGCATCGGCTGGCCGACGATGTCACCGATCGCAAAGATGTGGGCCACGTTCGTGCGCATCTGGATGTCGACCGGGATGAAGCCGCGGTCGGTGACCGTCACGCCCGCCTTGTCGGCACCGATGCGCTTGCCGTTCGGCACGCGGCCGACGGCCTGCAGCACCATGTCGTAGAGCTGTTCCTTGACCGCCGCCGGCGAGCCATCGGCGTTCTCGAACTTCACGAGGATGCCGTCCTTCGTCGCCTCGGCGCCGACCGTTTTGGTCTTCAGCATGATGTTGTCGAAGCGTGGCGCGTTCATCTTTTGCCAGACCTTCACGAGGTCGCGGTCGGCGCCTTGCATCAGGCCGTCGAGCATTTCGACCACATCGAGGCGTGCGCCCAGCGTCGAATAGACCGTGCCCATCTCCAGGCCGATGATGCCGCCGCCGATAATCAACATGCGCTTCGGGCTCTGGCGCAGTTCGAGCGCGCCGGTCGAGGTGACGACGCGCGGGTCGTCCTTCGGCAGGAACGGCAACTTCACCGCTTCGGAGCCGGCGGCGATGATGGCCTGCTTGAACCGAACAGTCTGCTTGCCGCCCTTCGCAAGTTCGACGCCGATGTGGAACGGATCGAGGAACTCGGCCGTGCCCTGCACCACCGTGACCTTGCGCATCTTCGCCATCGCGGCCAAGCCGCCGGTCAGCTTGCCGACGACCTTTTCCTTGTGCGTCTTCAGCTTCGCGAGGTCGATCGCTGGTGGCGCGAACGTGATGCCGTAGCTGTCGAAATGCTTGACCTCGTCCATCACCGCAGCGACGTGCAGCAGCGCCTTCGACGGGATGCAGCCGACGTTCAGGCACACGCCGCCGAGTGTCGCGAAACGCTCGATCAACACGACCTTCATGCCGAGATCGGCGGCGCGGAACGCGGCCGAGTAGCCGCCCGGGCCGGCGCCGAGCACGACGAGGTCGGCTTCGACATCGGCGCCGCCAGCCCAGGTCGACGCGACCGGCGCAGGCACAGCAGCAGCCGCCGGTGCTGCAGCGGGCGCAGGCGCCGGTGCGGCTGGCGCAGGTGCTGAAGCCGCCGCGCCCTCGGCGTCGAGCGACACGATCACCGAGCCTTCGTTGACCGTGTCGCCGACCTTGACCTTCACCTCCTTCACGACGCCGGCATGCGACGACGGAATCTCCATCGAGGCCTTGTCGCTCTCGACCGTCAGCAGCGACTGCTCGACCTTGACGGAGTCGCCGGGCTTCACGAGCACCTCGATCACCGCCACGTCCTTGAAATCGCCGATGTCCGGCACCTTGATGTCGATCGTGGCCATAGGGTCAGCCTTTCAATTTGAGGGTGTGGGCGTGAAACGGCCCACTGGAGTTCTTGTCGAATTCGCAGCCGGCGCGCACGCCGATCTCGGCGACCTCGCGCGCGGTCTTCGCCTTGTCGTAACTCGCGAACATCGCGCCGAGTGCGAACGCGCGGCCGGTGCCGATGCCCCAGAAGCGGTCGAACTCGAACACCTCGCGGTAGGAGTACACGCCGAAGATGCCGGCGTGGTTCGCGATCAGCGCGGTGAATTGCGAGCTCTCGTACGGGTCGGCGTCTTCTTCCTTGGTGTTCAGAAAGAAGTTCTCCTTCAGCTTCGAGTGCAGCTTCAGGAAGGTCTCGAACACCTGATCGCGCGAGTGCAGCTTCAACTCTTCCGGCAGAAGCGACGCGAGCGCGCGCCGCACGACCGGGAAGTGCGCGGTCGTTCCGGCCATCCCGATCCACGAGTCGCCGACCTTGAACATCTTCAGGTTCGCCTCGTAGCCATGGCCCAGACGCGTGTCACCGAAGGTCACCAGCGTGTCGGCGGCAATGGCCACGGTGTTGCCCTTGCGGGCCACCACGACGGTCGTCATGTCAGAGAAGGACGCGACGGAAGTCGGCGAGAACCTGCCCGAGGTAGGCATTGAAGCGCGCCGCCAGCGCGCCGTCGATGACACGGTGGTCGTACGACAGCGACAGCGGCAGCGTCAGCCTCGGCACGAACTGCTTGCCGTCCCAGACCGGTTTCATCGCGCTCTTCGACAGTCCGAGGATCGCGACCTCGGGCGCGTTGATGATCGGCGTGAAGTGCGTGCCGCCGATGCCACCGAGCGAGCTGATCGAGAAGCAGCCGCCGGTCATGTCGGCGGGGCCGAGCTTGCCGTCGCGCGCCTTCTTGGCGAGTTCGCCCATCTCGGTGCTGATCTGCAGAATGCCCTTCTTGTCGGCATCGCGCAGCACCGGCACGACGAGACCGTTCGGCGTGTCGGCCGCGAAGCCGATGTGGAAGTACTGCTTGTAGACGAGCTGGTCGCCGTCGAGCGAGGTGTTGAACTCGGGGAACTTCTTGAGACCGGCGACGACCGCCTTGATCACGAACGCGAGCATCGTGACCTTGACGCCGGATTTCTCGTTCTCCTTGTTCGTGGAAACGCGGAAGGCCTCGAGCTCGGTGATGTCGGCGTCGTCGTTGTTCGTGACGTGCGGGATCAGCACCCAGTTGCGGTGCAGGTTCGCGCCGCTGAGCTTCTTGATGCGCGACAGGTCTTTTCGCTCGACCGTGCCGAACTTCGTGAAGTCGACCTTCGGCCAGGCCAGCAGGCCGGGGATGCCGCCGCCGGTGGCCGCTGCGGCTGCTGGCGCTGCCGATTTCTGCGCAACCGTCTGCACGCTGCCGGCCATCACGCCCTTGACGAAACCGTGCACGTCTTCCTGCGTGATGCGGCCTTTCGGGCCGCTGCCCTTGACTTCTTCAAGCGGCACACCGAGCTCGCGGGCAAGCTTGCGGATCGTCGGCGACGCATGCGGCAGCGCGCCCTTCGCGACGGTCGGCTCGTGCGCGGGCAGCGCGGCGGTCGGCACGGCCTTGTCGGCCGCGGGCGCAGGCGTCGATGCGGTCGCTGGCGCAGAGGCTGCAGCGACCGCTGCCGCCGGAGCCGGCGCAGCGGCAGTACCGCCGCTCGCTTCGACCACCGCGACCAAGCTGCCCTTCGCCACCTTGTCGCCGACCTTGACCTTCACGTCCTTGATGACGCCGGCATGCGACGACGGGATCTCCATCGAGGCCTTGTCGCTCTCGACCGTGATCAGGCTCT
>JAZJZJ010000190.1:0-2330 GCA_040389925.1 Pseudomonadota bacterium
CCGCGAGGTCCACAAGGTGGGCCTCTTCGTGGCCCATGGAGCGGCCCGGCGCTGGACCCGCGCCCCGCTGAGTCGCCTCAGGCCCGGGCTGCGTCGACCGCGAAGCCGCCTTGCAGGCACGCGCGCAGGTACGTGACCCAAGCCTGCACCGCGCGCGGCACGTGCGGTGTGTACGGGCGCATTGCGTGAATGTTCGCGCCGAACGCGCCGGTCGAGCGCCACGCGGGCAGCACGCGCACCAGCTTGCCGGCGAGCAGGGCGCGCTGGGCCGTGAAGTCGGGCAGCAGTGCGATGCCGGCGCCGCCGAGTGCGGCTTCGCGCAGCGCCTCGCTGTTGTTGGCCGCGAAGCCGCCGCGGATCGCGACCGCGACGCGTTCGCCGCGGCCCTTCGCCGGCTCGAAGGCCCAGGTCGGCGTGCTGCCGCCGCGCAGGTAGCGCAGGCAGGCGTGCTCGGCGAGATCGGCCGGCGTGGTCGGTGTGCCGTGCGTTTTCAGGTAAGCGCGGGTCGCGACCAGCAGGGTCTGCGTTTCGCACAGCGCCCACGCGACGTGGGTCTCGGGCACGGTGTCGGAGTGGCGGATCGCGACGTCGAAACCGTCCTGCGCAAGCGAGACCAGCCGGTCGGCGAGTTCAAGCTCGATCCGCACCTCGGGGTTCTGGCGCAGAAACTCGGGCACCAGCGGCACGATCTGCTGCCGGCCGAGCGCGACCGGCGCGGTCACGCGCAGCAGGCCGCGCGGCGCCTGCGCGAGGTCTTTGACGTTCGCCAGGCTGTGTTCGATCTGCTCGAACGCGCCGCGCGTCGCGTCGACCAGTTGTTGCCCGGCTTCGGTGAGCCGCATGCTGCGCGTCGTGCGCCGCACCAGCGGCACGCCGGCGGCCTGTTCGAGCGCGGCGATGCGCTGGCTCATCAAGGCCTTGCTGACGCCCAGCCGCTGCGCCGCGGCGGTGAAGCTGCCGGCGGCGGCGAGCACGCCGAGCCAGTGCACATGCGACCAGAGCGCTTCGCTTTTCAGGATGTTCATTGGTCGATTGTTCAGCATTGTGAACAATGAATCCAGCGATCTGTGCTTGGCGACTTCGCCCCGACTGCCTACAGTTGACCTGTCATTCACTCCCCACCGAGCACCACCATGGGCGCACCAGAAGCTTTCACTGCCACGACCGAAGTCGGCCACTTCATCGACGGCCGAGCAGTTGCCTCCACGAGCGGCCGCCGCCAGCCGGTGTGGAATCCGTCGACGGGCGCTGTCGCCCGGCAAGTGGCGTTGGCCTCGGTCGACGAAGTCTCCGCCGCCGTGGCGTCGGCGAAGGCCGCCTTCCCCGCCTGGTCCGACATGCCGCCGATCCGGCGCGCGCGGATCATGAACACGTTTCTCGGCCTGCTGAACCAGCACCGCGACACCCTCGCCGCGATGATCACGGCCGAGCACGGCAAGGTCTTCACCGACGCGCAAGGCGAAGTCACCCGCGGCATCGACATCGTCGAGTTCGCCTGCGGCGTGCCCCAGTTGCTGAAGGGCGACTTCACCGACCAGGTCTCCACCGGCATCGACAACTGGACCCTGCGCCAGCCGCTCGGCGTCGTCGCCGGCATCACGCCGTTCAACTTCCCCTGCATGGTCCCGATGTGGATGTACCCGGTGGCGATCGCCTGCGGCAACACCTTCATCCTGAAGCCCAGTGAGCGTGATCCGTCGTGCTCGGTCTTCATGGCCGAGCTGCTCACGCAAGCCGGCCTGCCGCCGGGCGTCTTCAACGTGATCCAGGGCGACAAGGTCGCGGTCGACGCGCTCCTCACGCATCCCGACGTCAAGGCCCTCAGCTTTGTCGGCTCCACACCGATCGCCCAGTACATCTACGAGACCGGCGCGCACCACGGCAAGCGCGTGCAGGCGCTCGGCGGCGCCAAAAACCACATGGTCGTGATGCCCGACGCCGACATCGAGCAGGCGGTCGACGCGCTGATCGGCGCGGCCTACGGCTCGGCCGGCGAGCGCTGCATGGCGATCAGCGTCGCGGTGCTGGTCGGCGACGTGGCCGACAAGATCATCCCCAAGCTCGCCGAAAGAGCGAAGACGCTGAAGGTCAAGAACGGCATGGAGCTCGACGCCGAGATGGGCCCGATCGTCACGAAGCAGGCGCTGGAGCGGATCGAAGGCTACATCGGCATCGGCGTCGACGAAGGCGCGACGCTGGTCGTCGACGGACGCGGCCACAAGGTCAAGGGCCACGAGCAAGGCTTCTTCACCGGCGGCACGCTGTTCGACCACGTCACGCCCGAGATGCGCATCTACAAGGAAGAGATCTTCGGCCCGGTGCTCGGCTGC
>JAZJZJ010000191.1:0-12801 GCA_040389925.1 Pseudomonadota bacterium
GCGTCTTCGCGACCTCGATGTTGATGCGCCGGTCGTTCTTCGCGACGACGATCACGAGGCCGTCGCCGACATCGCGGCGCCCGACCTTCCAGGTCTCGGCGACGCGCTGGCCGAAGGCGGCGATGTCTTCCGGCTGGGTCGTCGGCACGATCAGCACGACGACCTGGGCGCCGCGCTGGGTCTCGATCAGCGCGAGCTTCTGGATCAGCGCGGTCTTCTGCGCTTCGCTCAGCGTGCCGGTCTGGTCGATGACGCGCTCGGTGAGGGCGGGCACCGGCAGCACGTCCTGTGCGTGCGCCGCCGTGCCGAAGCACAGTAGCGCCGCAACGGCGAGCCCGAACAGGCGGCGCAGCATCGAAGGCTTCAGCGCGCGATCACTTCGCGGCAGACGCCGCCGGCTTGCTGAAATCGACGCTCGGCGGCACCGAGATCTGCGCTTCGTTCTGGACCGTGAAGTTCGGCTTGGTCTTGTAGCCGAACACCATCGCGGTCAGGTTGTTCGGGAAACTGCGCGCGAGCACGTTGTATTCCTCGACCGTCTTGATGTACCTGTTGCGCGCCACGGTGATGCGGTTCTCGGTGCCTTCGAGGGTCACGCGCAAGTCCTGAAAGGCCTGGTTCGCCTTCAACTGCGGGTACTGCTCGGCGACGACCATCAGGCGGCTCAGCGCGCCGGTCAGCTCACCTTGCGCGGCCTGGAATTTCTGGAACGCGGCCGGGTCGTTGATCAGCTCCGGCGTGGCCTGGATGCTAGTGGCCTTCGAGCGCGCTTCGATCACTTTGGTCAGCGTGTCCTGCTCGAAGCTGGCCTCGCCCTTGACGGTGGCGACGATGTTCGGGATCAGGTCGGCGCGGCGCTGGTACTGGTTCAGCACCTCGGACCATGCGGCCTTGCTTTGCTCGTCGAGCGACTGGAAGGTGTTGTAGCCGCAGCCCGAGAGGCTGAGCAGCGCGAGCGCGGCGAAGCCGGCGGCAAGCAGACGACCGAACGAGAAGGAAGACAGCGAGAGAGCACGGATCATGTTTTGTTCCTCCGAAAGATGGCGCGGCAATCCTACCCCGCGGCCACGACATGCGGCCACCCGCGGCGCATTCAATGGGCGTCGGTGCCGATCGCGTGGTTAAAGTCTGCGCATGACGTCGCTGAACCACGCGCTGCGGGTCGGCCGGTCTTCACCCGCGGCCATGGCCGCGGCGCCGACCGTGCTGGTCGCCGGCGGCGGCGGCGCGCTCGGCTCGGCGGTGCTCGAATCGCTGCTCGCCGGCCACCGCTTCGCGCAGGTGAAGGTGCTCGCGACGCGCGCGCTGACCACCGCGATGCGCGGGCTCGAGCCGGTCCTTGTCGAGGCGTTCGACGACGTGCCCGCGGCGGTGGCCACGCCGATCGCCGACGTCGCCGTGATCGTGTTCGACCGGGCGCGCCACGCCAACGGCCGCGAGCTCGCGTTCGTGCGCCCGCAGCCGCACGAGCTGGCCGGGCTCGCGCGCTGGCTGCACGCGCGCGGCGCGAAGCGGCTGATCGTCGTGCTGCCGCACGCGCCGGCGGCCTTGCCCGACGCGCTGAAGCTCGGCCTCGCGAACCTCGACGAGCAGGCCGTCGCCGCGTTGGGGTTCGAGCACCTGGTGTTCGTGCGCTCGGCGCAAAAGCCCGGCGGCGCACGCGCCGAACAGTGGCTGCAGCGCCTCGCTGACGGCGTGCTGGCGCAACTGCAGATGATGGTCGCGACCTCGAACCAGCCGGTGCGCGCGCGCAAGGTCGCGCAGTTCGTCGGCGAGCTGGCGGCGCAACTGGGTGCGAGCGAGCCCGGCACGCGCGTCGCGCCGCCCGAGCTGGTCTGGCAGGCCGCGCAGCTGCGCGACGCAGCCGGGCTGGTACGGGCCTGGCTCGCCCGGCGCGAACTGCCCGCGCCCGATGGCGGCGCGAGCCCGCGGCGTCATTCCGTCGGCAAGAAACCTTCGATCGACAGGTAGCGCTCGCCGGTGTCGTAGTTGAAGCCGAGCACCGTCGCGCCGGCCGGCAGGCTGCTCAACTTTTGCGCGATCGCCGCGAGCGTCGCGCCCGACGAGATGCCGACCAGCATGCCCTCCTCGCGCGCCGCGCGCCGCGCCATCTCGCGCGCGGCCTCGGCCTCGACCTGGATCACGCCGTCGAGCAGGTCGGTGTGCAGGTTCTTCGGGAAGCCGGCGCCGATGCCCTGGATCGGGTGCGGGCTCGGCTTGCCGCCGCTGATGACCGGCGACGCGCTCGGCTCGACCGCGAACACCTGCAGCTTCGGCCACATCTTCTTCAGCGCCTGGGCACAGCCGGTGATGTGCCCGCCGGTGCCGACACCGGTGATCAGCGCGTCGATGCCGCTCGGAAAATCGGCGGCGATCTCCTGCGCGGTGGTGCGCGCGTGCACGTCGATGTTCGCGGGGTTCTCGAACTGCTGCGGCATCCAGCCGCCGGGGGTGGCCGCGAGCAGCTCGGTGGCGCGCGCGATCGAGCCGTTCATGCCCTTCTCGCGCGGCGTCAGTTCGAACTTCGCGCCATACGCCAGCATCAGGCGGCGGCGCTCGATGCTCATGCTGTCGGGCATCACGAGGATCAGCTTGTAACCCTTCACCGCCGCGACCATCGCCAAGCCGACGCCGGTGTTGCCCGAGGTCGGCTCGATGATCGTGCCGCCCGGTTTGAGCGCGCCCGAGGCTTCGGCGGCCTCGACCATCGCCAGCGCGATGCGGTCCTTGATCGAGCCGCCGGGGTTCGAGCGCTCGCTCTTGATGTAGACGCTGTGCGTGTTGCCGAACAGCCGGTTGATGCGGATGTGCGGCGTGTTGCCGATCGTGCTCAGGATGTCGTTGGCCAGCATGCGGGTCTCCTCGTGTGCGTCGCTGATTATGAGCATGCGCTCGCCCAGGTTCACGCTTTGCGACAATCCTTCGATGTACGCACCGCTCCAGAACGACAGCTTCCTGCGCGCCTGCCTGCGCCAACCCACCCCGCACACGCCGGTCTGGCTGATGCGCCAGGCCGGCCGCTACCTGCCCGAGTACCGCGCCACGCGCGCGAAGGCCGGCAGCTTCATGGGGCTGGCGACGAACACCGACTACGCGACCGAAGTCACGCTGCAGCCGCTGGAGCGTTATGCGCTCGATGCCGCGATCCTGTTCAGCGACATCCTGACCGTGCCCGACGCGATGGGCCTCGGTCTGAGCTTCGCACTCGGCGAAGGCCCGAAGTTCGCGCACCCGGTGCGCGACGAAGCCGCGGTCGCGAAGCTCGAAGTGCCGGACATGAACAAGCTGCGCTACGTGTTCGACGCGGTCACCTCGATCCGCAAGGCCTTGAATGGCCGCGTGCCGCTGATCGGCTTCTCGGGCAGCCCGTGGACGCTGGCCTGCTACATGGTCGAAGGCGCCGGCTCGGACGACTACCGCCTCGTCAAGACCATGCTGTACAGCCGGCCCGACCTGATGCACCGCATGCTCGACGTCAACGCCGCGGCCGTCGCGCAATACCTGAACGCGCAGATCGAGGCCGGCGCGCAGGCCGTGATGATTTTCGACAGCTGGGGCGGCGTGCTCGCCGACGGCGCGTTCCAGGAATTCAGCCTCGCCTACACGCGGCGCGTGCTGCAGCAGCTCAAGCGCGAGCACGCCGGCCAACGCATTCCGCACATCGTGTTCACGAAGGGCGGCGGGCTCTGGCTCGAAGACATCGCCGCGGCGCAGCCCGACGTCGTCGGGGTCGACTGGACGGTCAACTTGGGCGCGGCACGCGCCCGCATCGGCGACAAAGTCGCGCTGCAGGGCAACATCGACCCGAACGTGCTGTTTGCCGGCCCGGCGCAGATTCGCGCCGAAGTGACACGCACGCTGGAGAGCTACGGCCCGCCCGGTGGCCACATCTTCAACCTCGGCCACGGCATCAGCCAGCACACGCCGCCGGAGAGTGTCGGCGTGCTGGTCGACGCGGTTCACGAGGTCTCGAAGCGCCTGTTGACGCGAGCCTGACGCCGCCACGCCACGACCCGCGCGGATTTTTCTTTTGCAGGTGAGTGAGCGCTCAGGGCTTGACTTATCCCCAAAATCGGGCGCGTCCTTTACATGCCGCGACGGCTGCTGCGATGCACCATGGGATTTCCACCAATCAGCGCTAAGTCGTTGATTTCATTGATTTGCTTTGACTGCCACGAAAGTGGGCAATTTCTAGCGAAGCCACGCGCAGCCAGCGTTTCCGGCCATTCCGCGCCCGGTTGCGCACAAAGTTATCCACAGAAGAAGTGGAAAGCTTTGAAAGCACTTTGAAATCATCGACTTAACGCAATCTTGTAAACGAGACTTGAGCTTTGGGCGGTAACTTCATCGACGGATCGGAGGCGGCAACGCGGCGGGTACGCGTTGCGGTCGACGCGCCGCAGCACACCGGCTTGTCGGCACCGCTCGACTACGCAAGTGAGCATCCGCTTGCACCGGGGACCGTGGTCAGTGTGCCGCTGGGTCGACGCGAAGTGCCTGGCGTGGTCTGGCATGGCGACGCCGAAGCCGACCCCGCCGTCGAACTGCGCCCGGTCACCGCCGCGCTCGAATCGCTGCCGCCGCTCGGCACGGCGTGGCGCGAACTGGTCGACTTCGCCGCCGCGTACTACCAGCGCAGCACCGGCGAGATCGCGCTGTCGGTGCTGCCGCCCGAACTGCGCAAACTCGACGATGCCCAGCTCGCGAACCGCATCAAGAAGCTCCACAAGGCGCTGGCCACTGCGCCTGCCGCCGCGGTCGCGACGACCGCGCCGCCGCTGACCGACGCACAGACCCAGGTGCTGGCGCAGATCGCCACCGCCGGCACCGCCGACGTGCCGCCGCCGGTACTGCTGCACGGCGTCACCGGCAGCGGCAAGACCGAGGTCTATCTGGGCGCGGCCGCGCAGGCGCTCGCGGCCGGCAAGCAGGCGCTCGTGCTCGTCCCCGAAATCAACCTGACGCCGCAGCTCGAAGCGCGCTTCGCCGAGCGCTTTGCCGGCCGCCACATCGTCTCGCTGCACAGCGCGCTGACGCCGGCGCAGCGGCTGCACAGCTGGCTCGCGGCGCACCTGGGCTTGGCCGATCTGGTGCTGGGCACGCGCCTGGCGGTGTTCGCCTCGATGCCGCGGCTCGGGTTGATCGTGGTCGACGAAGAACACGACCCGTCGTACAAGCAGCAGGAAGGGGCGCGCTACTCGGCGCGTGATCTGGCGGTCTACCGCGGCCGGCTGGAAAAGGCGACCGTCGTGCTCGGCTCGGCGACGCCGTCGCTCGAGAGCTGGCAGCGCGCCAGCGAAGGCAAATACCTCAAGCTCGCGCTGCCTGCGCGCATCGGCGGCGGTGCGCTACCGAAAGTGCGCCTCGTCGACATGAACCAGCAGCCGAAGTTGCACGGCGTCAACACCGCCCTGTCGGCGCCGCTCGTCGCCGCGCTGCAGGACCGGCTCGCGCGCGGCGAGCAAAGCCTCGTCTTCCTGAACCGCCGCGGCTACGCGCCGGTGCTGCACTGCGGCGAATGCGGCTGGAAGAGCGGCTGCCCGCATTGCAGCGCGTGGCGCGTGTTCCACAAGCTCGACCGCACCTTGCGCTGCCACCACTGCGGCTTCACCGAGCGCGTGCCGCGCGCCTGCCCCGAGTGCGGCAACCTCGACATCGCACCGATCGGCCGCGGCACCGAGCGCCTCGAAGAACAGCTCGCCGCGCTGCTGCGCACGCCCGACGACCGGCCAGCGCGCATCGCCCGCATCGATGCCGACAGCACCCGGCTGAAAGGCGCGCTCGAAGCGCAACTCGGCGCGGTGCATGCCGGCGATGTCGACGTGCTGGTCGGCACGCAGATGGTGACCAAGGGCCACGACTTTCGGCGCATCACGCTGGTCGCGGCGGTGAACCCCGACAGTTCGCTGTTCAGCAGCGACTTTCGTGCGCCCGAGCGCTTGTTTGCGTTGTTGATGCAGGCGGGCGGGCGCGCCGGGCGCGATGCGTCTCAGGCCGACCGCAGCGAGCTGTGGGTGCAGACCTGGCACCCGACGCACGCGCTCTACGGCGCGTTGAAGCAGCACGACTTCGAGGCCTTCGCGAGCAGCCAGCTGAAGGAGCGCGAGATGGCCGGGCTGCCGCCGTTTTCGCACCTCGCCATCCTGCGCGCCGACGCGCGCACGCCCGAGGCGGCGCGCGCGTTCCTGCGCGCGGCGGCCGAGCTGGCGACGACGCTGCGAGGCACGGGCGACCAGAGTGCCGATCAGGTGATGGTCTACCCGCCGGTGCCGATGGGCGTGGCGCGCGTCGCCGATGTCGAGCGCATGCAGATGCTGATCGAGTCGGCCTCGCGGGTGGCGCTGCAGCGCTTTCTGGCGCTGTGGCTGCCGGCGCTGCACAGCGTGCGCCGTGCCCACAAGACAGCGGACGAGCGCATTCTGCGCTGGGCGGTGGACGTCGATCCGTCAGCGATTTGACGGCGGGCGGCGCGGCCGCGGTGGCGGCGGTGCCGCAGCCGTGACCGGCCGCGAGATGTCGGCCAGCAACAGCGTCGCGCGAACCAGTTCTTCGACCGCTGCGGCGAGGTCCTCCGGCGGCTCGAGCGACTCGATCTCGGCGAGCAAGTCGTCGGCGTCTTCGAGGTCGTCGGGTGCGAGGTGGCGGTACACCAGCGCGAGCGGCTCGGTCAGCGCCTTCGCGTCGAGCGCCATCAGGTCGGGGAAGAGTTCGAGCGCGGTCGCGAAGCCGGCCACCCACGGGTAGACGGCGTCGATCGCGCCGGAGCCACCGTCGCCTTCGTCGTCATCCTCTTCGTCGGCATCGTGCTGCTCGTGCTCGGCTTCGTCGCCATCGCTCAACTCGAACACCCACGGGTCGAACCACTGACGCCGCTGGATCGCGTCGTCGAGCTCGGCATGGCGGCGCAGCACCAATCCCGTCAAGCGCGAAGCCTCGAAGCGCGCCGGCAGCGCGCGGCCGTCGACATCGGTCACATGCGGCAGCCAGCGCGCGACGGCGATGTGACGCGGCTGCAACAGCACGCCGCAGAGGTAGCCGTCGAGCATGCTCACATCGAGTGGCTCGAGCGGCGCCGGCACCCGGTCGAGAATCGTTTGCAATTCGTCGAGTTCGCGCTCGTTGAGCGGCTGGACAGCGCGCGCCGGCGCGGCCGGTCGTGACGGGCGCGGCGCGCGGCGCGGCGCGCGGCGCGACGCTGGAGGTTGATGCGGACCGGACATGCTGCATTGTCGCGCGCACACACAGCGCGCCGTGTGTGCGATTTTCCCGCCGGACGACGCGACATACAACGTTCCGGGGCGTCCCCTCGAATTGGGGATGGCGGCGCCCGCGGCGCCTCCCTAGAGTCGGCTTCACTGCTGTCACACGGCGCCTCGCAAGAGGCACGATGCAAGGTTCGAGCCCCCACCGAAGAACACCACACCGAACAGGGCAACGAACCGTTACCGGTCCCAACGACGTCCTTTCCGAAGGACTTCCAAACCCACCCGCTCACGCGGGTGGGTTTTTTTTCGACCCGCCGGTCGTCGTGGCGCTCGCGGTGCGAGGCGGGCCGACTTCATCATGTCCTACACGCAGGCCTCGTGCACACCGACGGATGCGAGCCCGCGCATCACCCAGGATTTGGTCCCAACCTCCCAAACAGGAAACCAACCATGCGATTCAAACGATCCCTTCTCGCCGCCAGCCTGCTGGCGCTCGGCGGCACGGCCGCCCACGCGCAACTGGTGCTCGTCTCGCCGATCGACTTCCAGGGCAGCGGCCTCGGTTCGGTCAACACGATCCTGACGCTCACCAGCCCCGGCAGTTCCACGACGGAAACCGGGAGCGTGGCGTGGAACGGCACGACCGATGTCAAGACCGGCGACTTCCTCAGCGGCGCGTCGCAGACGCTGACCCGCAGCTTCGCCGATCTCGGCGTGACCTCGGCGAGCGACCTGCGCGTCGTCTTCAACGCTCTCGAACCCGGCAGCGCGCTGAACAGCATCGACCTGACCGGGCTGATGCTGGGCGTATACAACGCGGCCGGCACGCAGGTCTTCAGCGCGTCGATCCCGCAGACGTATGCGTTCGCCGACACGGCCACCGGGGCCGGCAACTCCGGCTTCGTGTTCGGGCTGACCGGCGCCTCGCTCGCCGAACTCGCCGCGGTGTTCAGCGGCGACCTGCGGGTCGGGCTGACCGCCAGCGCGGCGAACGCGACCGGCGGACCCGAGACCTTCTTCGTCGGCAGTGCCGCGGCGGTCACGCCGGTACCCGAGCCCGAGACCTACGCCATGATGCTGGCGGGGCTCGGCGCGATCGGCTTCATCGCGCGGCGTCGCCGCCGTTCCGAGGGCTGACCGGCACGGAGCGCACCTTGCGCCCGGCACGCATGAGAATGCGTGCCGGGCGCAAGGAGTTCCGATGCCACGACCCAACCACCCTGATCTGGACCGAGCCGGCGCCGGCGAACTCGCCGCCGCCGTGCGCGCGCGCACCACCAGCGCGCTCGCACTCTGCGACGCCGCGATCGCGCGCATCGAGCGGCTCGACGCACCCGTCAATGCGGTCGTCGTGCGTGACTTCGAGCGCGCGCGTGAGCAGGCGCAGGCCTGCGACGAGCGCATCGCCGGTGGCGACACCGGCGGCGCGCTGCTCGGCGTGCCGATGACGGTCAAGGAGTCGTACAACATCGCCGGCCTGCCGACGACTTGGGGCCTGCCGCCGTTTCGCGACTTCCGGCCCACCGACGACGCGGTGCTGATCCAGCGCCTGAAAGCCGCCGGTGCGGTGATTCTCGGCAAGACCAACGTGCCGCCGGCGCTCGGCGACTGGCAGAGTGCGAATCCGATCCACGGCGTGACCGTCAACCCGCACGATCACACGCGCACACCCGGCGGCTCGTCGGGCGGTGGCGCCGCGGCGCTGGCCGCCGGCATGGTGCCGCTCGAGCTCGGCTCCGACATCGGTGGCTCGATCCGCGTGCCCGCGCACTTCTGCGGCGTGTTCGGCCACAAGCCGAGCTTCGGCCTGCTGCCCCAGCGTGGCCACGCGCCGCCCGGTGTCGACGGGGCCGGCATCGACCTGGCCGTGTGCGGCCCGATGGCGCGCAGCGCCGCCGACCTCGAACTCGCGCTGGGCGTGCTCGCCGGGCCGGACGGCGACGATGCCAACGGCTACCGCCTCGACCTGCCGGCACCGCGCGTGCCGACGATAGCCGGCCTGCGCGTGCTGCTGCTCGACACGCATCCCGACGCCCGCGTCGACGCACCGACACGCGAGGCGCTCGACGCGCTCGCCGGCGATCTGGTGCGCGCGGGCGCGCGCGTCGCGCGGGCAAGCCCACGCTTGCCGGAGTCACTGCCCGATCTGGCCGCTGTCCACAAGGACTACGTGACGATGCTGATGACGATCACGAGCTACGGCACGCCGGGCGCCCGCGACGTGATCTCGGCGCACGCGTGGTTCACGCTGATTCAGCGGCGTGCCAAAGTGCGGCGCCAGTGGCGCGCGCTGTTCGGTGAGTTCGACGTGGTGCTCGCACCGGTCTTCGGCACGGCGGCGTTCCCGCTGACGAACGAAGCCGACTGGGGCAAGCGCACGCTGTTGCTCGACGGCGAACCGACGCCGTTCGGCGACCAGCTCGCGTGGTCCGGCATGGCGACCTTCGCCGGCCTGCCCGCCACCGTGGCGCCGATCGCGACCAGCCCCGAAAGGCTGCCGATCGGCGTGCAGATCATCGGCGCGTTCCTGCACGATCGCACGACGATCGCGCTGGCGCATCAGATCGACGTGCTGCGGGCCGGCTGACGCGCGGCGCCGGCTCAGGCGCCGATCACACCGCCGTCGACGCGCCGGATCACCACCGTCGCCGAGCGCGGCCGGCCGCCGTTCGGCCAGCGCGAGAACTGGTTCGGTTCGGCAGGGTCGCTGCGGTCGCTCGGCGTCTCGCCGGGGTGCTGCACGTTGATGAACATCGTCGTGGCGTCGGGCGTGAGCGTCGCGCCGGTGATCTCGCAGTTGACCGGCCCGGTCAGGAAGCGCCGCGCCTCGCCGGTGCTGCGGTCGAAGGCCAGCATCTGGTTGTTGCCGATGCGCGCGTACTCGCCCTTGTGCATCTGAGTCGCCGACGCATCGGTCTGCACCCACAGCACGCCGCGCGCATCGAGCATCAGGCCGTCGGGGCTGCCGAAGATGTCGCCCTGGATGTTGCCTTTCGCCTCGGCGCGCGCATTCAAAGGGTCGCCGGCGAGCACGAGGTGATCCCAGCGCAGCGTGGTCGCATCGAAGTCACCGCCCGCCGCGCCGCCTTCCTTCCAGCGGATGATCTGGCCCATCGTGTTGTTGGCACGCGGGTTCGCGGCGTCGACGCCGGGCTGGTCTTGCGCGCCGCGCGCGCTGTTGTTGGTCAGCGTGCAATAGACCTCGCGGGCCTGCTGATCGATCGCGAGCCACTCGGGGCGGTCCATTTTGGTCGCACCGAGCGCGTCGCTCGCCTGGCGCGCCTTGATCACCACCTCGCCCTGATCGGTGAAGCCGTTCGCCGCCGCCAGCGGGCCGGTGCCGTGCACCAGCGGCAGCCAGCGGCCCGTGCCGTCGGCGTCGAAGCGCGCGACGTACAGCGTGCCGTGATCGAGCAACTCGCGGTTCGCTTGCGCCTGCGTCAGCCCGTGGCCGGCCGGCGCGATCGGGTCAAGGCTGACGAACTTGTAGATGTACTCGAAGCGCGAATCCTCGCCGGAGTAGACGACCGCGCGGCCGTCGCGCGTGACCGCAACCCACGCGCCCTCGTGCACGGCCCGGCCGAGCGCGGTGCGCTTGACCGGCGTGCTGGTCGGGTCCATCGGGTCGATCTCGACGACCCAGCCGAAGCGGTTGAATTCGTTCGGGTGGCGCTGCGCGTCGAAGCGCGCATCGTGCTCGCCCCAGCGCAGCCACGAGGTCTTGCGCAAGCCCCAACGGCGCTGGTGGGCATCGGCGAGCTCGCCACCGCCGTCGAAGTAGTAGTTGAAGTTCTCTTCGCCCGACAGAAAGGTGCCCCAGGGCGTGCGCCCGGCGCCGCAGTTGTTCAGCGTGCCGAGCACAGTGCGGCCCGTCGGGTCGCCCGAGGTTTTCATCATCGAGTGGCCGGCCGCCGGCCCGCCGAGCGCGAACGGCGTGGCCGCGGTGAAGCGGCGCGCGTACTTCGAGGGCCGCACCATCGCCCACACGGCGTCGCGGCGCTCGACCTCGATCACCGACACACCGTGCGCGGCCTGTGCCTTGCGCACCTTCTCGGCGGTCCAGTTCTGCATGCCCTGGGGATGCAGCAGGCCGTCGTCGGTGTACTCGTGGTTCATCGTCAGCAGGCCGCGCGTACTGCCGCCGGCGAACGGAAAGAAGTGGATGGCGTCGTGGTGCATGCCCATCTGCACGGCCTGGTCTGCGGCGCTGGCGGAGGCGTCTTCGCGCCACGCCGGCATGTTGCCGGGCACGCCGACCGGCTCGCCCCACGCGGCGATCACGCTCGTGATGTAGCCCTCGGGCACGACAACCGTGTCAGAGGTCCTGGTCGGAATGCCCTTGAAGCCGAGCAGCGGCGCGCCCGGCTTCGCACCCGCCGCGCAACCGGTGGCGAGCGGCCCGAACGCCGCGCCGGCCAGCGCCGCGAGCCCGCCCTGGAGCCAGATGCGCCGCGCCGGGTCGGAGACGTCGTGGATGCTGGGGTTGGCCGAGCGGTTGCTGTCCTCCATCGCGTCGAAGTCTTTGGCCATGGCCTTCTCGCGGGGGCTCAGAGTTTCTCGGTTTCACCGGTCTTGGGCTGCCACTTCATCAAGCGCTTTTCGAGCTTGCCGACGGCCGCGTCGAGCATCAGCGCGAACACGGTCAGCACGAGAATGCCGGCCATCACGGTGTTGATGTCGAACGCGCCTTCGGCCTGCAGGATCAGGTAGCCGACACCGCGCGACGAGCCCAGGTACTCGCCGACCACCGCGCCGACGAAGGCGAGGCCGACACTGGTGTGCAGCGAGCTGAACACCCAACTCGTTGCGCTCGGCAGGTACACGTGCCGCAGCAGCTGCTTCTGCGAGGCGCCGAGCATGCGCGCGTTCGCGAGCACGACCGGGCTCACTTCCTTCACACCCTGGTAGACGTTGAAAAAGACGATGAAGAACACCAGCGTGACACCGAGCGCGACTTTGCTCGCGATGCCGAGCCCGAACCACACCGCAAAGATCGGCGCGAGGATCACGCGCGGCATGCTGTTCAGCGCCTTGATGTACGGGTCGGTGATGGCCGCGGCGATCGGGCTCAGCGCGAGCCACAGCCCGCAGCCGAGGCCGAGCACGGTGCCGATGCCGAACGCGAGCACGGTCTCGATCAGCGTGACGCCCAGGTGCTCGTAGATGTTGGCGTTGACGACGAACCAGTTCCAGATGCGGCTGCCGATCTTCAGCGGCTCGCCGAAGAAGAACGCCGCCTGCTGGTCGTTCTCGAACACGAACGGCGGGATCAGGCCGGGCGTGGTCAGCACGTGCCAGAGCACGAAGATCAACAGCAGCAGGCTCACCTGCCAGAAACGAAGGTATTTCATGAGCGCGGGTACGTCATGCGGCGAGCTGCTGCCGGTAGCCCTTGAGCACCTCTTCGCGCAGCACGTTCCAGATGGCCTGGTGCAGCTCGACGAAGCGCTCGGTGGCGCGCACCTCGGTCACGTCGCGCGGGCGCGGCAGGTCGATCGCGAACTCGCCGATCGGGTGCGAGCCGGGCCCGGCGCTGAGGCAGACGACGCGGTCGCTCATCGCGATCGCCTCGTCGAGGTCGTGCGTGATGAACAGC